>MESD01000015.1:2179-6857 GCA_001770815.1 Burkholderiales bacterium RIFCSPHIGHO2_12_FULL_69_20
CGCGCTGCGCGGGCTGACGGCCACGCGCGCCGCCATCCTGCAACTCACCGTGCCGGCACTGGCCACCGCCGGCGGGGTGTTGCTGCTGGGCGAGCCGCTCTCGCCGCAGTTGCTGGGGGCGTCGGTGGCGGTGCTGGGCGGGGTGGCGCTGGTGATCATGGCGCGCGCACCGGCCCGCCGCTGAAGCGGCCCGGGCCGCCGCCATACCAGCCCGCCAAACGCCGCTTCAGAACGCCCAGGTCGCCTGCCCCGACACGATCACCGTGTGGCTGTTGTACTGGCCGTTCAACAAGCCCGCCGAGGCGCCGCCTTCGGCGTTGATCGTCGCCTTCTTGCTGAACAGGTAGGCCGCACCGAGGTCGAAGCGCCACTGCGCGTTCGGCTTGTACTGTGCGCCCCCGGCCACCCAGGTGCGGTTGCTGTCGGGCAGGCGCGGGGTGCGGTACTCATCGCGTACGGGGGTCTGGTCGAGGGCCAGCCCCATGCGCCACATCCACGGGCCACCGGGCCTGTAGTTGGCGCCGACCGCCAGCTTCCAGCTGTCCTTGAAGTGCTCGGGCGTGCTCTGCAGCAGCGTGCCGTCGGCGCGGTCGAAGCGCAGCGTCTCGATGGTGGACCAGCCGGTCCACTGCAGGTCGGCCATCACCTCCCAGCGGCCGCCCAACGCGCCGAAGTACGACAGATTGGCGATCGGCGGCATCTCCACGTCGGCACGGATCGCCGTGTCGTACAGCGCCGCCGCCTTGACCCCATTGGCCAGTGCCGTGACCGTCGGCGCCAAGGCGCCCGTCACCGTCAGCGTCGGGTGGTCGAATGTGGCCGTGCCGCTCAGGTGGTACTTCAACGCCGAGCGGTAGTGCAGGCCCAGCCTCTGCTGCGGGCCCAGATCCCACAGCAGGCCGGCGTTCCAGCCGTAGCCGTTGTCGCTGCCGTGGATGCGGGCATGGGATTCGAGCCCCGGCGTGGCGGCGGCGATGGCGTTGAAGGTGGGCGAGCCGGCAGCGATGCCATTGGCCATGGCGGCGCTGAGCAGGGCCCCGGAGAAGTTCACCTGGTTGGTGAACTCGGCCAGCAAACGCTGCGCGTTCAATCCGACGCCCAAGGCCAGGCCCGGCACGGCCTTGAACGAGAGCCCGGGGTTGATGTTCAGCGTCATGATGTCGGACCGGGTGCCCTGAAAGCGGCCGATCCAGCCTGGCTCGTATTCGGTGACCAGGCCCCAGGGGGCGGTGACGCCCACGCCCACCGCCCACGTGTTGTTCAGCGGCATCGCGAAATACAGGTTGGGCACGACGTTGAGTCCGCCAGCGTCACCACCGGTGCCACCCAGGCCCTGCTGGCTGGCGGCCCTAGAGGCCTCATTGCTGAACTTGATCGATGGCGTGATCAGGTGCACCACGCTCACCACCTGTCGCGACGACAGCTTCGACAGCCCGGCCGGGTTGGACCACAAGGTGCTGGCGTCCTCGGCCACGGCGGCGGCACCGGCATAAGCGTTGCCCAGGCCGGAGGCCGAGACCTCGTTGAGCTGGAAGCCGGCAGCGCCCCCCGGCAGGCTGCTGAGCGACAGCAAGCTGCTCGCGACGGCGATGGTGATGTGGTGAAGGCGGAAGGGGTTGGCCATGATCAAAGCGTCCATGCTGATGAGGCCCGACGGCGCCCTGCCCCGGGCTACGCATCAAAGCCTAGGACGCTGCGCTTACGCCGTCATTGATCTGACGCATCGGCGCTGACGGTTGGCTGCCGGGCGCCGGCGATGCATCACCGAACAGGCAGCGCGCCACCTGCGCCGGATCGTTCAGCAGCCGCACCGCATGGAAGGCAGCCTGCGCCTGCGGATGGCGCCGGCGCAGCAGATTCAGCCACTGCTTGAGCCGGCCAGCGCGGTGGCGCGGCGGGGTGTGGGTGGCGATGCGCGCCCAGTACAGCGCCAGCAGCGGCAGCAGCTCGGCCCAGCCCAGCGCCGCGCGGCCCGGTGCGACGTGCGTGGCCGCGTCGACGGCGTCATGCGCCCGGATGGCCCACGCCAGCCCCGGATCGGCCACCGCGCCACGGCCCAGCATCAGCGCATGGCCACCCGATTCGGCGCGGGCTTGCAGTGCATCGGCCACGGTCCAGATCTCGCCGTTGGCCACCACCGGAATGGCCACCGCGGCGCGGATCAGCGCGATGCGGTCCCAGAACGCCGGCGGCCGGTAGCCCTGCGCCTTGGTGCGGGCATGCACCACCAATTCGCCCGCGCCGCCCTCGGCAATGGCGCGGGCGGCATCGAGCATGCAGTTGTCATCGCGGTTGCCCAACCGCATCTTGGCCGACACCGGCACATGCGCCGGCACGGCGCGGCGCACCGCCGCGACGATGGCGCCCACCAGCTCGGGCTCGTCGAGCAGCACCGCGCCGCCGCGATGCCGGTTCACCGTCTTGGCCGGGCAGCCGAAGTTCAGGTCGATGCCCTCGGCGCCCAGCGCGGCCAGGCGTGCGGCGTTGTCGGCCAGGCACAAGGCCTCGCTGCCCAGCAGCTGGGCGCGCACTGGCACGCCGGCGGCCGTGCGGCTGCCGGTCAACAGCTCGGGCATCAGGCGGATGAAGGTGTGCTCGGGCAGCAGCCGGTCGGTGATGCGGATGAACTCCGACACGCAGCGGTCGATGCCGCCCACCCGCGTCAGCACGTCGCGCAGGCTGTGGTCGAGCAGCCCTTCCATGGGCGCGAGCAGGATGGTCATGTCGATCGGCGGTCTCGGGCGCGCAGTGTAGGGGTGGGTCACCGGCGACAATGCAACCATGAACACGTGCCAAAGCCCACGCCCTTTGCTGCCCTCGGTGCAGCCAGGCGGTCCCGAATGAAAACCCCCGATCGGCTGAAGCCGTTGCTGGACGAAGGGCTGATCGACGCGGTGCAGCGCCAGTTGATGAGCGGCAAGGAGGCGCAGGTCTACGTGGTGCAGAGCGGCGGCGAGACGGTGTGCGCCAAGGTCTACAAGGAAGCCAACAACCGCAGCTTCCGCCAGGCGGTGGACTACACCGAGAACCGCAAGACCAAGAACAGCCGCCAGGCCCGGGCGATGGCCAAGGGCACCAAGTTCGGCCGCCAGGCGATGGAAGCCGCCTGGCAGAGCGCCGAGGTCGATGCGCTGTACCGGCTGGCCGCCGCCGGCGTGCGCGTGCCCCGGCCGATCAACTTCCACGAGGGCGTGCTGCTGATGGAGCTGGTGTGCGACGCCAACGGTGACGCCGCGCCGCGCCTCAACGACATGAGCTTCACACCCGAGGAGGCGCGCGCCCACCATGCCACGCTGATCCGCGAGGTGGTGCGCATGCTGGCCGCCGGCGTGGTGCACGGCGACCTGAGCGAGTTCAACATCCTGGTGGGCGCCGACGGCCCGGTGATCATCGACCTGCCGCAGGCGGTGGATGCCGCCGGCAACAACCACGCCAGCGCGATGCTCGAGCGCGACGTGGCCAACCTGCGCCACTACTTCGGCCGCTTCGCGCCCGAACTGCTGAAGACCGACTTCGGCCGCGAGATCTGGGCCTTGTACGAAAAAGGCCTGCTGAGCCCCGAAACGGTGCTGACCGGCCAGTTTGCGCAGGTGCTCAAGCCCGTCGACCTCGGCCAGGTGCTGGCGGTGATCGATGATGCCAAGGATGAAGAAGCCGCGCGCCGGCTGCGCATGACGGAGGCACGATAGATGAGCGACCCCACCCACGACATTCCCGACGACGCCACCGTGATCGCGCGCACCCGCGCCTGGGTCGACCATGCGGTGATCGGCCTGAACCTGTGCCCCTTCGCCAAGGCGCCGCAGGTCAAGGGCCTGGTGCGCTACGTGGTGAGCCATGCCACCGACCCCGCGGGCCTGCTGGCCGACCTGATCGCCGAGCTGGAGCGGCTGGCCGAATCCAGCGCCGAGAAGATCGAGACCACGCTGCTGATCCACCCGGGCGTGCTGACCGACTTCGCCGACTACAACGACTTCATCGAAGTGGCCGAGGACACCGTGGCCGAGCTCGACCTCGAAGGCGTGCTGCAGGTGGCCAGCTTCCACCCGCAATACCAGTTTGCCGACACCGACGTCGACGACGTGACCAACGCCAGCAACCGCTCGCCCTGGGCCACGCTGCACCTGATCCGCGAGGACAGCATAGCCCGCGCGGTCGAGGCCTTTCCGGAAGCCGAGTCGATCTACGAGGTCAACATGGCCACGCTGGAAAAACTGGGGCCCGAGGGCTGGGCGCAGCTGCAGCAGCAATGGTCGGGTAACGGCCCCAAGAAGCCCGGCAGCCAATAACGACAAGACCCCGCGCGGCCGCGCGGCTACGCTGGCCCACCGATCGGAGGGCCCATGGACTTTCAGCACAGCGAGCGCGCCGCCACCCTGCAGGCGCAGGTCAATACCTTCATGGCCGAGCAGGTGCTGCCGGTCGAGCACCTGTACCGCGAGCAGGCCAGCGAGGGCCCGCCCGGCCGCACGCCGCCCATCGTGCAGACGCTCAAGCAGCGCGCCCGCGCGCTGGGGCTGTGGAACCTGTTCCTGCCCGGCCACCACGGCGCGGGCCTGAGCAACCTGGAGTACGCGCCGCTGGCCGAAGCCATGGGCCGGGTGCTGTGGGCCTCGGAAGTGTTCAACTGCTCGGCGCCCGACACCGGCAACATGGAAGTGCTGTCGCTCTACGGCAC
>MESD01000015.1:6883-17284 GCA_001770815.1 Burkholderiales bacterium RIFCSPHIGHO2_12_FULL_69_20
CGAGTGACGCCACCAACATCCGCTGCGAGATCCGCCGCGAGGGTGATGAATGGGTGATCAATGGCCGCAAGTGGTTCACCTCAGGGGCGCTGGCCGACGACTGCAAGCTGCTGATCGTGATGGGCAAATCGTCGCCCGACCACCCCAGCGCGCACCACCAGCAGTCGATGGTGCTGGTGCCGAAGGACACACCGGGCGTGCGCATCGTGCGCGACATGCGCATCTTCGGCTTCAACGACGCGCCGGTGGGCCATCCCGAGATCGTCTACGACAACGCGCGCGTGCCGCTGGCCAACATGCTGCTGGGTGAAGGCCGCGGCTTCGAGATCGCACAGGGCCGGCTGGGCCCCGGGCGCATCCACCACTGCATGCGGCTGATCGGCTGCGCCCAGCGCGCGCTGGAGATGATGTGCCAGCGCGCCACCGCGCGCCGCGCCTTCGGCCACCTGCTGGGCGAGCACGGCTCGGTGCGCGAGGACATCGCCCGCTCTTTCGTCGAGATCGAGCAGGCCCGGCTGCTGACGCTGCGCACCGCCGACAAGATGGACCGCGAGGGCAACAAGGCCGCGCGCGACCTGATCTCGGCGGCCAAGATCGCCGTGCCGGACATGGCCGCCCGGGTGATCGACCGCGCGATGCAACTGCACGGCGCGGCGGGTTTCTCGCAGGATCTGTTCCTGGCCGAAGCCTATGTCTATGCGCGTTACATGCGCATGGGCGACGGGCCCGACCAGGTGCACCTGGCGGCGCTGGGCAAGGTGCTGATCCGCCGCTATGGCGAGGCCGCAGCCGCCACCACGACCCACCCGGCCACCCCGACCGGCAGCGCGCGATGAACACCGCCGCCCCACCGCGCCGCCACATCGTGGTCACCGGCGCCGCCGCCGGCATCGGCCGCGCCACCGCGCTGCAGCTGGCGCGTCTGGGTTTCGGCGTGGGCTTGCTCGACATCGCGCCCGAGGTCGAACGCCTGGCTGGCGAGATCGCGGCCGGCGGCACGCCGGTCGCCTGGGCGCTGTGCGACGTGGGCGACGCCGATCAGATCACAGCGGCGCTGAGCCCGCTGGAAGCCGAACTGGGCCCGCTGGACGGCCTGGTCAACAACGCCGGCATCGCCACGCACATCGCACCGGTGGTGCGCATGTCGCCCGCCAAGTGGCAGCGTGAACTGGACGTCAACCTCACCGCGCCGATGCTGCTCAGCCAGGCGCTGCTGCCGGGCATGGTCGAGCGCGGCTGGGGCCGCATCGTCAACATCGCATCGATCGCCGGGCGCACCGGGCTGTACCACCAGGCCGGTTACTCGGTCACCAAGGCCGGGCTGATCGGGCTGACGCGCGCGGTGACGCTGGAGCATGCGCGCCACGGCATCACCTGCAACGCCATCCTGCCCGGCATGATCGCCACCGCGGCCGTGCAGGGCCTGCCGACCGTGATCCGCGAGGACGCGATCGCGCTGATCCCGGCGCGGCGCTTCGGCCAGCCCGAGGACGTGGCCGCGCTGGTGGGCTTTCTCTGCTCGGACGCGGCGGGCTACATCAACGGCGCCGAGATCGACATCGGCGGCGGCGCCCACCTGGGGCAGATCGTGCTGGGCAGCACGCGCGAGGTGCTCAGCCGGCAGGCACGCAGCGCGCCACCCACCACTTGAGGCGCGGCACGGTCAGGCGCCGGCCAGCCGGCCCAGCCACTCGTGCAGCGCATAGCGCGTCATCGCCAGGCCCTCGGCATTGGGCAGCCAGTCGCCCAGCGCCCAGCCCAGGGGCCGCTCCAGCCCCATCGGCGCGGCGATCACCCGCAGGGTGGCACCCGACTGCCGGATGGCGCGGTCGAAGGCCATCAGCGCGCGCCGCTGGTGCACGCCGTGGGTCACCAGCAGCACCTGCTCGATGCCGTCGGCACGCAGCATCGCCACGCTGTAGCGCGCGTTCTCGTTGGTGTCGCGCGAGCGGGCTTCCAGCCAGCGCAGCGCCATGCCGAAATCACGCTGCGCCACCAGCCGCGCGGCGTCGGCCTCGGTGTGCCCGGCCGGGCTGCTGTAGCTCAGCCCGCCGCTGAAACCCACCGGCAGCCGGGTCTGGCGTGCCAGCCACAGGCCGTAGCGCAGCCGTTCCAGCGTCAGCGGCTTCAGGTCGACGGCGCGGTACTCGGGCGCCTCCAGCTTGCGGCCGCCCCCCAGCACCAGGATGGCGGTCTTCGGCGCACGGACCAGGCCGGCAATGCGCTCGGGCGTCAGGGCCGGCGGCGGCCGGGTGAGCGCTTCGATCAACAGGTGGCCCACGCCGGGGCTGCCGGCCGCCCACAGGCCCAGCACCGCGACCAGCACCAGCACCCGGCCCAACCCGCGCCAGCGCGACAGCAGCACGATGCCGATCAGCGCCAGCAGCAGCAGCGACACCGGCGGCAACAGCAGCATGCCCAGCGTGCCCTTCCAGTGCTCGATGCCCAAGCTGACGAACCACTGGTTCATGCCGGTGCGCGGGCCAGCGATTGCTGCCAGGTCAGGTACAGCCGGGTGTCGAACTCGATTTGGTGGTAGCCCGACAGCATGTGGTCGCACAGCGCGTAGAAGGGCTTGTTGTGCTCACGCTCCTTCAGGTGCGCCAGCTCGTGCACGACGATCATGTCCAGCATCGCCGCCGGTGCCTGCTTGAACACCGCCGCCACCCGCAGCTCGCGCTTGGCGGTGAGCTTGCCGCCCTGCACGCGCGAGACCGCCGTCAGCGTGCCCAGCGCACGCTGGTCGATCTGCAGCCGGCCCTCGTAGACCACCTTGGACAGCGCCGGTGCGTTGCGCAGGTAACGCGCCTTCAGCGCCGAGGCATGCTCGTAGAGCGCGCCGTCGGTGCGGATGGCGTGGGCCTCGGGGTAGCGGCGCTGCAGATGCTCACCCAGCGCGCCCTCGGCCAGCAGCTGCCGCACCTGGTCCAGCAGCGGCTGGGCGTAGCCGGCCAGGAAGGGCAGCGGCGGTGTCACGTCGAGGCGCGCCGCAGCGCGATCACCGAACCGCGTCGGGCAGTTCGATCTTCACTTCCAGCACCTCGAAGTTGTCCTGCTTCTCGAGGCTGACCTTGATGTCGCCGGGCGCGATGTTGACGTACTTGCTGATCACCGCCATCAGCTCGGCCTGCAGCTGCGGCAGGTAGTCGGCGCGCGAGGCACCGCGGCCCGAGCGCTCGTGCGCCAGGATGATCTGCAGCCGCTCCTTGGCGACCGAGGCGGTCTTCTTCTTCTCACCGAGGAAGAACGAGAGAAACGACATGCCGCTCACCTCCCACCGAACAAGCGCTTGAAGAAGCCGGGCTTCTCGGCGTCGATGAAGCGCATCGGCACGGTCTCGCCCAGGAAGCGGCTGATCACGTCCTTGTAGGCCTCGCTGACGTCGGTGGCCTTCAGGTGGATCGCCGGCACGCCCTGGTTGCTGGCGTCGAGCACGGTCTCGCTCTCGGGAATCACGCCGATCAGCGGGATGCGCAGGATCTCCTGGATGTCGGTCAGCGACAGCATCTGCCCGCCCTCGACCCGGCTGGGGTTGTAGCGGGTGATCAGCAGGTGTTCCTTGATGGCGGGCAGGCCGTCGATCGCGCGCTTGGTCTTGGACGACAGCATGCCCAGGATGCGGTCTGAATCCCGCACCGACGACACCTCGGGGTTGGTGACCACCAGCGCCTCGTCGGCGAAGTGCATCGCCATCAGCGCACCGGTCTCGATGCCAGCGGGCGAGTCGCAGACGATGTACTCGAAGCCCATCTCGCCCAGGTCCTTCAGCACCTTCTCGACGCCGTCCTGCGTCAGCGCGTCCTTGTCACGCGTCTGGCTGGCGGCCAGCACGTAGAGGTTGTCGCACTGCTTGTCCTTGATCAGCGCCTGGTTCAGGTTGGCCTCGCCGTGGATCACGTTGATCAGGTCGTAGACCACGCGGCGCTCGCAACCCATGATCAGGTCGAGGTTGCGCAGGCCCACGTCGAAGTCGATCACCGCGGTCTTGTGGCCACGCAGGGCCAGGCCGGCGGAAAAGCTGGCGCTGGTGGTGGTCTTGCCCACCCCGCCCTTGCCGGAGGTGACGACGATGATCTTGGCCATCAGGGGTTCTTTCGTTGCAGATGATTGGGTGGCGGGTCGAGTGGCGGGTCGGTTCGTGGGACGCTTGCGGTTAGCGATCTTCACGATGGCAGCGGCTCGACGATGATCTTTTCGCCGTCCAGGCGCACCTGGGCGGCCTGGCCCAGCACGTCGGCGGACAGCGGGGTTTCGGTGGTGCGGTAGATGCCGGCGATCGACACCAGCTGCGGCTCCAGGCAGGTGCAGTAGATGCGCGCCGAGGTGTCGCCGCGGGCACCCGCGATCGCCCGGCCGCGCAGCGGGCCGTAGACGTGGATGTTGCCATCGGCGATCACCTCGGCGCCGACACTGACCACCGCCAGCACGATCAGATCGCCGCCGCGGGCGTACACCCGCTGGCCCGAGCGCAGCGGCTTGTCGACCACCATCACCGGCGCCGGGCCGGCGGCGGCTGTGGGTGCAGGTGCGGGCCGGATCACCTCGACCTCGCGCACCACCTCGTGGGTCACTTCCTGCACCACCGGCACTTCGCGCACCACCTCACGCACTACCTCCCGCACCACGTCGCGCACCGGGGCGGCGTCGGCACGGGCGGCCGGTGCATCGGGCGCCTCGGCCAGGCCGGCGGCGCGGGCGGCGGCCATCTGCGCCGGGCTGCCGCCCTGTGCGGCGATCGGCAGCATGCCGTGGCGGCGCAGGTGGGGCAGCAGCGCCTTGAAATCCACCGCGGCAGCGGCCTCGCGCAGGGGGCTCAGGTCGATCACCACCGGGTCGTTGTCGAACAGGCCGGGGCTGTCGGCAAAGCGCGCATCGAGTGCCGCGGCCAGCGCGCCGGCATCGGCCGTCTGCAGGCGCAAGGCCGTCAGCGTCCAGGCGGTGCTTTTCAGGTCGAAGGCGGGTTTGGCCGGGGCGGCAGAAGGCATGGGCGGGGGGTGGTCAGGCGGGGAGCAGACGGGAGGAAGACGGGGGCGGATCGCAGCAGGCCGGGCGGCAAAATCAGCGCCGAAAGGGCAGCGCGCAGTGTATCTGCCCCTCATTGCCAGGCCGGGCCGGGTGGGGCCGGGCGACCCGGCCCGATCAGCCAATCGCCGCAAGACGGCGGCCAGCCCGGCGCCCTACGCTGCCGGTCACAACCAGGAGCCCCCATGTCGAACGCCGCAGCCATCGATCACTCGCGCCCCCCGCTTCGCATCGGCGGTGCCTCCGGTTTCTGGGGCGATTCCAGCCTGGGCGCGCCGCAGCTGGTCAACAGCGGCCTGATCGACGTGCTGGTGTTCGACTACCTGGCCGAGACGACCATGGCCATCCTGGCTTCGGCCCAGCGCAAGAACCCCGACGCCGGCTACGCCACCGACTTCGTCGAGGCCGCCATGCGCCAGGTGCTGCCCCAGGTGGTCCAGCGCGGCATCAAGGTGGTCAGCAACGCCGGCGGCATCAACCCCCAGGCCTGCGCCCGCGCACTGGCCAAACTGGCCGACGAGCTGGGCATGCAAGTGCGCATCGCGGTGGTCGAGGGCGACGACGTGCGCGAGGCCCTGCCGGCCTTGCGCGCGGCCGCCCCGGGCGGTGCGCTGACCGATCTGGTCGGCGGCCAGCCGGTGCCCGACCAGCTGCTCAGCGCCAACGCCTACCTGGGCGCCGAGCCGGTGGCGCGCGCGCTGGCCGCCGGGGCCGATGTGGTGATCACCGGCCGCTGCGTCGACAGCGCGGTCACGCTGGGCCCGCTGATCCACCACTTCGGCTGGACCATGGACCAGTTCGACGCACTCGCCGGCGGCAGCCTGGCCGGCCACATCATCGAATGCGGCTGCCAGGCCACCGGCGGGCTGTTCACCGACTGGGACCAGGTGCCCGACTGGGCGCACATCGGCTACCCCATCGTCGACGTGGCCAGCGACGGCAGCTTCACCGTCGGCAAGGTGCCCGGCACCGGCGGCCTGATCAGCCCGGCCACGGTGGGCGAGCAACTGCTCTACGAGATCGGCGACCCCGGCGCCTACCTGCTGCCCGACGTGGCCTGCGATTTCCGCCAGGTGCGGATCGAGCAAGTGGGCGAGCACCGCGTGCGTGTCAGCGGCGCCCGCGGCAGCGCGCCGCCGCCCTCGCTGAAGGTCAGCGCCACCACGCTGGTGGGCTGGCGCGTGGATGGCATGACGGTGATCGTCGGCATCGACGCGGTGGCCAAGGCCCGGCGCACCGGTGAATCGCTCATCGAACGCACCCGGGAGATGATCCTGGCCCGCGGCTGGGGTGATTTTTCGGCCACCCGCGTCGAGGTGATCGGCACCGAGACGCTGTACGGCCCGCGCGCCACCACCGCCCAGCTGCGCGAGGTGATCGTGCGCGTGGCGGTGCGCCATCCGCGCAAGGAAGCGCTGGAGCTGTTCACGCGCGAGAAGGCCGCGCCCGGCACCAGTTGGTCACCCGGCACCACCGGCCCGGGCGGCGGCCGCGGCAGTGTGTCGCCGCACATCGTGCCCTGCGCCTTCCTGATCCCGCGCGGCGCGGTGCAGCCGGTGTTCAGGCTGGGCGAGCAGACCCTGGCCGTGAGCATGGCCGACACCGCCCGGCCGCTGGCAGCACCCGCCACCCTGCCCGACCCCGCGCCTTGGACGATGCCTGCCGGCCCCACCAAGACCGTGCCGCTGATCCAGCTGGCCTGGGGCCGCAGCGGCGACAAGGGCGACCTGTCGAACATCGGCCTGATCGCGCGCCGGCCCGAATGGCTGCCGCTGCTGTGGGCGCAGGTGACACCCGAGGTGGTGAAGGCCTGGTTCGCCCACCTGGTCAAGGGCCGGGTCGACCGCTTTCATCTGCCCGGCCTGCATGCGATGAACCTGGTGATGCACCAGGCGCTGGAAGGCGGCGGCCCGGCCTCGCTGCGGCTCGATCCGTTGGGCAAGGGCATGGCGCAGATGCTGCTGGAGCTGCCGGTGCAAGTGCCGGCCGACTGGCCGGTGCGATGATCGACGCCTGTTCCGCCCACGGCTGAAGCCAGCCCTGCACACCATGCGCCTTTGCCTTATTTCTTGCCGGTCAGCCCTGTCCGGCGCATTGCTCGCCCTGCTGACCACCACTGCCGCGCTGGCCGCTGATGTCACCACCGCCGGCACCAATCCGGGCGTGGGCGGCACCGTCACCACCAGCAGCGGCCTGGTGTTCAAACTGATGAAGGCCGGCACCGGCCCCAGCCCCGCGGCCACCGACACGGTGAAGGTGCACTACCGTGGCACCCTCGCCGACGGCAAGGAGTTCGACAGCTCCTACAGCCGCGGCAAGCCGCTGGAGTTTCCGCTCAACCGCGTGATCAAGTGCTGGACCGAAGGCGTGCAGCGCCTGCAGGTGGGTGGCAGCGCGCGCCTGACCTGCCCGCCGGCCATCGCCTACGGTGAACGCGGCGCCGGCGGCGTGATCCCGCCCAACGCCACGCTGACCTTCGACGTCGAGTTGCTGGGCATCGTCGGCCGCTGAGCGCGCCAGCCGACACTTGAGGCCCAGCGCACAAGGTGTGAAGGGACCGTCGCGAGCGGGCCGAGCTTGCGTCGAGTAGCGCAGCCGTACACCCGTACGGCGAGCAACACAGGCGCGAGATCGGTTCGCGCAGTAGGTCCGTTCACGCCTTGTCAGGCGATCTCGGCCACCACCCGTTGCGCCGCCACCTGCTCGCCCAGGCTGACGTGCAGCGCCACCACGCTGCCGGCGCAGGGCGCGGCATGCACATGCTCCATCTTCATCGCTTCCAGCGTCAGCAGCGGCTGGCCGGCGGTGACGACATCGCCCACCGCCACCTGCACGGCCACCACGCGGCCGTTCATGCTGGCGCGCAGCTTGCCGTCGCTGGCGCCATCGCCGGCGCGGGTGGCCGCAGCACGGCTCAGGTCGTTCACCCGCCAGGCGCGGCCGGCAAAGTGCAGCAGCAACTCGGCGCCGTCGCGGTGCCAGCGGGCGCTCTCGGCCAGGCCGTCGATCAGCACGCGGGCCTGGCCCGCTGACGCCGTCACGAGCTGCAACCGGCTGTCGTCACCGTCGAGGTGGGCGGTGAACTGGTCCGGGCCGGGTTGGGTCAGCGTGCCCTGCACCAGCGCGCCGTTCAGCTCAAAGTGCTGCAGCGTGGGCATGCGGTGCGCCAGCTCGCGCGCCGGGCCGGCGTCGGTATCGCTCAGGTGCAGCAGCAAGGCGGCCAGCGCGGCGGCGCGGCGGTGGTTGGTGGTGTCGCCGTCGCGGCTCAAGCCGGCCAGCAGGGTGGCCTGGTGGTCGCCGATGAACGCCGTGGTGGCGCCGCCCTCGGCAAACACCGGGTGCGTCAGGCATTGCGACAAGAAGGCCTGGTTGGTGGCCACGCCCAGCGCCACCGCCGCCTGCAGCCCGCGCTGCAGCCGGCGCAGCGCCTCGGCCCGGTTCGTGCCATGGGCCACCAGCTTGGCGATCATCGAGTCGTAGTACGGCGGGATGTCATCACCCGGGCGCAGCGCATGCTCCACCCGCAAGGCACCGGGGCCTTGCTCAGGCATCACCCACTCGCGCATCTGCCCGCTCTGCGGCATGAAGTTCTGCAGCGCATCCTCGGCGCACAACCGCACCTCGATCGCATGGCCGGCGAAGCGCACCTGCTCCTGCGCCAGAGGCAGCGGCTCGCCGGCGGCCACGCGCAGTTGCCAATCGACAAGGTCGAGACCGGTGATGGCCTCGGTGACCGGGTGCTCCACCTGCAGCCGGGTGTTCATCTCCATGAAGAAGAACTCGCCGTGCGCATCGAGCAGGAATTCCAGCGTGCCCGCGCCCACATAACCGATCGCCAGCACGGCCTTGACCGCCACCGCCCCCATGCGCGCACGCAGGTCGGCATCCACCGCCGGTGACGGCGCTTCCTCGATCAGCTTCTGGTGGCGGCGCTGCACCGAGCAGTCGCGCTCGCCCAGGTGGATGGCGTGGCCGTGCCGGTCGGCAAAGACCTGGATCTCGATGTGGCGCGGCGCGATCAGCGCACGCTCCAGGATCACCGTGGCATCGCCGAAGGCGCCCTGCGCCTCGCTCTGCGCGCTGCGCAAGGCGTCGGCGAAGTCGACCGCGCGGTCCACCCGGCGCATGCCGCGCCCGCCGCCGCCCGCGGTGGCCTTGATCATCACCGGCCAGCCGATGGCCGCGGCCTCCCTGGCCAGGCGTTCGGCCGACTGGTCCTCGCCCTGGTAGCCCGGAATCACCGGCACGCCGGCCGCGGCCATCAAGGCCTTGGCGCCGGCCTTGTCGCCCATCGCGGTGATGGCCGCGGCCGGCGGGCCGATGAAGACCAGCCCGGCCTCGGCGCAGGCCGCGGCGAAGGCGGCGTTTTCGGCCAGGAAGCCGTAGCCCGGGTGCACCGCGTCGGCACCACTCTGGCGCGCCGCATCGATGATCGCCGGGATGTTGAGGTAACTCTGGCGCGGCAGCGGCTCGCCGATGCACACCGCCTGGTCGGCCTCCAGCACATGGCGCGCCAGCGTATCGGCGGTGGAGTACACCGCCACCGTGCGGTAGCCCAGCGACTGGGCGCTGCGCATCACGCGCAGCGCGATCTCGCCGCGGTTGGCGATCAGGATCTTGGTGAACGAGGTCGGAGTGGTCATGTTGGGCGGGAGCGAAGTCGTGAAGATTCCGTCGCGAGCGGGCCGAGGTTGGGTCGAGCAACGCAGCCGTACACCCGTACGGCGAGCAGCGCAGGCGCAAGATCGGCCCGCGCAGCAGGAAGATTCATGACTTCGCCGGGAAGGTGCCCATGAACTTGCAGAGGATCTGCAGCATCACCTCGTCGGCACCACCGCCGATGGACGACAAGCGTCCGTCGCGCCAGATGCGGCTGACCGGGCTGTCCATCATGTAGCCCATGCCGCCCCAGAACTGCAGGCAGCCGTCGGACACCTCGCGGATGGTGCGGCCGGCCTTCAGCTTGGCCATCGTCGCCAGCTTGGTGGCATCCTCGCCGCGCACCACCATCTCGACGCCGCGCCAGGCCAGGCTGCGCAGCGCCTCCACCTCGGTCTGCAGCTCGGCCAGCTTGTAGTGCACCCACTGGTTGTCGAGGATGCTGCGGCCGAAGGCCTGGCGCTCGCGCGTGTAGGCGATGGTGTGGTCGATGGCGCGCTGGGCCATCGCACCGCTGTTGAGCGCGCCCCACAGCCGCTCGATCTGGAACTGCTCCATCTGGTACATGAAGCCCATGCCCTCTTCGCCGATGCGGTAGCGCTGCGGCACGCGCACGTCGTCGAAGTGCAGCTGCGCAGTGTCGCTGGCGTCCATGCCCACCTTCTTGAGCTTGCGCGCGACCGACACGCCGGGCGTCTTCATCGGCACGATGATCAGGCT
>MESD01000016.1:0-7075 GCA_001770815.1 Burkholderiales bacterium RIFCSPHIGHO2_12_FULL_69_20
GTCTACACCCAGGCCTTTGCCGGCTGCTTCAATCACGATGCGCAGGTGCGTGCCGAGTTCATGCGGGCCATCGGCGGACGTGCCGACTGACCTTGTGGACTGACCTTGCGGACTGACCGCGCCGGGCCGGCACACTGGCCGACAATCACGCCATGCACCTGCTCTACCTGCACGGCTTCCGCTCGTCGCCCGGCTCGACCAAGGCCCGTCGCATGGCGGCGTGGCTGGCCGCGCACCGGCCCGACGTGCACTGGTGGTGCCCGCAGCTGCCACCCTCGCCCGCCGCGGCCTGGGCGTTGATCGCGCAGGGCATCGCCGACTGGCCACGCGGCGTGGGAGAGGCCGGCATGGCGGTGGTCGGCAGCTCGCTGGGCGGCTTCTACGCCACCGCGGTGGCCGAGGCCACCGGCTGCCGCGCGATGCTGCTGAACCCGGCGATCGATCCGGCACGCGACCTGGCCGCCCACATCGGCGAGCAGACGCAGTACCACGCGCCCGAAGAGCGCTTCTTCTTCCGCCCCGAGTACATCGATGAGCTGCGCGCGCTGACCGTGCCCGCCATCACCCACCCCGAGCGCTACGGCGCGGTCATCGCCAAGGGCGACGAGCTGCTGAGCTGGCGCGAGATGACCGCGCGCTACCCCGGCGCCACGATCCGCCTGCTCGACGGCAGCGACCATGCGCTCTCGGATTTTGACGACCACCTGCCCTTTGTCCTGGAGTTTTTGCAGCTATGCGATTGAAGAACAAGGTTTCCATCATCACCGGTGCCGCCCAGGGCATCGGCTTGGCCACTGCGCTGAAGTTCGCCGAAGAAGGCGCCACCGTGATCGTCTGCGACATGAAGGCCGACGGCGTGGACGCCGCGCTGGCGATGGTGCGCGCCCGCGGCGCCCAGGCCCAGGGTTATGCGGTGAACGTGACCGACCGGCAGGCCCTCGATGCCATGGTCGCCGCGGTGATGGCGCACTACGGCCACATCGACGTGCTGGTCAACAACGCCGGCATCACGAAAGACGCGCGGCTGCAGAAGATGACGATGGAGCAATTCGACGCGGTGATCGACGTCAACCTGCGTGGTGTCTTCCATGCCACGCAGGCGGTGCTGCCGGCGATGGTGGCGCAGGGCTCGGGCGTGATCCTCAACGCCAGCAGCGTGGTCGGCATCTACGGCAACTTCGGCCAGACCAACTACGCCGCCAGCAAGTTCGGCGTGATCGGCTTCACCAAGACCTGGAGCCGCGAGCTGGGGCCCAAGGGCATCCGCGTGAATGCGGTGGCGCCGGGCTTCGTCGAGACACCGATCCTGGCCACCATCCCCGACAAGGTGCTGCAGCAGATGCGCGAGCAGGTGCCGCTGCACCGGCTGGGCAAGCCCGAGGAGATCGCCAATGTCTACGCCTTCCTGGCCAGCGACGAGGCGAGTTATGTGAACGGCGCGGTGATCGAGGTCTCGGGCGGCATGACGGTCTGACGACGTGATGCACGACGATGCCCGCCGGGCTTGGGTGGCGCAGGCACTGCAACGCATCGACGCCGATGCACGCCGCTCGGCCGACACCCACCTGATCGCGCTGGCGCTGCCCGAGGCGCCGGGCGTCACGCTGTACCTGAAGGACGAGTCCACCCACCCCTCGGGCAGCCTGAAGCACCGGCTGGCGCGCTCGCTGTTCCTCTATGGCCTGTGCAACGGGCTGATCGTGCCGGGCACCACCATCGTCGAGGCCTCGTCAGGCTCCACCGCGATCAGCGAGGCCTGCTTCGCCCAGCTGCTGGGGCTGCCCTTCGTCGCGGTGGTGCCGCAGGGCACGGCCGCGCGCAAGCTCGAAGAAATCGCCTTCCACGGCGGCCGCTGCGTCGAGGTGCCCGCGCCGCGGGTGTATGCCGAGGCCGAGGCGCTGGCCGCGGCCTGCGGCGGGCACTACATGGACCAGTTCACCCACGCCGAGCGCGCCACCGACTGGCGCGGCAACAACAACATCGCCGAGAGCCTGTTCAACCAGCTGGCGCTGGAGCCGCACCCGCTGCCGCGCTGGATCGTCGTGGGCGCGGGCACCGGCGGCACCTCGGCCACCATCGGCCGCTACATCCGCTACAAGCGCGGTGCGCTGGCCACCACCCGGCTGGCGGTGGTCGACCCCGAGCATTCGGTGTTCTTCGACGCCTTCGTGCAGCGCCGGCGTGATGTCAGCAGCCCCTTGCGCGGCCGCATCGAGGGCATCGGCCGCCCGCGGGTGGAGCCCAGCTTCGTGCCCACGGTGATCGACCGCCTGCTGCGGGTGCCCGATGCGCTGAGCTTTGCCGCCGCGCTGGACCTGTCGGCCCGGCTGGGCCGGCGTGTGGGGCCGTCCACCGGCACCAACTTCGTCGGCGCCCTGCACCTGGCGCGCGAGATGGCCGCGCGCGGCGAGGCCGGCAGCATCGTCACGCTGATCTGCGACGCCGGCGAGCGTTACCACGACACGCTGTACGCACCGGGCTGGGTTGAAGCCCAGGGGCTGGATGGCGCGGCACAGGTGCAGGACAGTGCCAGCGTTCCGGCGCCCTGAGCCCGGGATGGGACAATCGCTCCGGTGAACTACGCCCTGTTTGATGACGCCGGCAAATTCCTCGCCGGCCGCGTGATGTCGGAAGCCGATGCCTCGGTGCAGATCGAGCTCGATTCCGGCAAGCGCGTGAAGGTGAAATCGGCGAACGTGCTGTTGCGCTTCGCCAAGCCCGAACCCGCCGCGCTGGTGGCCGCCGCCCAGGCGCAAGCGGCCGAGATCGACCTGGAGATGGCCTGGGAGTTTGCGCCCGAGGGTGAGTTCGGCTTTGCCGACCTGGCACGCGACTATTTCTCGGCCAGCGCCGGGCCCGAGCAGCAGGCGGCGATGCTGTTCCGCCTGTTCGAGGCGCCGCATTACTTTCGCCGCGCCGGCAAGGGCCAGTTCAAGAAGGCGCCCGACGAGATCGTCAAGGCCGCGCTGCTGGCCATCGAGCGCAAGGCCCAGCAGGCCGCGATGATCGAGGACTGGGCCGCCGAGCTGGCCGCCGGCCGCTGCCCGCCGCCGGTGCGCGAGCAGTTGTTCCGCATCCTGTTCAAGCCCGACAAGAACGGCCCCGAGTACAAGGCCGTGGTCGAGGCGAGCAAGCGCGCCCAGCGTGCGCCGCTGGCCCTGCTGCAATCGGCCGGCGCGATAGCCAGCCCGTACCAGTTTCACTGGCGGCGCTTCCTGTTCGATCAGTTCGCCAAGGGCACGGGCTTTCCGGCGCTGGCCGCACCGGCCATCAAGGACGAGTTGCCGCTGGCGCCGGTGCAGGCCTTCTCGATCGACGACTCGTTGACCACCGAGATCGACGATGCGCTGTCGGTCGCCGGGCTGGGCAGCGGCGTGGTGATCTTCGGCGTGCACATCGCCGCGCCGGCGCTGGTCATCGCGCCCGATTCGGCGATCGACAAGGTGGCGCGTGAACGTATGTCCACCGTCTACATGCCGGGCTGGAAGCTGACCATGCTGCCCGACGAGGTGGTGCAGGCCTACACGCTGACCGAGGGCCGCGACTGCCCAGCGGTGAGCGTGTACTTCACGCTCGACGAGGCCACGCTGGCGGTGCAGAAGACCGAGACCCGCATCGAGCGCGTGCCGATCGCAATGAACCTGCGCCACGACCAGCTCGACGAGGTGGTGACCGAGGCCGCGCTGACCGGCGAGGCGGTGGCCGACTACCCATTCGCCCAGGAGTTGGCCTTCGCCTTCCGCCTGGCGCGGCACCTGAAGGCCCAGCGCGAGGTGGTGCGTGGCAAACCCGAGAACTTCAACCGGCCCGACTACAACTTCCGCCTCGATCGCGCGGACGACAACCAAACCGGCGAGCCGCTGGGCGACGAGGCGGTGCGCATCAGCGAGCGCAAGCGCGGTGCGCCGCTGGATTTGATCGTCAGCGAGGCGATGATCCTGGCCAACAGCCACTGGGGCGGCTTCATCGCCGAGAACGGCGTGCCCGGCATCTACCGCAGCCAGGCCAGCATGGCGCCGGGCGTCAAGGTGCGCATGGGCACCAAGCCCGCGCCGCACGCCGGCATGGGCGTTGCGCAGTACACCTGGGCCACCTCGCCGCTGCGGCGTTATGTCGACCTGGTCAACCAGTGGCAGATCATCGCCGCAACCCGGCACGGCCGCAGCGCCGCGCTGGTGGCGCCGTTCAAACCCAAGGACGCGATGCTGTTCTCGGTGATCTCGTCGTTCGACGCGGCCTACACCGCCTACAACGACTTCCAGCGCGACATCGAGCGCTTCTGGACGCTGCGCTGGCTGCAGCAGAACGCCGTGGCGGAGCTGGACGCCGCGGTGCTGAAGGATGGCCTGGTGCGCGCCGACACGCTGCCGCTGGTGTTCAAGGCCTTGGGCTGCGAGGCGCTGCCACGTGGTGCCCATGTGCGGGTGCGCATCACCGGCATGGACCTGCTGACACTGGATCTGCATGCCAACCTGGCCACCCGGCTCGATGACGTGCCGGCCGCCGCAACCGTCGACGAGGCGGCCGACGACGACGAGGCCGCCGCCGCCGCGCCGCTGTCGCTGGCCATCGACCTGGGTGATGCTGCGGGCGGCACGGTAGGCGATTCGGCACCGGCCGCGACCGACGGCGAGGCTGCGCCCGCCGCCTGATACCTGGCCGCAGCGCCCACCACCCGCCGATGGCCCAGCGCCGCCCCCGCCAGCGCCGCATCAGCACGCTGACCTGGGCGCTGGGCGTGTCGCTGTCGGTGCATGCGGGGCTGATCACCTTCCAGTGGATCGACCCCGTTGGTTTCGACCGGGTCTTCCGCGACACGCCGCTGGAGGTGATCCTGGTCAACGCGCGCTCGGCCGATGCGCCGGTGCAGGCGCAGGCGGTGGCGCAGGCCGCGCTGGCCGGTGGCGGCGAGCTGGACGTCGGCCGCGCCACCTCGCCGCTGCCGGCCTCCGAGCGCGCCGAGATGGGCAACGCCAGCGACGAGGCGCGCAAGCGCGTGGAAACGCTGCAGGACCAGCAGCAGCAGTTGCTGGCGCAGATCCGCCGCGAGATGGCGCTGCTGCCACCACCCGACCCGCAGCGCGACAACGGCACGCCGCTGGAACGCGAGCAGGAAGAGCGCCGGCGCCAGATGCTCGATCTGCTGGCCGAGATCGAGAAGCGCATCAACGACGACAGCGCGCAGCCGCGCAAGCGCTACGTCAGCCCTGCCACGCGCGAGGCGGCCTATGCGCTGTACTACGACCGGCTGCGCCGCCGCATCGAGGAGCGTGGCACCCGCGACTTCCCCCAGCACAAGGGCAAGAAGCTCTACGGCGAGCTGACCATGAACATCACCCTGGACGCCACCGGCCGGCTGATGGAGGCCGACGTGGTGGCCGCCTCGGGCAGCCCGTTGCTGGACCGGCGCGCGGTCGCCATCGTGCGCGCGGCGTCGCCGTTCGGCCGTTTCTCCAACGAGATGCTCAGCCAGGCCGACCAGATCATCGTCACGTCGCGCTTCCGCTTCACCCGCGACGAAGGCCTGGCCACCACGCTGAGCGCGTCGCCGCCCTGATCCTGCGGCCGGGTGGCGCCGGCCGGCACAATCGCCCCCCAATTGCCTCCCGCCATGCTCTCAAGACCCGCAGCCTCCCTGCCCGACCGCTTGCCTGACGGCTTGCCCGGCCCCTTGCCCGATCGTTACGCGGTGCTGGGCCACCCGGTGGCGCACAGCCAGTCACCCTTCATCCACGCCGAGTTCGCGCGGCAGACCGGCGAGCCCATCGACTACGGCCGCATCGAATGCCCGCTCGATGGCTTCGAGGCCACCGTGCGCGCCTTCATTGCCAGCGCCGATGCGGCGGCCGGCCTGGGGCCGGCGCGTGGCTGCAACATCACCGTGCCGTTCAAGTTCCAGGTGCTGCCGCTGGCACGGCGCGCCAGCGCGCGCGCGGTACTGGCGCAGGCCGCCAACGTGCTGCGCTTCGACGCCGACGGCTGGTACGCCGACAACACCGACGGCACGGGGCTGGTGCGTGATCTGCAGCAGCATGCCGGCCTGCCGCTGGCCGGCAAGCGGGTGCTGCTGATCGGCGCCGGCGGCGCCGCGGCCGGCGTGCTGGGCCCGCTGATCGAGGCCGGCTGCGCCGTCATCACCGTGGCCAACCGCACGCCGGCCAAGGCACAGGTGCTGGTGCAGCGCCATGCCGAAGTAGCCCGCCAGCAGGGTGTGGCCCTGGCCGCCAGCGGCCTGGCCGATGCCGGTGAGGCCTATGACCTGGTGATCAACAGCAGCGCCAGCAGCCTGGCCGGCGCCGCGGTGCCGGTGGCGGCCGCGGTGCTGAGGCCCGGCGCGCTGGCGGTCGACCTGATGTACGGGCCGGCGGCCCAGTCCTTCCTGGATTGGGCCGAGGCCCACGGCGCCACCGGGCGCGACGGCCTGGGCATGCTGGTCGAGCAGGCCGCCGGCGCGTTTGAGTTGTGGCGCGGCGTGATGCCCCACACCCCGCCGGTGCTGGCCGCGCTGCGGGCCCGGCTCACGAGATGACCCCCCCCCGAAGCGCCTCCGGCGCCTCCCCCCCAGGGGGGCGCCGCCAGCGGCCCGGCACAGCCGGTTCCGCGGCGGCCGCTGGTTGGCGCCTGCTGGTGTTGGTGCTGCTGTGCGGCGCCTCGTTGCAGCTCTACTTCGTCGGCCGCATCGCGCTGATGGCGGTGGTGGCGCCGCAATCCACCAGCTTCCAGCGCAGCGAGATCTGGCGATTGTTGGTCGAGAAGCGGCAGGTCGCCTGGGCCCAGGACTGGGTGGACGCCGAGCGCATCTCGCCGAACCTGAAGCGCGCGGTGATCGCCAGCGAGGACGCCGGCTTCATCGACCACGGCGGCATCGAGTGGGACGCGCTGGAGAAAGCCTGGGAGAAGAACCAGCGCGCCGAAGCCGCCGCCGAGCGCCGAAATCTCCAGCTGCAGGCCCAGCAGCAGAAGCGCGCGCCACCCAAGGCCGCCGCCGTCGCACCGGCCAAGCCCAAGGTCGAGCCCAAGCTGGTGGGCGGCTCCACCATCAGCCAGCAGCTGGCCAAGAACCTGTTCCTGTCGG
>MESD01000016.1:7099-72779 GCA_001770815.1 Burkholderiales bacterium RIFCSPHIGHO2_12_FULL_69_20
AACCTGTTCCTGTCGGGCGAGCGCACCGTGCTGCGCAAGGCGCAGGAGTTCATGCTGACGCTGACGTTGGAGACGCTGCTGTCCAAGCAGCGCATCCTGGAGATCTACCTGAACAACGTGGAATGGGGCGAGGGCGTGTTCGGCGCGCAGGCGGCCGCGCGTTATTACTTCCGCACCGATGCGGCCCGGCTCGATGCCAGCCGCGCCGCCCGGCTGGCGGTGATGCTGCCGGCGCCCAAGCGCTTCGAGAAGAACCCCGGCTCGGCCTACCTGGCCTCGCGCGCGGGCACCGTGGCCGCCCGCATGGCCGATGTGACCCTGCCCTGACCGGGCCGTCGGCACCCCGGCAGCAGCCCTGCTGGGTGCTGCCGGCCGCCCGCTTCCTACAATCGCGCCCATGGCCGCTGCCCTTGTCGACGAGATTGCCGCCGCCGCCGCCCGGCTGGTGGTGGACGAAGGCATGGAATACGCCGGCGCCAAGCGCAAGGCGCAACGTGCGCTGGGCCGCCATGCCCACCGCATCCAACTGCCCAGCAACGAACAGGTGGAAGACCAGGTGCGCGACCACCTGGCGCTGTTCTGCGCCGACACCCAGCCCGCCGAACTGCGCGCGCTGCGCACGCTGGCGCTGGTGTGGATGGAGCGGCTGGCCGAGTTCCGCCCGCACCTCACGGGCGCGGTGTGGCGCGGCACCGCCACCCGGCTGTCGGCGATCCACCTCGACCTGTACTGCGACGACACCAAGTCGACCGAGATCACGCTGATCAACCAGGGCGTCGATTACGACGTGGGCAGCCGGCCCGATGCGCGCGGCGGTCAGATCGACGTGCTGAGCATCGCCGCGCGCAGCGCCGAGCTGGGCGAGGTGGTGACGCTGTTCCTCACCATCCTCGACCACAACGATCTGCGCGGCGCGCTCAAGCCCGATGCGCGCGGCCGCAGCTGGCGCGGTGATGCTGCGGCCTTGCGGCGCCTGCTGGCCGAGGGCACCCCGGCATGAACCCCGACCGCCCGCCGAGCCCCGGCCCGGCGACCAACCCCACCGACGGCGCACCGCCTGCGCGGCGTGGGCTGCTGACCTTGGGTGTGGCCGCGGCGGCCGCGCTGGCCGGCGGTGGCCTGGCCTGGTGGCGACAGGCCACGCCGCCCGCGGCGGACAGCGCCAGCGCAGCGCCCACAACCAGCGACGGACTGGCCGCGCTGTGGGCGCTGCGCGTGGACCGTCCCGAAGGCGGCGAACTGGTGCTGGCCGATCTGCGCGGCCAGCCGCTGCTGATCAACTTCTGGGCCACCTGGTGCGCGCCCTGCGTGCGCGAGATGCCCGAGCTCGACCGCTTTCACCGCAGCTTCGGCCCCAAGGGCTGGCAGGTGGTGGGTCTGGCGATCGACGGGCCCACGCCGGTGCGCGAGTTTCTAGGCCGGGTGAAGGTGGGTTTCGCCATCGGGCTGGCCGGGCTCGACGGCACCGAGCTGGTTCGCCAACTCGGCAATGCGCAGGGCGGCCTGCCGTTCACGGTGATGATCAGCGCCGACGGCCGGGTGCTGCAGCGCAAGATGGGCGAGACCCATTTCGACGAGCTGGCCGGCTGGGCCGCGCGGGCTTGAGCCGAATTTCAGCCAAATCCCCGCAAAATCAAGCATCAGCCCAAGATTTGGCGCCAATGAGCGCCAATCGCCGTCGAAAAAAGAAAGCTGCGCAGGCCCCGCATCAAGCGGCCTGCCTTCAGCAGTCTGTGACAGAATCGTTACTCTTTGTCGACTGAAGACCGCTTTTGCCGGCCAACACGCCAGCACTTCGGGCCAGATCGCCGCAACAGACCATTCGCTGGGTCGCTCATCAGGCGAGATGCTGCAAGCATCGGCCAACCGACCCCGCCCACCAGGAGTTCACCGCATGGACTTGCGCAAACTGAAGACACTGATCGATCTGGTGTCTGAATCCAACATCTCCGAACTCGAGATCACCGAAGCCGAAGGCAAGGTGCGCATCGTCAAGGCCGGCGCCGCGGGCGCCGCCGCCCCGCAGATGATGATGATGGCCCATGCACCGGCCATGGCACCGGCGCCCGCCGCGGCCGCAGCGGCGGTGGCCGCCGCCCCGGCCGCCGAGCCCGAGCCCGCCGGCCATGTCGTCAAGTCGCCGATGGTCGGCACCTTCTACCGCGCCAGCAGCCCCGGCGCCAAGCCGCTGGCCGAAGTGGGCCAGGCGGTGAAGGAGGGCGAGTCGATCTGCATCATCGAAGCGATGAAGATCATGAACGAGATCGAGGCCGACAAGTCCGGCACCATCATGCGGGTGATGGCCGAGAACGGCCAGGCGGTCGAGTTCGGCCAGCCGCTGTTCGTCATCGAGTGACGGACGCCGCCGGACCCAAGATGTTCAAGAAAATTCTCATTGCCAACCGCGGCGAAATCGCGCTGCGCATCCAGCGCGCCTGCCGCGAAATGGGCATCAAGTCGGTGGTGGTCTACTCCGAGGCCGACCGCGAGGCCAAGTACGTCAAGCTGGCCGACGAGGCGGTGTGCATCGGGCCGGCCGCGTCGGCGCAGAGCTACCTCAACATGCCGGCCATCATCGCCACCGCCGAGGTGACCGATGCCGAGGCCATCCACCCCGGCTACGGCTTCCTGTCGGAGAACGCCGACTTCGCCGAACGGGTCGAGAAGAGCGGCTTCACCTTCATCGGCCCCACACCCGAGTCGATCCGCCTGATGGGCGACAAGGTGTCGGCCAAGCAGGCGATGATCCGCTCGGGCGTGCCCTGCGTGCCCGGCAGCGAAGGCGCCTTGCCCGAAGACCCCAAGGCCATCGTGCAGGCCGCGCGCGCCATCGGCTACCCGGTGATCATCAAGGCCTCGGGCGGCGGCGGCGGCCGCGGCATGCGGGTGGTGCACACCGAGGCGGCGCTGCTGCACGCGGTGCAGACCACGCGCACCGAGGCGGGCGCGGCCTTCGGCAACCCGGCGGTGTACATGGAGAAGTTTCTCCAGAACCCGCGCCACGTCGAGATCCAGATCATGGCCGACGAGCACAAGAACGCCGTCTGGCTGGGCGAGCGTGATTGCTCGATGCAGCGCCGCCACCAGAAGATCATCGAAGAGGCGCCGGCGCCCGGCATCCCGCGCCGCATCATCGAGCGCATCGGCGACCGCTGCGCCGCTGCCTGCAAGAAGATCGGCTACCGCGGCGCGGGCACCTTCGAGTTCCTGTTCGAGAACGGTGAGTTCTATTTCATCGAGATGAACACCCGGGTGCAGGTGGAGCATCCGGTCACCGAGCTGGTCACCGGCATCGACATCGTGCAGATGCAGATCCGCGTGGCCGCCGGCGAGAAGCTGCCGTTCACCCAGCGCCAGATCCAGATGCGCGGCCACGCCATCGAATGCCGGGTGAACGCCGAGGACGCCTACAAGTTCACCCCCTCGCCGGGCCGCATCACGATGTGGCACTCACCGGGCGGCCCCGGGGTGCGGGTCGATTCGCATGCCTACACCAACTACGTGGTGCCACCCAACTACGACTCGATGATCGGCAAGATCATCGTGCACGGCGACACCCGCGACCAGGCGCTGGCGCGCATGCGCACGGCGTTGTCCGAGACGGTGGTCGAAGGCATCAGCACCAACATCCCGCTGCACCGCGAGTTGATGGTCGACGCCAAGTTCATCGAGGGCGGCACCAGCATCCATTACCTGGAAGGCTGGCTGGAACGGAGAAAGCGATGAAGGCCCCGGGCCGAGCGCCGGGCCGCTCCCAAGCCGGCCCGCATTCCCTCGGGGGATCGTCGAACGTACGCGTTCGACGAGGGGTCAAGTGATGCACGAACTTGTTCTGAGGCTGCCCGAGGGCCTGGTCGAATCGGTCTCGCAGGCGCTGGTCGACGAGCTCGATGCGCTGAGCGTCTCGGTGGCCGATGCCGACGCCGGCACCGACGCCGAGCAGTCGCTGTTCGGCGAGCCGGGCTTGCCGGCCCCGCGCGAGGGCTGGCAGCGCTCGGACGTGACGGCGCTGTTCGAGTCGGAGGCCCAGGCCACCGAGGCCGCCACGCTGCTGCGCGCGCAGGACTGGGCCGCCGACATGCAGGTGCTGGCACTGCGCGAGGTGGCCGACTGCGACTGGGTGCGGTTGACACAATCGCAGTTCGCGCCGGTCGAGATCACGCCCAGCTTCTGGATCGTGCCCAGCTGGCACGAAGCGCCCCCCGAGGCCGAGAAGATCATCCGGCTCGACCCCGGCCTGGCCTTCGGCACCGGCACCCATCCCACCACCCGCATGTGCCTGCGCTGGACGGCGCAGCACGCCGCGGCGCTGGCGCCAGGCTGGACACGCGTGCTCGATTACGGCTGCGGCTCGGGCATCCTGGCCATCGGCGCGGCGCTGCACGGCGCGCGTGGCATCGATGCGGTCGACATCGACGAAGCCGCCGTCACCGCCACGCAGGCCAATGCCGACGCGAACGGCGTGACCCTCAACGCTGGCCTGCCCGACCGGGCCGCCGGCACCTACCCGCTGGTGCTGGCCAACATCCTGGCCACGCCGCTGAAGCTGCTGGCGCCGCTGCTGGCCGGCCATGTGGCGAGCGGCGGGCACCTGGTGCTGGCCGGCATCCTCGATCGCCAGGCCGACGAGCTGAAGGCCGCCTACGCGCCGTGGCTGGCGCTGGAGGTCAGCGACAGCGAAGACGGCTGGATCCTGATGACGGCCCGGCGCCCGGGCTGATCGGGCCTGACAGTGCCTG
This sequence comes from Burkholderiales bacterium RIFCSPHIGHO2_12_FULL_69_20, assembly GCA_001770815.1. Taxonomy (GTDB): domain Bacteria; phylum Pseudomonadota; class Gammaproteobacteria; order Burkholderiales; family Burkholderiaceae_C; genus Pseudaquabacterium. Next base: position 11,839 of record MESD01000016.1, read on the forward strand.
CGCGGGGTCGCCGCTGGTCGCGTGGCATCATCGCCGCCGACATGATCGTCCGCATGACCACCCGCATGCCCCTCAACCCGCGCGCGCCGCACGCCCACACCGCATGACGCTGGCCACACGCTGCCCGTCCTGCGGCACGGTCTTTCGGGTCGTGCAGGATCAATTGCGGGTGTCCGAAGGCTGGGTGCGCTGCGGCCGCTGCAACGGCGTGTTCGACGCGACCGAGGTGCTGTTCGACATCGACAGCGGCGCCGCGGTCAGCCTGCCGCCGCCCGAGGCCAATGCGCCGCCGGCACCGCCGCCGCCACCGCCACCGCCACCGCCACCGGCTGCTGTTGCGCCTTCTCCTGCGCCCCCGCCGCCGCCCCCCGCACCGCCAACGCCGCCGTCAGCGATCGAGCCGAGCTGGATCGACCACGGACCGGTCGAGCCCCGCTTTGCCGCCAGCGGCCTGCCCGACGCAGCGCCCGACCATGCCTATCGGGAAGAGCCGCTGCTGCGCGCGCCCTCGCGGGCCAACGACGACGAGGGCCCCGACGCGGACGAGCGCATCGTCGTCACCGACCATGTGCCGGCGCCGGCATCTGACCAGGCCCCAGACCCGTGGCCCGACCAGGCCCCGGCCATCGCCGCTGCCACACCACCCGCCCCGCCGGCACGGGCGCCCGAGCTCGACGCCACGCTGCCGGCCACGGCGCAGGTGCAGGCCCCGCCGTCGTTCATGCGCACGGCCGAGCGCTCGGCGGTGTGGCGCCGCCCGCTGGTGCGTGCCGGGCTGTGGGCCGGCGTGCTGCTGCTGGGCGCGGGCGTGGTGGCGCAGATGGCCCTGCTGTGGCGCGACAACCTGGCCGCCCATTGGCCCGCCGCCAAGCCCACGCTGCAGGCGCTGTGCCGCGTGGCCGGCTGCAGCGTGTTGCCGCTGCGCCGCATCGAACAGCTGTCGGTCGACAGCTCGGGGCTGAACCGGCTGGCCGGCTCGCCCCTCTACCAGTTGCAGCTGGTGCTGCACAACCGCGCCGACACCGCGGTGATGATGCCCGCGCTCGACCTCGCGCTCAACGATGCGCAGGGTCGGCCGGTGGCGCGCCGCGTGTTGCAGGTGGCCGAGTTGCTGCCGCCGGTGGCCGTGGCAGACCCATCACCCACCGCGCTACAGGCCGGCCAGCAACTGCCGATCAAGGTGCTGGTGTCCACCGGCGAGCGCCGCATCGATGGCTACACGCTGGAGCTGTTCTACCCCTGAGCGCGCCGCGCGCGGTGCGCGTGGCGACTTTCCCATTTCAAGCAACCCCCGGCCCGCCCTGCGGCCGCACCACCACCATGTCAGTCCTCATCTGCGGCTCGCTCGCCTTCGACACCATCACCAACTTTCCGGGCCGCTTCTCGCAGCAGATCATGCCCGACAAGGTGCACATCCTGAACGTGTCGTTCCTGGTGCCGACGATGCGGCGCGAGTTCGGCGGCTGCGCCGGCAACATCGCCTACACGCTGCACCTGCTGGGTGGCCAGCCGCTGGTGATGGCCGCGCTGGGCAACGACGGCGGCGACTACCTGCTGCGCCTGCAGCAATGGGGCCTGGACACCTCGCAGGTGCTGATGGCCGGTGACAGCTACACCGCGCAGTGCATGATCATCACCGACGAGGACAACAACCAGATCACCGCCTTCCACCCGGGCGCGATGCAACTGGCGCACAACACTGTGGTGCCGGCCGATCGCAGCGACATCCAGCTGGGCATCATCGCCCCCGACGGCCGCGACGCGATGCTCAGCCACGCGGCACAACTGGCCGCGGCCAACATCCCCTTCGTCTTCGATCCGGGCCAGGGCCTGCCGATGTTCAGCGGCGACGAGTTGCGCACCTTCGTCGCCCAGGCCAGCTGGGTGGCCCTGAACGACTACGAGGCGGCGATGTTGTGCGAGCGCATGGACATCACGCTGGAGGCGCTGTCGCGCCAGCCCCAACTGCGCGGCGTGATCGTCACGCTGGGCGCCCAGGGCTGCGACCTGTGGCAAGGCGGCGTGTGCACCCATGTGCCCGGCATCGCGGCCGAGGCCGTGCTCGACCCCACCGGCTGCGGCGACGCCTTCCGCGGCGCGCTGCTGCACGGCCTGTCGCTGGGCTGGCCGCTGGCACGCTGCGTGGCGCTGGGCAACCAGGTCGGCGCGATCAAGATCGCCCAGCGCGGCGGCCAGAACCATGTGCTGCCGCCGGCGCTGATCACCGCGGCCTGAGCCACGCGCGGCGCGCGCCAAGTGCGCGCCAAGGTAAGCGTCCCGGTGCGCGCATCAGGCCGTCCAGACGAAGTGCGCCGCCAGCGCCAGCGACACGCCGGCCAGCAGAAAGTTGAGCCAGACGCCGAGGTTGGTCCAGTAGCCGCGCGGGATCTCCTTCGCGCCCAGCCCGCGCACCACCGTGCGGAACTGCAGCGCCGAGACCACGGCCACCGCGGCGCCGATCAACAGCAGCCCGACGCCCAGCCACAGCGAGAAGCCGCGCTGCGAGGCGCTCAGCGGCTGGTTGCCGACCATGCGCAGGAACAGACCGAAGCGCTCGACCACGAAGCCGAAACCCATCAGCGCGATGGCGGTGCGCTGCCAGGCCAGCAGCGTGCGCTCGGCCGCAAACAGCACGCGGGGATCATCCAGGTAAGACATGGCGTTGGGGTTGGGGTCGGGCGGTGGGGTCGGGCGATTGGGCCACAACTTCAGCGCCGGCCAGCGGCACATCGACGCTGGCCTCCAGCCCGCCTTGCGGGTGTGTGGCCAGGGCCACCGGCCAGTGCTGCGCCTGCGCCAGCTGGCGCACGATGGCCAGGCCCAGCCCGTAGCCGCCGGTCTTGGGGCTGCGTGAACCTTCCACCCGCTGGAAGGGCCGCCACACCCGATCGAGCTGCTCGGGCGCCATGCCGGCGCCGTGGTCGCGCACGCTCAGGCGCACGCTGGCGGGCGGGTGGTCGGTCAACACGCGGGCCGACAGCTCGATCGAACCGGGCGCATGGCGCAACGCGTTGTCCAGCAGGTTGTCGACGATGCGCCCCAGCGCGCCCGGCGCCGCCAGCACCTGCAGGCCCGCCGGGCAGCTGACCCCCACCCGGCTGTGGGCCTGGGCAGCGGCCGCCTCGTGCAGGCGCTGGCGCTCTAGCAGCCAGGGCGCGAGGTCGATGCACTGCGCCGCCTCGCCGCCGACGCCGCGCGCCAGATCGAGCATCTGGCCGATCAGCGCGTTCATCGCCTCCACGTCGCGCTCCAGGCGGGTGATCAGCGCGGCGTCGGGCCGCAGCGTCAGCAGCTCCAGCGCCAGGCGCATGCGCGCCAGCGGCGTGCGCAGGTCGTGCGAGACGCCGGCCATCAGCGTGGTGCGTGCGTCCAGCAGCTCGCGCACTTCGAGCGCCATGTGGTTGAAGTGGCCGGCCAGCCGGGCCAGCTCGGCCGGGCCGGTCTCGGGCAGCAGGTGCGGGCTGGCGCCCGCCGCCAGCGCGGCGGCCGCACGCTCTAGTTGGGCGATAGGTTGTGCGATGCGCCGCGCCAGCCACACGGCGCCCCCGCTCACCAGCAGGGTGCCGGCCGCCAGCACGATGGCCAGTGCTACCAGCGGCTGCGTGTGCAGCCGGGCCTGGTCGAAGCCGATGCCCAGCGGCTGGTTGCCGACCCGCAGCGTGGTCCACAGCCAGGCGTGGCCGTTCGGGCCGGTCTGGCTGGCCAGGTACACCGGCTGTCCGGCATGGCGCGCCAGCGCACGCTCCAGAAACCCGATGTAGAAGCCATGCACCAGGCCGGTGTCGGCCGGCGGCGGCATGCCCGGGCGCACCGCCAACTGGTGGGTGCGCAGCAGTTCGTCCTCGAACGCCGCGCGTGTGGGCGGTGGCAGTTCGGCCCAGGTCTGGGCCGACAGCTGCATCAGGCCGGCCAGATCGTCGGCCGAGCGCTGCGCCATTGGCCACATCACCAATACCAGCGTCGCCGCGATGACCACCAGCACCAGCGCGCCGTACAGCAACGCCAGCCAGCGCAGGTAGTGCCGGGCCAGCGTCACCGGCCGTGGCCCAGGCCTCACCCGCGGCCCTCGCCGGCCGGGTTGAACAGGTAGCCCTCGCCGCGCACGGTGCGCACATAGACCGGATGCGCCGGATCGGCCTCGATCTTGCGGCGCAGGCGGGTCACCCGCACATCGATGCTGCGGTCGAAGGCATCCCGCTCGTAGCCCTTGAGCTGCTCGATCAGGTGATCACGCGACAGCACCCGGTGCGGGTGCTGCACGAACAGGCGCAGCAGCGCGAACTCGGCGCTGGTCACCGCCACCTCGTCGGCGCCACGCATCAGCCGCCACGACAAGGTGTCGAGCACGAAGGGGCCGAAGGGGTAGTGGCCCGCCGCGGGGCCGGCCGCGGCGTCGGCCAACGGCAGCACCGGTGGCAGCGGCGCCGCCTGCGCACGGCGCAGCAGCGCGCGCAGGCGGGCCAGCAACTCGCGCGGACTGAAGGGTTTGGCCAGGTAGTCGTCGGCGCCCATCTCCAGGCCCACCACCCGATCGATCTCCTCACCCCGCGCCGACAGCATCAGGATCGGCAGCGCGCTGGTCTGGCGCAGTGCACGCGCCAGCGTCAGGCCGTCCTCGCCCGGCAGCATCAGGTCGAGCACCAGGGCATCGGGCCAGGCCAGCGCCATGCGCTCGCGCATCTGCCGACCATCACCCGCGGTGTCGACGTCGAAGCCGCTGGCGCCCAGGTAGTCGGCCAGCAACCCGCACAGCGCCGGATCGTCGTCGACGACCAGGATGCGCGGCTTGGCGGGTGTGTCCACCGGGCCAGTCTACCCGGCGCATCCAGCACCCGATGGCGCCCGGCGGCACGCTGAAACGCACAGAAACCGACTGACACGCAGCGGCCACGCGATGACATCGCGGGGTATCCGGCGGCGCCGAAGATGCCCGTCATCCCCGGTGCATCACCATGAACCCGACCCTGAACCGCCGCTTGTCTGGCCTGAAGGTCTTGCTGACGACTGTCGCGGCACTGAGCCTGACGCCGGCGCTGGCCGCCCCGTCACCGGGCTTGCAGGGCCGTGACGACGCGGCGCCACCCAAGGCCGGGGCGGCTTCGGCCGGCGATCCGACACCGCCGCGCCTGCGCTACGGCACCGGCTACGAATCACGCTTCGGGTGGCGGGCGGCGGGGCCGTCCACCACCCCCGGCTCGGGCGCGGGCCAGGCGGGCAGCCCATCCACCCCACGCGGCCACGGCCGGGGCCGAGGGCGTTGAGCGCCTTGCCCCTGACAAGGCCGTTCATGCATCGAACACGTTTTTAACGGGAGCACCCAATGACCAAGTCCAAGACCAAGACCCCAACCAGGCCCGTGCTGCGCGCGGGCCTCGTGCTGTTGCTGGCGGCAAGCCTGAGCGCCTGCGGCGGCAGTGACGGCGAGACGCCCGCCTTCATGCAGGTGGACGCCAACGGTGTCTCCACGATGCAGCCCGCGGCGCTGGGCACGACCCTGGCCGCCTATCCGCTGGAGACGATTTCGGCCGCCGAGGCGCAGAGCCTGGCCTTCATGCGCGAGGAAGAACAGCTCGCCCATGACGTGTATGCCAGCAACGCGATCCGGTGGCCGGTGCTGCCGATCTTCGGCAACATCGCCACCAGCGAGGCCACCCATTCGGCAGCGATCAAGACGCTGCTGGATCGCTACCAGTTGCCCGATCCGCTGGCCGGTCTGCCCAACGGCAGCTTCAGCTCGGCGACTTTCCAGGCGCTTTATGCCGCGCTGGTGGCCGCCAGCGATCCGAGCCTGGTCGACGCGCTGAAGGTGGGCGTGCAGATCGAGGAACTGGACATCCGGGACCTCGAGGCACAGAAGGCCGGCATCGACAACGCCGACATCCTGCTGGTCTACGACAACCTGTTGCGGGGCTCACGCAACCACCTGCGCTCCTACATGCAGACACTGTTGCAGCAAGGCGGCAGCTACATGCCGCAGTACATCAGCCAGGCCACGTTCGACGCCATCGTCAACACGCCGATCGAGACCGGCCGCTGAAAAACGCGCGAGGCGACCGTGGCCGCGCTGGGCCAGCGGCTCAGCCGACGCCCGGCGCCGCGTCGTAACCCGGCTGCCCCGGCAGCAGCACGCCGGCGATGCGGCCGCTGTCGTCCAGCTTCAGCCGCGGGTGCAGCGGCGGCAGCGAGGTCAGCGCGGCAGCATGTGCCAGCAGCGCGGCCGCACTGGCGAAGGGCCGCATCGACTGCACCGTGCTGACCGTGGCGAACTCCATCGGAAAGCCGCCGCGGCCATGATCGTCCAGCGCCGCGGCCGGGTTCACCCAGGCCAGCGTGGTGGTCTCGCCGGCATCCACCTCGGGCACCTGCCCGGCCGGTGCACGCGCCACGAAGAACAGCGTGTCGAAGCGCTTGGGCAGGCCCACCGGCGTGACCCAATGACTCCAGGGCTGCAGCGTGCTGGTGGCCAGCAGCCCGCCGGCCGCCGGCGCCAGCGCGGCCATCGACGCGCCGGCATGCAACCTTGCGCGCAGCGGCGCCCAGCCGCCGTCGCCCGGGTGATGGTGGTCGGGCGCGCCCAGCCACAGCCCGCATTCCTCGAAACATTCACGCAGCGCCGCCACCGCATAGGCCAGTGCCTGATCACCCACCTGCGTGACCACGCCGATGCGCTGCAGCAGCCGCTCGGCCGGCTCGTCGCACAGCGCCTGGTGCTCGGGCGAGCCGTCGACGGCATCCACCGCGCCGCCCGGAAACACATAAGCCCCGGGCATGAAACTGGCCTGCAGCGAGCGGCGCACCATCAGCACCTCGAGCCCCGCGTCGCCGTCGCGCACGATCAGCGTGGTGGCAGCGGGGCGGGGCAGCACGGGTGCGGTGGGGGTGCGTGAACGCATGCCGGAATTCCTGGTGACGGTCGTCACAGCCTAGCCGCGGCGCCCGGCGCCACCTGTCACCAACGCGGCGGCCACGCCTTGGCGGTGCGTCAGATGGGCGCCAGCCGGGCGCGTGGATCGTGCCGCGCCAGCCGGCCCAGCAGATGCTCGACCTCGGCCTGCGCGGTGGCGGTCAACACCGCCGCCGGCGCGCGCATCGCCGCGCTGTTCAGCAGGCCGCGGCGTTTCAGCAGGTACTTGCGCACCGCCAGCCCCACACCGGGCTGCTGCTCGTAGCGCAGCAGCGGCAGGTGGGCGTCGAACAGATCGTGCGCGGCCTCGCGCTGGCCGCTGGTGGACAAGCGCACGACGTCGCACAGCAGGTCGGGGAAGGCATAGCCGGTGTTGGCGCCGTCAGCACCGCGTGCCATCTCGTAGTCGAGGAACAGGCCGTTGTTGCCGACCAGGATGGCGATGTGGCGCATGCTGCCGTCACGCTCGTAACCGCGCAGCGTGCTGATCTTTTCCAGCCCCGGCCAGTCCTCGTGTTTGAGCATCACGCACGACGGCAGCTCGTCGACGATGCGGCGGATCACCCCCGGCGTCATCTGCACCGAGAAGGTCAGCGGGTAGTCCTGGATCACGAAGGGCACGTCCGCCCCCAGCGCCTGCACCGCCTGCCGGTAATAGCCGACGATCTGATCGTCGGTGCGCAGCGTATTGGGCGGCGCGATCATCACGCCGGCCGCGCCCGCGGCCATCACCTCCAGCGTCAGCTCGCGCATCGCCGCAAAGCCCGGCGCCGACACACCCACGATCACCGGCAGCGAGGGCGCGCGCCGGATCATGCGCCGCGCCACGTCCACCCCTTCGGCATGCGTCAGCTTGGGCGCCTCACCCAGTTGGCCCAGCACCGTGAGGCCGGTGGCGCCGATGCCGAGGTAGAAGTCGACCAGCCGGTCGATGGAGGCGGTGTCGATGCGGCCATCGGCCAAAAAGGGCGTGGGCGCGATCGGGTAGACGCCTCGGGCTTGGGGGGTGAGCAGCATCTTGGGGCTCCGGTGACAGGGATGACCTGCATTCTGGGTCCGTCGGCCCGTGCGTAAGGCGCCGCGCTCGTTGCTCTGGCGGATGAGACCGGACAACGACATCGCGAGGGATGCGCCGCAGCGGAGGTCGAAGGTCCGCATGCGATCTGCCACTGGCCGATGCCCACGCCAGCGCCGACGCCATCACGCCCCCGTCCATGGTCCATGGCCGCCCGAGGGGCCATCGACGTTCGCGCGTACCTGCATCTGTCCGGCGCTGCGGTTCAACCGCGGCGAGTGAAGTCAACGCGCTGAGCGCCGCTGCCACGTCCGGTTCGGGCTGCTGTCGGACCGCTGCGAGTCGGCGGTTTACCGGCAACCGGTATCGGCCAAAGTGCGCAGCTTGCCGGCGGACGCCCCCTGGATTCGGGGGCTGCCATGAGCCTTGCGCGAGGTTTCCCATGCGTAGACACAAGTCAGCCGCGACCTTGTGCATCCCACCTGTGCGTGTCGGCTCCTTCCCACCATCCGCCTCCCGGAGCATTGATGTCGACTCGCCAGTTACCCGGCCTCTTACTTGCCAGCCTCGCCGCGCTGAGCACTGCTGGTCCCGCAACCGCAAGCAACCTGATTGATGCAACCTACGGCGCAGGCGTCGGAAGTTTCGAAGTGGGTTCGTTTGCGCCCAGAGGCACCGGCAACTTCAACTTCCAGTCGCTGCTCGGGGGTGCGACAACCATCACAGGGTGGCTGGTGGGCGGGGTTGGTGTGGATTGGTTGAGCACACCAAATTACGGCGCCAGTGACGGCTTGCACGCGGTTGATCTGGGCTACTACGACGCCGGGGCGGGTTCGATGGCGATCAGCGTGCCCACGGTGATCGGCGCCACCTACGCCTTGAGCTTCGATGCCGCCGCGGTGCCTGGCTTCCCGTCGTACCACAATGCCGGAACGGTCAGCGCGGGTTCGTTCACGGCTGCGTTCGCACCGGGCTATTCGCCGCTCAACGATTTTGAAGGTCAGGTTTTCGAAGCCCAGCAGTTCTCGTTTGTGGCGACGAGCGCGCACACGACGCTGACCTTTGCCGCCTCGGTGGCGGACACCAGCTACGGGCCGGTCATCGACAACGTGAGCATCAGCCTCAGCGCGCTGCCGGTTCCAGAGCCAGCAGTTGCTTGGCTTTGGCTGGCGGGGCTCGCCGCGATGCCAGCGTTGCGCCGCTTGTCGGCCCGCCGCCAGCGCGCCGACAACGCTGCCTAGGAGCACTTCAGCATCCTGGCGTCAGGTGGTGCTGGCCCGGTAACCCGGCGGCTCTCGATGCCGCGGGGCCTACTCATAGTGCATCGCCAGCGCCAGCAAATGGGCGCGGTGCAACGCAGCCGGCCAAGTCGTGCAGAAGTTGAAGACTTCCAATTTGCTACGAACATCCTGGCGCTGGATCAGCCCATGCTGAGCCGCCGCTTCTGGGTGGCCTGTTGGGTGAAATCTGCTTCCGCTTCGGGGTCGAGGCCCGCCGGCCGGTGCCATGGACTCACCGCCCGGGAGCAGTCGCACGGTCGATGTGGCCTCCGCGGTGAACCAGTCCTGAACGCTGCCGGGGTTGGCCTACCGGCCGGCCAACATCGACTCTGCGCTGACCGGCGGCGCCGAAGTCGCTTCAGACCAGCAACTCCACCGGCGGCGTCAGCGCGAGCGCCTTTGCCCGCTTCGCAAGTCGTTGGTCGAATGTCGCGAATCCGGAGGCACGGGGACTGCGCGCCAGATGCAGCGCATCAGCGAAATCGAGGCCCTTGTCGAACGCTTCGACCGCCATCAGCACCGCGTCGCGATCTTCGAGCGTGATGTGCTCGATGCTCGCCAGCGCACGCAACACGCGTGAAATGTCCCGGGTCGGCAGTTCGTAGAACCCACGCATGACCCACTCCAGTTCCAGCAAAACGGTCACCGAGACGAACGATCGTTCGGCGAGCGCTGCGACGGCCGCGGGCCGTTGTCTGGCAGCCTGCGCATCGTCGGCATCATCGACGAAGAACCGCGCCAGGACGTTCGTGTCCAGGGCTCTCATGCCTTGCTGCGTTGCGATCGGGTCAGCAGCGACGCCGGGTCGAAATCCTCCAGGCGGCGTGGAACACCGCGCGCTGGCGCCTTGACCATGCCCGCCATGGCGGTCATGTCGGCCGTCGCGACCGAGCGGACGACGCGCAGCTTCAGCCCGTCCGATTCTTCGAGTACCTCGATCCTGGCGCCTGCACCCATGCCGAGTCGGCGCCGCAACTCGGCGGGCAACACGATCTGGCCTTTCGATGAGACGAGGAGCGTCGACATGATGATTCCCAAACGGAGTACTCAAGTTTCATCGTAGCCCGGCTTACGTGGTAAGTCAAAGGTCAGCCACCCCGCGCTCGCCCGGACCGCAGCGGTGTGCCAAGGGACACTCGCTGTCACCGAGTTCACGCCGGTCGCCACCATTTCGGCGATCTGCGCCGCGGTTTGCCCCGGTACCGCCAGCTGGCACTAGGCGCTATCGTCGACGGCTCACCACGAAAGGAAACACCCATGAAGATCGCCTTCTTCGGCACCGGCCTGATGGGTTCGGGCTTCGTGCGCCGCCTGCGCGCCAGTGGCCATGACGTGAACGTGTGGAACCGCAGCGCCGCCAAGGCGCGTGCGCTCGAAGGCGACGGCATCCGCGCCTTCGACGACCCCACCGCGGCGCTGGCCGGCGCCGACCGCATCCACCTGTCGCTGGCCGACGATGCCTCGGTCGACGCCGTGCTCGAGCCGATCGCCGCCGCGATCCCGTCGACGACCTGGATCGTCGACCACACCACCACCGCCGTCACGCCCACCGCCGAGCGGGTGGCACGCTGGCAGGCGCGCGGCCGCCACTACGTGCATGCACCGGTCTTCATGGGCCCGGCCAATGCCGCCGACGGCACCGGGCTGATGCTGGTGTCGGGCGACCAGGCGCAGCACGACGCGCTGCTGCCGTCGCTGCAGCAGATGACCGGCACCGTGCTCTACCTGGGTGCGGCGCCCGAGCGGGCGGCGGCGTTCAAGCTGTTCGGCAACCTCACGCTGATCGGCATCATGGGCGTGCTGGGCGACGTCAACCGGCTGGCGCATGCGGTGGGCATCACCACCGAAGACGCGTTCTCGCTGTTCCAGCACTTCAACCCCGGCCAGTCGCTGCCGGCCCGCGCGGCGCGCATCGCCACCGGCGATGTCACCCAGCCCGCGTTCGAGCTGGCGATGGCGCGCAAGGACGTGCGGCTGATGATCGAGGAAGCCCAGCGCGGTGGTTTGGAATTGATGGTGATGCCCGGCGTGGCCGCAATGTTCGACGCGGCCATCGCGCGCGGCGAAGGGGCACTCGATTCAAGCGCCGCGGCGCGCGTGCCGGGCTGACTTGCCCGTCCACCCTTCCCAACATCCCGGAGACAAGCCCATGCTGTTCTACGACTCGGTCGGCCCCAACCCGCGCATGGTGCGCATGTTCGCCGCCGAACGCGGCATCGCGCTGCCCAGCACCAAGATCGACCTGCGCGGCGGCGAGAACCGCCAGCCGCCCTACCTGGCCAAGAACCCGGCCGGCCAGATGCCCGCGCTCGAACTCGACGACGGCTTCGTGCTGGCCGAGATCACCGCGATCTGCGAGTACCTCGACGAGACCGCCACCAGTGGCCCGTCGCTGATCGGCGCCGACGCCCGGCAGCGGGCCGAGGCACGCATGTGGACACGCCGCATCGACCTCTACATCGTCGAGCCGCTGACCGCCGGTTTCAGGTATGCCGAGGGGCTGAAGATGTTCCAGTCACGCATGCACTGCATCCCGCACGCGGCCGACGACTTCAAGGCCATCGCGCAGCAGAAGCTGGCCTGGCTGGATGGCCAGATCGCCGGCCGCGAGTTCGTCTGCGGCGATCGGCTGACGATGGCCGACATCCTGCTGTTCGCCTTCCTCGACTTCGGCAACGGCGTGGGCCAGCCGCTGAACCCGGCGCTGACCCAGGTGGCCGCTCACTTTGCGCGCATGAAAGCCAGGCCCAGCGCAGCGGCCTGAGCGGGCGGGCTTCGGCGCGCAGCCGGGGGCCCCTATCGATCAGCGGGTGCGCGTCGGGATCTGGTTGAACGGCAGGCCGCGGTCGGCGCGCATGTCGGCCGGCAGGCCCAGCACCCGCTCGGCGATGATGTTGCGCAGGATCTCGTCGGTGCCGCCCTCGATGCGCGTGGCCGGCGAGCGCAGCAGCATGGCCTGGAAGCGCGCCGACGCACTGGGCTGCGCGCCGTCCACCAGCACACCGCTGGCGCCCTGCAAGTCGAGCGCAAACGCGGCGATCTCCTGCAGCGTGCTGCCGGCCACCAGCTTGCCGATCGAGTTCTCGGGCCCCGGCGTCTGGCCCTTGCTCAAGGCCGAGATGCTGCGGTAGGCGGTGTACTTCAGGCCGCTGGTGCGCACCGCCCAGGTGGCCAGCTTGGCCCTTACCGCCGGGTCGTCGATCGCCAGGCCGTGGCCGGTGTCGAAACTGCTGCAGAAATCCAGCATCTCGGGGAAGCCGGTGGGCATGCCCGCGCCGATCGACAAACGCTCGTTCATCAGCGTGGTCAGCGACACGCGCCAGCCCTGGCCCACGCCGCCCAGGCGCTGGTGGTCGGGCACCCGCACGTCGTTGAAGAACACCTCGTTGAAACCCGACTGGCCGTTGACCTGCTTGATCGGCCGGACTTCGATGCCGGGGCTCTTCATGTCGAGGAAGAACATCGTCAGGCCGTCGTGCTTGACCACGTTGGGGTCGGTGCGGGTGAGGATCATGCCGAAGTCGGAATAGTGGGCCCCGCTGGTCCAGATCTTCTGGCCGTTGAGGACCCACTCGTCACCTTGCTTTTCTGCCTTGGTGCGCAGACCGGCCAGGTCGGAGCCCGCCACCGGCTCGGAGAACAGCTGGCACCACACCTCTTGCCCCGAGGCCAGCGGGGGCAGGTAGCGGCGCTTGTGCTCCTCAGCGGCATAGGCCATCAGCGTCGGCGCGATCATGCCCTGGCCGATGATGAACATGCCGGCCAGCTTGCCGTAGACGCCCTCCTCCTGCTGCCAGATCACCCGCTCGATCGGGCTGGCACCGCGGCCGCCGTACTCCTGGGGCCAGTGCAGGCAGGCCCAGCCGGCGTCGGCCTTGGTCTTCTGCCAGGCCTTGCTGGCGGCGAGCACGTCGCCCGAACGCAGCGGCGGTTGGCCGAAGCCGGCCAGCTCCAACTCGTCGCGCAACTGCACCGGCGCGTTGGCCTGGATCCAGGCGCGGGCCTCGGCGCGGAACGCAGCTTCGCTGGGGTTGTCGTCGAAGTTCATCGTGCGGCTCCTGAGGCGGTGGCTTGTGCGGTGGCTTGTGCGGCAACGGGTGCCTGGCGGGCGCACAAGCGCGCCACCAGCAGGTCTTCCCATTCGCTCAGGCTGCCCAGCGCCAGCGCCAGCAAGTTGGCGCGGCGGTAGTGCAGGTGGCAGTCGAACTCCCAGGTGAAGCCCATGCCGCCGTGCACCTGGAGGTTGTTGCGCGCGCAATGCTGGTAGGCCTGCGTGGCGCTCACCCGCGCGGTGGCCGCCGCCTCGGGCAGCTCTTTCGAATCGGTCGACAGCGCCCAGGCGCCGTAGTAGGCGTTCGATCGCGCCAGCGTGGCCGACACATACATGTCGGCCAGCATGTGCTTGATGGCCTGCAGCGAGCCGATCGGCCGGCCGAAAGCGAAGCGCTCCTGCGCGTAGGCGCAGGCCGTCTCCAGCGCGCGGTCGGCGCCGCCCAGCTGCTCGAATGCGATCAGCACCGCGGCGCGGTCGGCCACCTCGGCGACGATGCGCGCGCCCTCACCCGCTGCACCCAAAGGCTCGGCAGCGGCCTGCGCAAAGTGAATGCGCGCCTGGCTGCGCGTCGGGTCGATGCTGGGCAGCACCTCGCGGGTCACACCCGGCCCGGTCAGGTCGACCAGGTACAGCGAGTAGGCCCGCGCATCACCGCCCACGGCGTGCGCGGCCACCACCGCAAAGTCGGCGATGTCGCCATCGGCCACCGGCAGCTTGCGGCCACTGAGCTTGCCGCCCGACACGGCGCAGGTGATCGAACCCGGCGTCACCCGGCCCGGCCGCTCGGCCAGCGCCAGCGTGCCGATCGCCTCGCCGCCGGCCAGCGCCGGCAGCCAGCGCTGTTTCTGCGCCTCGGTGCCGGCGCGCAGCAGCAGCTCGGCGGCAATCGCAATCGATGAACTGAACGGCACCGGCGCCACCGCGCGGCCCAGCTCCTCGGCGATCACGCACAGCTCGAGATAACCAGCGCCCAGGCCGCCGTAGGCCTCGGGGATGGCGGCGCCCAGGTAGCCCTGCTGGGCCAGGCCCTTCCAGAGCGCCGCGTCGTGCGATTGCGGGCCGTCGAGCACGGCGCGCACCGCCACCCGATCACATTGATCGGCGAGGAAGCGGCGGGCCTGGTCCTTCAGCTGCCGCTGATCCGCTGAGAAATCGAAGTCCATGGGGTCGGTTCGGCCGAGGCCGCGTAACACGGGTGGCGGGCAGTATGGCGGCCAGCGCCCGGCGGTTTCCGTCGCTCGCGAGACAACGCGGCACCGCCAGGCTGACGCAACATCGATGCATGAACCAACGCATCGTGCTGGCCCAACGGCCGTCGGGCTGGGTCGATGAAGCTTGCTTCGCCCTCGAAGCCTGCGCCGAGCCCGCTGTCGGCCCCGAGGACGTGCTGCTCGAATCGATCTACCTCTCCACCGACCCCTACCTGCGTGGCCGCATGAACGCCGGGCCGTCGTACGCGCCGGGCTTCGCGCTGGGCCAGCCCATCGTCTCGCGCGTGATCGCCCGGGTGATCGCCTCGAACAACGCCCACTTCCAGGTCGGCGATGTGGTCTGGGGCTTCCTGGCCTGGGCGCTGCGCAGCGTGGTGCCGCGCGGTGAAGGCCTGCACAAGATCGACCCGGCGCTGGGGCGCATCAGCCATGCGGTGTCGGCGCTGGGCATGCCGGGGCTGACGGCCTGGGTGGGCGCCATTGAGATCGGCCAACCCGCGCCCGGCGACACGGTCTACGTCTCGTCGGCCGCGGGCGCGGTGGGGCAACTGGCCGGGCAGTTTGCGCGACGCGCCGGCGCGCGCGTGGTCGGCTCGGCCGGCAGCGATGACAAGGTGGCGTATGTGCGCGATCGCTGCGGTTTCGATGCGGCCTTCAACTACAAGACCACCGACCTCGACCAGGCGCTGCGCACGCACTGCCCGAACGGCATCGACCTGTACTTCGACAACGTGGGCGGCGCGACGCTGGAGGCCGCGCTGCGCCATGCCAACGTGGGCGCGCGCTTTCCGGTGTGCGGCATGATTTCAGCCTACAACGAGGTGGGCGATGCGGGCATCAAGGGCCTGCAGGCGGTGCTGAGCAAGCGCATCACGATGACCGGCTTCATCATCTACGACCATGTGCACAAGCTGGCCGCCTACCAGGCGCGTGTGGCGCCGTGGCTGCGCAGTGGCGAGCTGGTCTTCCACGAGGACATCGTGCAGGGCCTAGAGCGCGCCCCGGCCGCGCTGATCGGCATGATGAAGGGCGAGGCGATCGGCAAGCGGCTGGTGCAGGTGGCGGCGGAGTAAGCCCCAGAACAGGCCGACCAACAGGTCAATGAACGGGCCGCACCCCGGCGCCGCAAGTCAGCGGCGCTGCACCTCGGGCAGGAAGCGCACGCCGCTGCGCGCAAAGCCGCCGCTGACGCCGATCGGCGTGCCATCGGCACGCCAGCACGACGCCCCTTCCAGGTCGCCGTTGTCGTGGAAGCGGATCGCCCCCATGCCGCCGCCCACGTTGGGCACCCGCTCGATGGCATGGCCGCGCGCGCGCAGCGCATCGGCCACCGCCTCGCTGAATCGCGGCTCGAGCTCCAGGCCGAAGCCCTGCGTCCACACGCGCGGCGCCTCCACCGCCGATTGCAGGTCCATGCCGTGGTCGATCAGGTTGATCACCGCCTGCAGCGCCGACGGAAAGATGCGCAGACCCCCCGGCAGACCCAGCGCAAAGCGCGGCTGGCCGTCCTTGAACACGATCAGCGGCGCCATCGACGAGGTGACCCGCTTGCCCGGCGCCAGCGAGTTGGCCAGCCCCGGGCGCGGGTTGAAGACGTAGAGGTAGTTGTTCGGAATCAGGCCGGTGCCCGGCACCATGTAGCGCGCGCCGAACAGCGAGTTGATGGTCTGCGTGGCGCTGACGATGTGGCCGTCGCGGTCGGCCACGGTCAGGTGGGTGGTGTTGGCGCTCTCGTTGCCGCGGCCGGGATCGCCAGCGCCCGCCTGCACGCCGGCCTGCCAGTCTTGCGCACGCGCCGGGTCGATGCGGGCCCGGCGCTCGGCGGCATAGTCGGCCGACAGCAGCCGGTCCACCGGCACCGGCACGAAATCCGGATCGGCGGTGGACGCGGCGCGGTCGGCGAAGGCGATCTTCAGCACCTCGGCCAGGCGATGCACCGCGTCGGCGCTACCGAAGCCATCGGCCGCGATGTCGAAGCCTTCGAGGATCCGCAGCATCTGCCCGATGTGCAGCGGGCCGGCGCAGGGCGGCGGCGGGCCGGTGATCTCGAAGCCGCGGTAGCCGGCGCGCAGCACCGGCATGTCGTGGGTGCGGTAGCGCTGCAGATCGGCCAGGCTCAGGTAGGCACCATGCTGCTGCATGTCGTCGGCCAGCGCCGCGCCGAGCGCGCCGCCGTACAGCGCATCGGGCCCCTGCTGCACCACCAGCCGCAGCGTGTCGGCATAGGCGGCGTTGACCACGCGGTGGCCCGCCTTCAGCGGCGCGCCGCCGGGCAGGAAGACCCGGGCGATCTCGGCGTCGAGCGCCAGGTCGGCGGCGCAATCGGCCACGCAGTCGGCGAGGTAGTGGGTGGCGGCAAAGCCGCGCGACGCGTGGCGGATCGCCGGCTCGACCACGTCGGCCAATGACAGCCGGCCGTGGCGCGCCAGCATCTGGCACCAGGCCATCAGGTTGCCGGGCACGGCCACCGCGGCGCGGCCGACGCTGTTGCGCCGGCCTACCGCATCGAGCACGCCAGGGCCTGCGTCGGGGTCGGGCGTGAAGGTGTCGGGGCCGACCGCCATCGGGCAGCTGCCCTGCCCCTCCAGGATCGTCTGTTGGCCATCGGGCAAGCGCAGGTTGGCAAAGCCGCCGCCGAGGATGCCGACCATCATCGGCTCGACCACCGTCAGCGTGAACAGCGTGGCCACCGCCGCGTCGATGGCGTTGCCGCCGGCGGCCAGCATCTCGGCACCGGCGGCCGAGGCCAGCGGGTGGTTGCTGACCACCATGCCACGGCTGCCGAGAGCCGGCCGCTTTTCATTGTCGAAGGGCGTGGCCGCCCGCTGTCGCCATTCGTCCATCGTCAGGGTCTCCTTCGGGTGTTGAGGGCCGGGCCGTACGACGGCCGGCTCCGCACCTACCTTACCAAACGAGGCAGCACCGTGGCGGTGCGACCCGGATCGAACGCTCACTTCTGATCCGATCAAACAAAGTCGCAAACAGCACCTTGCGAAAAACCGTAGGTCTCGGCCATGGGTGTATTCGGTCAGCAACGATGCGGCCGTTGCGCAAGTGCGCCCCCACCGCTGGGTTGATTGCGACCGGGCCGCGTCCGCGCCTCCTCATCGTCGACCACCAATCCGTCAGAGTGCAGGCGCTGCTGATCTCGGCTGAAGCCTATACTGATGTTATGTCCAGCAGTGTGAGCGACAGTAGCTCGGGAACAACACCGCAATCCGTTCGATTGCTGCTTGTTTCTTCCCTCCCGTGCGCGCGATCAAGCAAGCCAAGCGACAACACGTTGAGGTCGTCTTCGCCGCAAGGGAGGCACGATCCGGGGTTACGACAGGTGTGACGACGATCCGAATGCGCCCGATAAAACGCGACGCTAGACCGCACCTGCAATGATCACCAATGAGCCAGGAACATGAATCTTCTGCTGCGCCAGCCTTCGTTTCTTGATCTCTGCCCCGTCACGGCAGCGGTCGAAGAGTTGGCCAATGCCGGCGGCATCGAGGCGCGCGGCGCGATCTTCACGCGCCGCGAGGTCGTGGACTTCATCCTTGACCTGACTGGCTACACCAGCGACAGGCCCCTGCACAAGCTTAGGCTGCTTGAGCCATCGTTCGGTGATGGCGATTTCCTGTTTCCTGCTATCGACCGCCTGCTGCATGCGTGGAAAGCCACGGGCAAGATCACGCACCCGCTGGAAGCGCTGGGCGACTGCATCCGCGCGGTCGAATTGCACCACGACACGTTTAACCGCACGCACGCGGCGGTGATAGTCCGTCTGACCACTGTCGGTATCGGCGCGCGCGCGGCAGAGGCGATTGCGAACCGCTGGCTGCTGCGCGGGGACTTTCTGCTCACAGAGATCCCGGAGGCGTTCGATTTAGTCATCGGCAATCCACCCTACGTCCGGCAGGAATTGATCCCTGCTGCGCTTCTCTCCGAGTACCGCAGCCGCTACACGACGATGTATGACCGCGCTGATCTCTATATTCCTTTCATTGAGCGCTCGCTGGGTCTTCTTGCCAATGGCGGTGCGCTCGGCTTCATCTGCGCTGACCGCTGGATGAAGAACCGCTACGGCGGACCGCTGCGGGCACTGGTTGCGAAGGAGTTCCATTTGAAGGTGCACGTCGATATGACGGACACGCCCGCCTTCCACTCTGACGTAATCGCGTACCCGGCCATCACCATCATCACGCGCGAGAAGGCTGGCACAACACGCATTGCATTCCGCCCGGCCATTGACGGGGCGGTGCTCGGTGCCCTGGCCTCGCAGCTTCTGGCGAAACAGCTGCCGAAGACGTCCGGAGCAGTGCGCGAACTTTCGGGCGTCACGGCAGGCTCGGAACCGTGGATTCTGGAGTCGTCAGTTCAATTGGCGCTGGTGCGGCGCCTCGAAGAGGACTTCCCGGCGCTCGAAGATGCGGGCTGCAAGGTTGGCATTGGCGTGGCCACCGGAGCTGATCAGGCGTTCATCGGGCAGTTCGATTCGCTTGATGTCGAAGATGATCGCAAGCTGCCGCTGGTAATGACGCGTGACATTCTGAACGGCACGGTCGAGTGGCGCGGATTCGGTGTCGTCAATCCGTTTGCGGACGGCGGCGGTCTGGTAGACCTCGCAGACTATCCGCGCCTAAAGCTTTACCTCGAAGCGCGCAAAGATGAGATCGCTGGTCGGCACTGCGCGCGAAAAGCACCCGCCAACTGGTACCGCACGATTGACCGCATCACGCCGTCGCTAGCAACGAAGCCAAAGCTGCTGGTACCGGACATCAAGGGCGAAGCCCACATCGTCTATGAAGATGGGCTGCTTTACCCGCACCACAACCTGTACTTCATCACGGCGGACGAGTGGGAGTTGCGTGCGCTTCAGGCCGTGCTCCTGTCTGGTATCGCCCGGCTGTTTGTTGCGACCTACTCGACACGCATGCGCGGCGGCTTCCTGCGTTTCCAGGCACAGTACCTGCGGCGTATCCGTGTACCGAAGTGGAAGGACGTGCCCTCAGCGATGCGGCACGAACTGAAGCGGGCGGCCGAGGCACAGGATCTCGAGGCCTGCAACCGCGCAACCTTCAGTCTCTACGGTCTGTCCAAGGAAGAACGATCAGCATTGGGAGGAAGTCTTGGCCAACAAGATTGATGTGGAGAAGCGGCTGCAAGAGGCGGTGCAAGGGTATTGGGACGCGCGAACGAAGAACAAGGAGAGGCAGGTTGAGTCCGGCAGGATCGATGCCGGGACTTGCGGTGAGGTCACCGGCGGCACCCAGATGGGTGCGTTAGAAGTCCTCGTCGCCGACATTCTGTGTGAGGCAGGCCTCAAGCGGTTTGATGTTCGGACACGCACGGCGTTGGAACTACCGGGCTACTTTCGCGCCACCAAGAAGTGGGATTTGATTGTCATTTCAGAAGGTCAACTGGTGCTTGCAATGGAGTTCAAGTCGCAGGCAGGGAAATCGATCGGCAACAACGTTAACAACCGCTCCGAGGAGGCGGTTGGAAGCGCCAAGGACCTGTGGACCGCATATCGCGAAAGCCGGTTCGGCGAAGGGGCACCGACGCCCTTCCTCGGGTATCTCTTTCTTCTCGAAGACAGGGACAGCGTCAAGGTTTCCGTCAGGAACAAGGAGCCTTACTTCAAGGTCGATCCAGTGTTCCGGGGCACTGAAGTTCCGGCCAAGACGAAGGGCGCCGTCAAGTACAAGGGCGTCTCATACGCAGAACGATATGAGTTGCTTTGCCGCCGCCTCGTGCTTGAGCGGATTTACAACGCGTCGTGCTTCCTGATGGCGACGAACGCGAAGGCGACGGTAATCTCGCAGCCCGCGAAAGACCTGACGTTCTCACGGTTTGCTGCGGCCCTGCGTGGCCACGCCGTAACATTCCTGGGCAGCCAGAAGAAATGATCGCAGCACTCGGTCTCGCCCGACCTCAAGCCGCACTCCTGGCCGAACTGGAGCGCGGCTAGGAAGTCCGTTTTCACGCCGGCATGCTGTTCCGCGTCATTGGTCAGTTTTCGACTGTAGTTGCCTGTTTACGACCAATTTTTTGGGCAGAACAACTTCATTGGTTATGCAGGTCGCTCACTCCACCGTCACGGACTTGGCCAGGTTGCGTGGCTTGTCGACATCGGTGCCCCGCGCGCAGGCGGTGTGGTACGCCAGCAGTTGCAGCGGCACCACGTGCAGGATGGGCGACAGCGCGCCGTAATGTTCAGGCATGCGGATCACGTGCACGCCGGGCTCGCTGGTGATGTGGGTGTCGGTGTCGGCAAACACGAACAGCTCGCCGCCGCGGGCGCGCACCTCCTGCAGGTTGCTCTTGAGCTTCTCGAGCAGCGCGTCGTTGGGGGCGATGGTGACCACCGGCATCGCGCTGGTCACCAGCGCCAGCGGGCCGTGCTTCAACTCACCGGCCGGGTAGGCCTCGGCGTGGATGTAGCTGATCTCCTTCAACTTGAGCGCGCCTTCCAGCGCGATCGGGTAGTGCAGGCCGCGGCCCAGGAACAGCGCGTTTTCCTTGCGCGCAAATTCAGCGGCCCAGGCGATCACCTGCGGCTCCAGCGCCAGCACCGCCTGCACCGCGGCGGGCAGGTGGCGCAGCGCCTTCATGTGCTGGGCCTCCTGCGCGTCGCTGAGCCGGCCGCGGCTTTGCGCCAGCGTCAGCGTCAGCAGGAACAGCGCCACCAGCTGGGTGGTGAAGGCCTTGGTGCTGGCCACGCCGATCTCCACCCCGGCGCGGGTCAGGAAGTGCAGCTTGCACTCACGCACCATCGCGCTGGTGCTGACGTTGCAGATGGTCAGCGTGTTGCTCATGCCCAGGCTGCGGGCGTGCTTGAGCGCGGCGATGGTGTCGGCCGTCTCGCCGCTCTGGCTGATGGTGACCACCAGCGTGCGCGGATCGGGCACGCTGTCGCGGTAGCGGTACTCGCTGGCGATCTCCACGCTGCAGGGGATGCCGGCGATGCTCTCCAGCCAGTACTTGGCCGCACTGCCCGAGTAGTAGCTGGTGCCGCAGGCCAGGAT
The DNA here is from genome assembly GCA_001770815.1 of Burkholderiales bacterium RIFCSPHIGHO2_12_FULL_69_20. Classification (GTDB taxonomy): domain Bacteria; phylum Pseudomonadota; class Gammaproteobacteria; order Burkholderiales; family Burkholderiaceae_C; genus Pseudaquabacterium. The sequence continues at coordinate 33,319 of MESD01000016.1, forward strand.
CAACACGCGGTCGATGTCCTTGAAGACCTGATGCGCGCCGTCGCCGAACAACTCGGGCGTGATGCCGGCCACCGCCTCCAGCGTGTCGCTGATGGCGCGCGGCTGCTCGAAGATCTCCTTCTGCATGTAGTGCTGGTAGGGGCCCAGCTCTGCCGCGCCGGTGTGGGCGTGCACCGTGCGCACCTCGCGCTGCACCCGCTCGTAGCGGCCATCGGGTTGGCGCGCGGTGATCCAGTGTTTGCCCATCTGCAGGTCGACCACGTCGCCCTCTTCCAGGTAGACGATCTGGTCGGTCACGCCGGCCAGCGCCATCGCGTCACTGGCGAGAAAGGTTTCCCCTTGGCCAACCCCCAGCACCAGCGGGCTGCCTTCGCGCGCGCCCACCACGCGGTGCGGCTCGTCGCGGCAGAACACGGCGATGGCGTAGGCGCCCTTCAGCCGGGTGGTGGCGCGCTGCACCGCGTCGAACAGGTCGCCGTCGTAGAGCTGGTGCACCAGGTGGGCGATGACCTCGGTATCGGTCTGGCTCTCGAAGACGTAGCCCTTGTTCTTCAGCTCGGCGCGCAGTTCGTCATGGTTTTCGATGATGCCGTTGTGCACCAGCGCGATGCGATTGCCCGAAAAATGCGGGTGGGCGTTGTGCAGCGCCGGCACGCCGTGGGTGGCCCAGCGGGTGTGGGCAATGCCGGTGCCGCCTTGCACGTGGTCTTGTTCGATCTGGGCCCCCAGCTCGGCCACGCGGCTGGTGCTGCGGGTGCGGCGCAGTTCACCGTCCTGGTGCACGGCCACGCCGCAGGAGTCGTAGCCGCGGTACTCCAGCCGCTTGAGGCCCTCGACGAGGACCGGGACGATGTTGCGGGTGCTGACGGCGCCGACGATGCCACACATGGTGTTGATTCCTGAGGTTCAGACAGGGGCGCATCGTAAGCAGCCCCTCAAGAAATAAGTGTGCAAAGTTTGCGTCATTCGGCAATAAATGGCCGAGATACGCATTTGAAGCAAGGAAATTGCCAGAATACGTGCCTCATGACCGAATCGATCGACCCCGCGACACTGGATGCCATCGACCACCGCCTGCTGAACCTGCTGCAGGCCGATGCCTCACGCTCGAACCAGGCGCTGGCCGAGGCGGCGCATGTCTCGCCGGCCACCGCGCTGCGCCGGGTGCGCAGGTTGGTGGAAGGCGGCGTGATCGAGCGCCAGGTGGCCATCGTCTCGCCGGCCCTGGTGGGCGGGCTCAGTGCCATCGTCGAGGTGACGCTCGACCGGCAGGGTGCCGAGCACGTGGCCGCCTTCGAGGCGCGTGCGGTGGCTGAAGCCCCGGTGCAGCAGTGCTACCGCGTCTCGCCCGGGCCCGATCTGGTGCTGGTGCTGTGGCTGCCCGACATGGCGGCCTACCACGCGCTGGTGCAGCGGCTGTTCACGCAGGACGCCAACGTGCGCAACGTCAAGAGCTTCTTCGCCACGCACCGGGCGAAGTTCGAGCCGGCGGTGGCGCTGCCTTCGCCCACGCCGTAGCCGGCAGCGCAACGCCTACTGCTTCAGCAGCGCCAGCCCCTTGAGGTACTCGCCCTCGGGAAACTCGATCGTGGTCGGGTGATCGCGGGCCCCCTCCAGCCGCTGCAGGATGGCGGCGTTGACGCCCGCATCGATGCCGGCGCCGGCCACGATCTTGTGGAACAGGTCGGCATTCACCCCGCCCGAGCAGCTGAAGGTCAGCAGCAGCCCGCCCGGCGCCAGCAGCCGCAGCGCCAGGCGGTTGATGTCCTTGTAGGCGCGCGCCGCGCGCTCGGCGTGCGCGGCGGTGGGCGCAAACTTGGGCGGGTCGAGCACGATGGCGTCGAACGATCGGCCGGCCGCGATCAGTTCGCGCAGCGTGGCATTGACGTCGGCATCGACAAAGCCGCAGCGGCTGTCGTCGAAGCCGTTGCGGCGCAGGTTGTCGCGCGCCTGCGCCAGCGCCGGGGCTGATGAATCGACGCTGACCACCTCGGTGGCGCCACCGGCCAGCGCCGCTACGCTGAAGCCGCCGGTGTAGCTGTAGCAGTTCAGCACCGACTGGCAGCCGAACTGGCGCACCAGGTCGGCAAAGCGCTTGCGGTTGTCGCGCTGGTCGAGGTAGTAGCCGGTCTTGTGGCCCAGCGCCACGTCCAGGCCCAGCGCCCAGCCATGCTCCTGGATCGTCACGTCGGTGGGCCCCTCGCCGCGCAGCCAGCCGGTGCGCTCGGCCAGGCCTTCCAATGCCCGCACGCTGGCGTCGCTGCGCTCGTAGAGCCGCTGCAGCCCGGTGATCTGCAGCAGCGCATCGGCAATGGTCTCGCGCCAGCGCTCGGCGCCGGCCGACAGGAACTGCGCGCTCAGCACGTCGCCGTAGCGGTCGACGATCAGCCCGGGCAGGCCGTCGGCCTCGCCATGCACCAGGCGCTGGCCGTCGCTGGCAATCGCCAGCCGGCTGCGCAGGCGAACAGCACGCTGCAGCCGGACCTGGAAAAACGCCGCGTCGATGCGCTCGGTCTCGACAAAGCTCCAGGCGCGCACGCGGATCATCGAGCTCGGGCTGTAGGCACCCCAGGCCAGAAAGCGGCCGTCGTGCGCCTCCACCCGCACCAATTCGCCAGCGTCGGCGCTGCCGCGGGCGATGCTGCCCTCGAACACCCAGGGGTGGCGGCGCTGCAACGAGCGCTCCTTGCCGTCGCGCAGTCGGATTGATTTCATGGACGCGATTGTCGGCGCGCGGTCACTTGCGCTTGGCCCGCGGATGCGCCGCGTCGTAGACCTTGGCCAGGTGCTGGAAGTCGAGCTTGGTATAGACCTGGGTGGTGGTGATGCTGGCATGGCCCAACAGCTCTTGCACCGCACGCAGATCACCGCTGGACTGCAGCAGGTGCGAGGCGTAACTGTGGCGCAGCATGTGCGGATGCACGCCGGTGGCCAGGCCGGCATCACGCGCCAGCAGTTGCAGGCGGCTGCGCACCTGGCTGTCGCTCAGCCGCGTGCCGCGGTTGCTGACCAGCAGCGCCGGCTCGTCGGGCCGCGCCAGTTCACCGCGCAGCGCCAGCCAGGCGGCCAGCGCGGCCAACGCCGGGCCGCCCACCGGCACGCTGCGGCGCTTGCGGCCCTTGCCCAGCACATGCGCGGTGGCGTCGGCGGCGTCGATCCAGCCGGCGGCATCGGTGCCGGCGGCCACGTCCAGCCCGGTCAGCTCGCCCACGCGCAGGCCGCAGCCGTAGAGCAGCTCGACGATGCAATGGTCGCGTGCACGCAGGGCCGGGTTGCCGCTGGCGCTCTCTTGCTGGGCCAGCGCCACGGCCTGGTCGACGTTCAGCGCCTTGGGCAGTGGCTTGGGCGCCTTGGGCGCGCGGATGCCGTCGACCGGGTTGTGCGTCACCAACCGCTCGCGGCCCCAGTGCTTGAAGAGCCCGCGCCAGGCCGCCAGCGCGATGGCGATGCTGCGTGGGCCCAGGCCGCGCTCACGCAGCCGCGCGGCCCAGCCGCGGATGTGGTGCGACTGGGCGCGCGGCAACTCGACGCCGTCGTCTGCGGCCAACTGCTGCAGCCAGCCCAGCGCGTCGGCATACATCGCCAGCGTGCGCTCGGCGAGGCGCCGCTCCACCCGCAGGTGCTGCAGGAAGCGGGTGATGCCCTCGCCCAACGGCGGCGATACGGGCTGCGGCATGAGATCGAAGCGGGCCGAGACCGGCTTACTTCGGCGCCATCAATCGAGTGAGCGCTGCGCTGGCCACCTCGCCGACGCGCAGCAGGAAGTCGGTGCTCATCTCACCCGTGTAGCGCGTGGGGTCGGGTGAGCCCAGCACCAGCAGGCCGACCGGCGCATCACCCGCACCGGCGCGCAGCGGGATCAGCGCGATCGAGGTGACGGTGGCGGCATCGTCCAGCCAGGCCGCCGCCTCGAAGCCCGCGTTCAGCCCGCAATAGGGCTGGCCCAGGCTGGCGGCGAACGACTTGACGTCGTCGCTGACGCCCAGCGTGAAGGGCAGGCCTTCGAAGGCCGCATCCACGCCCCAGACCCGGATCGCCGCCTGCGGGATCAAGAATTCATGCTGCAGCGAGCGCACCAGCTCCACCGGCAGCCCGGCCGGCGAAGGCGCCAGCAGGATCGCCCGGATGAAGCGGTGCAGCCGATCGGCGATGGCCACGTTCTCGCGGCCATGGCGGATCATTTCCATGATCTGCTGCTCCAGCCCCTTGATCTTCTCGCGCAGCATTTCCATCTGCCGCTCCTGCAGCGACACCGCGCGCTGGCCATGCGGGCTGGTCAGCTGGATGCTGGCCAGCAACTCGGCATGGCGCTCGAAAAAGCCCGGTGTGTTGGCCAGGTAGTTGGCAATGTCGCTCTCGGTGATCGCGCCTTCTAAGCTCACAGTTCAATCTCCCCTTCAAACACTGTTTCGGCCGGGCCGGTCATCAGCACGCTGGCCTCGTCGTCGGGCCACTCGATGGTGAGCAGGCCGCCGCGCGCCTGCACGTCCACCTTGCGGTCCAGCCAGCCCAGCCGGATGCCGGCCACCACGGCGGCGCAGGCGCCGGTGCCGCAGGCCAGCGTCTCGCCGGCATCACGTTCGTAGACCCGCAGCGCGATCTGGTCGCGCGCCAGCACCTGCATGAAGCCGGCGTTGACCTTGCGCGCAAAGCGGGCGTGCTGTTCGATGCGCGGGCCCAGCTCGGCCACCGGCGCCTCGCGCACGTCGACCACCCGGTGCACCGCATGCGGGTTGCCCATCGACAGCACCGCCACCTGCAGCACCCGGCCCTCGCCCACGTCGAGTGGCCACAGGTCGAAACCGGCCTCATGCTGCGGCTGCAGGCCGCGTGGATCGAAAGGCACACGGGCCAGGTCGAAGATCGGCCGGTTCATGTCCACCGTCACCCGGCCGTCGTCCTGCAGGTGCAGCTGCAGCCGGTTGTTGACGGTGTCGACGGTCACCGTGCGCTTGCTGGTCAGGCCGCGCTGATGCACGAAGCGCACGAAGCAGCGCGCACCGTTGCCGCAATGCTCGACCTCGTCGCCGGTGTTGTTGAAGATGCGGTAGCGGAAGTCGGCATCGGCACTGCGCGAGGGCTCGACCAGCAGGATCTGGTCGGCACCCACGCCGAGGCGGCGGTCGCCCAGGTGGCGAAGTTGATCGGGCCGCAGCTCGATCGGCCCCTGGGTGGCGTCGAGCACGACGAAGTCGTTGCCCGCGCCCTGCATCTTGGTGAACTTCAATCGCATCGATGGATTATCGGCCGGGGGTCAATACAAGGGCGGTTCACCTTCGGGCCGCGTCTTGAAGCGCTTGTGCACCCACAAGTACTGCGCCGGGTTGCGGCCGATCTGTTCCTCGATCCAGCGGTTCATGCGCAGCGCGGCGGCCTCGTCATCGGCCCCGGGGAAGTCGTCCCAGGGCGGCAGGAAGCGCACCCGGTAGCCCGCGCCACCGGGCAGGATCTCGGCGACCACCGGCTGCACCACCATGCCCAGCGAGCGGGCCATGCGCGCCGGCGCCAGCAGCGTGGCCGCCGGCACGCCGAAGAAGGGCACGAAGGCCGCATCCTTGGCGCCGAAATCCATGTCGGGCAGGTTGAAGAAGGCGCTGCCGCGCTTGATCGCCCGCACCAGCGGCAGCGCGCGCTCGCTGCGCGCATACACCTCGCCCAGGCCGAAACGCAGCCGGCCGGTGCGCATCGCCGCGTCGAACACCCGGTTGCTCTGCGCCTGGTAGATCGACGCCACCTTGCGCCCCTGAAACAGCTGGGTGGCCACGCCGGCCACGTCCAGCGCCACGAAGTGCGGCACCAGCCACATCACCGGCTTGTCGCTGCGCTCGGCCAGGCCGACGTCGCCCTCGACGTGGATCAGCCGCTTCAGCCGCTCGGGCGGGGCGTACCAGAGCAGGCCGCGCTCCAGCAGGCTGCGCGCCAGCCAGCCGAAGTGCTGGCGCACCAGCCGGGCGCGCGCGGCCGCATCCAGCCCGGGCAGACACAGCTCGACGTTGCGCAGCGCCACCCGCCGACGCGATCCGGCCAGCGCATGCAGCACCGCGCCCAGCCCGCGGCCCAGTGCCGCCTGCACGCCCAGCGGAAGGCGCTGCAGCAGCCACAGCAGGCCCAGCACGGCGCGCGCGACGGTGTCGCCCCTCATGACGGTGCCTCCTCGCCGGTGGCCGCATGCACCCGGCGCGGCTGCTTGTAGCGGAGGTAGCCCCACAGGTACTGGCCGGGGCACTGGGCGATCAACCGCTCCATCTCGCGGTTGATCGTGGTGGCGCAGGCCAGGGCCAGTGCCTGGTCGTCGCCACCGCCGGCCACCTGGGTGGGCAGCGGCTGCGCCGGCGGGCTCACCCGCAGCAGGTAGCCGCGCCCCTGGGGCAGGCGCTCGGCCCAGATCAGCAACAGCGCCGCGCCGGTCTGCTGCACCAGGCGCGCGGCCAGCGTCATCGTGTAGGCCGGCTGGCCGAAAAACGGTGCCCACACGCCCATGCCCTCTGGCGGCACCTGGTCGGGCAGCAGGCCCACCGCCTCGCCACGGCGCAGGGCGCGGATCATCTGCCTCACCCCCGCCAGCGCGGCCGGCGCGGTGGCCAGACCGGGGCGGGCGCGGGCGGTTTCCTCCAGTGTGCGCAGCCAGGGCTGGCGTGCCGGGCGGTACATCGCGGTCAGCCGGGTGCGCTGGCCGAAGTGCTCGGCAATGGCCTGCGCACACACTTCGAAACAGCCCAGGTGCGGCGTCAGCAGCACCAGGCCACGGCCTTCGGCCAGCGCCGCCTCGATCAGATCAGCCCCCTGCCAATGCACCGCCGCGCCCAGCGGCCGGTCGATCGGCCGCAGCCACAACCAGGGCAGCTCGGCCACCATGCGGCCGGTCTCGGCCACCGCCTGCCGGCGCACCTCGGTGCCCAGCCCGGCCAGCGCCACATGGGCGCGCAGGCGGCGGCGGTAAGTGCCCGACAGGGCGTAGGCCAACCAGCCCAGCAGCGCGCCCCAAGCGTGCAAAGTGCCCAGGCGCCGCCGGGACAACCAAGCCATCAGCGTCAGCATCGTTTATATAATCGCGGCATCGCCGAGTTAAAGGACAACTTGCGGGGCGATGCGTGGCACTCAGACCACGCCGTGTGAGCAGTGCCCCCGGGCACCGATCCACGTCAAATGCCGCTAAAGCGTTCGCCGCCATTCCAGAAGTAAAGAGCGGTTGAAACGGCGACGCAGCTTTCAACCAACCTGGAGTGTATGCAAGTGGCGAACGACTTTCTCTTCACATCCGAATCCGTCTCCGAGGGCCATCCCGACAAGGTGGCCGACCAGATCTCGGATGCCATCCTCGACGCGATCTTTGCGCAAGACCCACGCAGCCGCGTGGCTGCCGAGACGCTGACCAACACCGGCCTGGTGGTGCTGGCCGGCGAGATCACCACGCAAGCCAACGTGGATTACATCCAGGTGGCGCGCGACACGCTCAAGCGCATCGGCTACGACAACAGCGATTTCGGCATCGACTACAAGGGCTGCGCGGTGCTGGTGGCCTACGACAAGCAGAGCAACGACATCGCCCAGGGCGTCGATCACGCCAGCGACGACCACCTCAACACCGGCGCCGGCGACCAGGGCCTGATGTTCGGCTACGCCTGCGACGAGACACCCGAGCTGATGCCCGCGGCGATCCACTACGCCCACCGCCTGGTCGAGCGCCAGGCCCAGGTGCGCAAGGACGGCCGCCTGCCCTTCCTGCGCCCCGACGCCAAGAGTCAGGTGACGCTGCGCTACGTCGACGGCAAGCCGCACAGCATCGACACCGTGGTGCTGAGCAGCCAGCACGCGCCCGAGTACAGCCTGGGCAACCGCATGACCGACGCCTTCTACGAGGCGGTGCGCGAAGAGATCATCAAGCCGGTGCTGCCGGCGGCCTGGCTGACCAAGGACACCAAGTACCTGATCAACCCGACCGGGCGTTTCGTCGTCGGCGGCCCGCAGGGCGACTGCGGCCTGACCGGGCGCAAGATCATCGTCGACACCTACGGCGGCGCCTGCCCGCACGGCGGCGGCGCGTTCTCGGGCAAAGATCCGAGCAAGGTCGACCGCTCGGCCGCCTATGCCGCACGCTACGTGGCCAAGAACGTGGTGGCTGCCGGCCTGGCGCGCCAGTGCCAGGTGCAGGTGGCCTACGCCATCGGCGTGGCCAAGCCGATGAACGTGACGGTCTACACCGAAGGCACCGGCGTGATCTCTGACGAGAAGATCGCCGCACTGGTGGCCGAGCACTTCGACCTGCGGCCCAAGGGCATCATCCAGATGCTGGACCTGCTGCGCCCGATCTACCAGAAGACCGCGGCCTACGGTCACTTCGGGCGCGAAGAGCCGGAATTCACCTGGGAGCGGACGGACAAAGCGGCTGCACTGAAGGCTGCAGCCGGCCTGTAAGCAACCCAGCCACCTCGGCTGGGGTGGCACCCAAAAGGGCAGCTTCGGCTGCCCTTGTCGTTTCAGGCCTTGCGCGGCTTCACCAACGAAGCCGCCAGCTTGGCCTGCGCCCGCGCCCGCTCCACATCGGCGTCATGCACCAGCGCCACGCCCATGCGGCGCTTGACGAAGCTCTCGGGTTTGCCGAACAAGCGGATGTCGCTGTTGGGCACCCGCATCGCGTCAGCCACACCGTCGAAGACGATGCCCGTCGCCTCCACGCCGCCGTAGATCACCGCACTCGCGCCGGGGCTCTTCAGCGTGGTGTCCACCGGCAGGCCCAGGATGGCGCGCGCGTGCAACTCGAACTCGTTCTGCCACTGGGTGATCATCGTCACCATGCCAGTGTCGTGCGGGCGCGGGCTGACCTCGCTGAACCACACGTTCTCGCCCTTGACGAACAGCTCGACGCCGAACAGGCCCAGCCCGGAGGGCTGCCCGTCCAGGCCCACGCCCAGGTTGTCGGTCACCGCCTTGGCAATCTCGCGCGAGCGCTGCAGCGCGGCCGGGTGCATCGGATGCGGCTGCCAGCTTTCGACATAGTCGCCGCTGACCTGCACATGGCCGATCGGGTCGCAGAAAGACGTCTCGACCGAACCGTCGGCACCGAGCGCACGCACCGTCAGCTGGGTGATCTCGTAGTCGAAGTCGATGAAACCCTCGACGATCACGCGGCCCGGGCCGACCCGGCCGCCGGCCATCGCGTAGTCCCACGCGGTCTGCACATCGGCGGGGCCGTCGATCTTGCTCTGGCCCTTGCCGCTGCTGCTCATCACCGGCTTGACGATGCAGGGGTAGCCGATGCCTGCGTCGATCGCCGCCTGCAATTCGGCCAGCGAATCGCAGAACCGGTAGGGGCTGGTCGGCAGCCCCAGCGTCTCGGCGGCCAGGCGGCGGATGCCCTCGCGGTCCATCGTCAGCCGCGCGGCGCGGGCGGTGGGAATGCAGCGGATTTGGCCTTCGGCCTCCAGCGCCTCGAGCACCGGGGTGGCGATGGCCTCGATCTCGGGCACCACCAGATCAGGCCGCTCGGCCTCGATCAGCGCCCGCAGCGCCGCGCCGTCGCTCATCGTGATGGTGCGCGCGTGGTGCGCCACCTGCTGGCCCGGCGCGTTGTCGTAGCGGTCGACGGCGATGGTCTCGACGCCCAGGCGCTGCAGCGCGATCAGCACCTCCTTGCCCAGCTCACCGCTGCCCAGCAGCATGACGCGGGTGGCATGGGGGGACAGCGGAGTTCCGATCGGTTTCATGGCGGCGTGGCGGTGGGGTTGCAACAGCTGTCGATTGTCGCCGCTGGTAGGCTGCCGGCATGGCCGCCGCCCTCACGCTGGATCATCTTCGCCACCACGCCGTGGCACGCACGCTGTTTGCGCCCACCACGCTGGGCCAGGCGATCACCAGTCTGGGCTTCGTGCAGGCCGATCCGATCCGCGCGCCGGCTCGCGCGCAAGACCTGACGCTGCGCCACCGCGTCAAGGACTACCGCGCCGGCGACCTGGAAGCGCGCTACCCCCGGCTGGCCATCGAGGAGGATTTCTTCGTCAACTACGGCTTCCTGCCGCGCACCACGCATGCGCTGATGCACCCGCGCACGCCCCGCACGCCCTGGCCGGCGGCGCGCCACCGACAAGCCGCCGCGGTGCTGGACTTCGTGCGCGAGCGCGGCGTGGTGCACCCGCGCGAAGTCGACGCGCAGTTCCAGCATGGCAAGGCGCGCAACTGGTTCGGCGGCTCGTCGAACGCCAGCACGCAGCTGCTCGACGCGATGCACTACCGCGGCCTGCTGCGCATCGCCCGGCGCGAGGGCGGCGTGCGGCTGTACGCGGTGCGGCCGGCCGAGGGCGAAGCACCCGACCCCATCACCGCGATGGATGCGCTGGTCGACGTGGTGGTGGCCAAGTACGCGCCGCTGCCGCTGGCGACGCTGGGCCAGCTGATCAGCCACCTGCGTGGTGGCGCGCCGCAGTGGGCGCACCTGCGGGCGGCCGCACTGGCGCGCGCAAAACAGCGCCTGCCGCAGGCCGAGGTGGGCGGCGTGCGCTGGGTCTGGCCCGACGGCGAGCAGCCCGCGTCGGCACGCCACCCATCGCGTGCGATGACCGACAGCGTGCGCCTGCTGGCCCCCTTCGATCCCATCGTGTGGGACCGCCGCCGCTTCGAGCTGCTGTGGGGCTGGGCCTACCGCTTCGAGGCCTACACCCCGGCGCCAAAACGCGTGCGGGGTTATTACGCGCTGCCCCTGCTGTGGCGCGACAGGGTCATCGGCTGGGGCAACCTGGCGCTGCGCGACGGGGTGCTGGTGCCCGAGCTGGGCTACGTGGCCGGCCGGGCACCGCGCGAGGCGGGATTTGCGGCGGCGCTGGACGACGAGTTGCAGCGGCTGCAGCAGTTCCTCGGCCTGGCCTGAAGTCGCTCAACTGCGGCGCAAGGGCCGCTGCGCCAGCGCCAGCACCGCACCCAAGGCCAGCATCGCGGCACTCAGCGCCAGCCCACGCGCCAGGCCGCCGGGGCCGTCGGCGATCAGGCCGACCAGGCTGGGGCCGGCGATCTGCCCCAGCGCAAAGAGGATGGTGAAGGCCGCGATGCCCCGTGGCCAGGCGGCCACGGGCAGGTTGTGGCGCACCAGCGCGGTGGTCGAGGCCACCACCGACAGGAACACCGCGCCGAACAGTGCGCCCGAGCCGAACACCGCCAACGGATGGGGGCTGAGCACCGGCAGCACGGTGGCCAGCGCCAGCAGCCCGTTCAGCAGCGCCAGCACCTGGCCGCCGCGCCAGCGCTGCAGCAGCCCGGCCCACAACCACGACGAGGCCACCACGCCCAGGCCCAGCGTGACGTAGAAGGCGGTGATCGCCGTGCTGCCCAGCTGCTGCTCACGCAGCAGCGTGACGATGAAGGTCATGTAGCCGATGTAGCCCAGGCCGAACATCGCGTAGCCCGCCAGCGCCCAGCCCAGCGCGCGCCAGGGCACCGGCGCCTGGGTGGCGGCAGTGCCGGCCACCGGCGCGTCACGCGCCGTGCCCAGCGCCATCAGCACCGTCAGCCCCAAGGCCACCGCGCCCAGCGCCTGCCAGGCCGGTTGCCAGCCATGCGCCGCGCCCACGCGGTCGAAGGCCGGCACCAGAAACGCCGAGACGATGATGCCCAGCCCGGTGCCCCCGTAGTACAAGCCCAGCACCAGGCCGGCGCCCAGGCCGCTGCCCGGTGCTGCCGCCACCGCCTGCCCGCCCAGCCGCGCCGCCAGCAGCCCACCGGCCACGAAGGTGGCGGCGCTGGCCGCGCCCGAGGCCAGGCGCAGCGCCATCAGCGCGCCGTTGTCGGTGACCATGCCGTGCAGCATCAGCAGCAGCGCGGTGGCCAGGCCGCCCCCCACCAGCGCCGCCTTCGGGCCGACCTTGGCCATCAGCCGCGGCATCACCAGCGCACCCAGCAGGTAGCCGGCGGCGTTGCCGGTGTTCATCGCGCCGGCGGTGAAGTAGCTCCAGCCCAGGTCGGCACGCATCGGCCCCAGCAGCAGCGCATACGAGAAGCGCGCCAGCCCCAGCGACACCGCGGCGCCCAGCGACAGCGCCAGCGCCTGGCGCAGCACCCGCGCGCGGCTGGCAGCGCCGGTGTCGGCCGTCATGCGGCACTGCAGCGGCTGGCCCGTGCCGCCAGCAGCGCGTCGGCCAGCTCGGCGAAACCGACGCCACGCTCACTGGGCGTCACGTAGCCCGGAAAGGCCGACAACTGCGGCACGAAGCGCGCGATGTTGGCCACGCCCACGCTCAGCGGCAGCGCCTCGAACATCGCCTGGTCGTTGGTCGAGTCGCCCACGTAGACCCAGTCCTCGGCGACGAACGGCCAGCCCAGCGCCTGCGTCACCGCCCAGCGCGCGCCGCTGGGCTTGCCATGGGTGCCGATCCAGCCGTTGATGTGGATCGAGCTGACCGTGGCGGTGAGCCCGTGGCTGCGCATCACCGCCACCACGCGCGCGATCTGGCCCGCGTCGAGATGGGCGAATTCGCTGTGGTCGATGGCGATGTCGGTCAGCCGGCCAGCGCTGTCCTGCGCCAGCGTGGCACCGGGCACCGCAGCCAGCACCGCCAACGCGCAGGCCTGCAACTGGCGCTGGTTGGCGGCGCGCTGGTCGGCGTCGGCCTCGAAGTCGACCTGCAGCACCCCGCCCCGGCGCCGCAGCATCACCGCGCCGTTCTCGGCGACGATGGCCGCCACCGGCCAGGCCAGGGCAAACGGCTCGCTCCAGCCGGCCGGGCGGCCGGTGATGGCGATGACCGGCACGCCGGCGTCGGCCAGCCGGTGCAGCGCGGCCAGCGCAGCGGGCTCGATGGCGCCATCGCGGGTCAACGTGTCGTCGATGTCGGTCAGCACGCCGCGCAGCCGGGCCAGGCGCGCCGCCGGCAGATCGGCCAGCGGGCGCAGGCGACCGGCGGCCGCGGCGGGCGTGTCGAGGGCGCGGGGCGAGGGCATCGAAGAAGTCTCCCACAGCGTCACCTCGGTCACGGCCAGCGGCCGCGGCGTGCCTCGCTTTGACCATGGTCAACACCCAGGCCGGTGCATCGGCGGGATCATGTTCGATTCATCGCGTCGTCACCGGAGTTTGCATGGCCAAAGAAAACACCGTCACCCCCGCCCCAGCCGGCAGCCCGGCCGCCAGCCGCAAGGCCAAGGCGTCCACCCGGTCTGCTGCCAAACCCGCTGCAAGACCGCCTGCAAAACCGCCTGCCAAACCGGCTGGCACACCAGCCGGCCAGTCGCCTGCCAAACCGGCCACCCCGCCCGCCGCCCAACGCCGCCCGCGCGCGGCCAGCCGGCCGGTGGACAGCGGCGACATCGCGCCCTCGCTGAAGACCCGCGACATCGCCACCAACACCATCTCGCGCGCCACCACCGGCGCGCGCACCGAGCAGGCCATGGCCTTGTCCGACGTGCTGTCCAGCCACGCCCAGGGCGCCAGTGCCGGTACGGTGCTGGCCGAGTTGCAGACGCTGATGGACGGCGCCTCGCCCGACGACCTGAAGGCGCTGCGCCGGCTGTTGTTCCAGCCCGATGCCCGCACCACGCCCGACAAAGACGCCGACACCGAGCTGGCTTCCGGCTGGCGTGAAGGCAAGTACCCCTACAAGAACCTGCTGTCGCGGCGCAGCTACGAGCAGCAGAAGTACCGCCTGCAGGTCGAGCTGCTGAAGCTGCAGGCCTGGGTCAAGGACACCGGCGCGCGGGTGGTGATCCTGTTCGAGGGGCGTGACGCGGCCGGCAAAGGCGGCACCATCAAACGTTTGATGGAGCACCTGAACCCCCGCGGCGCGCGCGTGGTGGCGCTCGAAAAGCCCAGCGAGGTCGAGCGCGGCCAGTGGTACTTCCAGCGCTACACCCAGCACCTGCCCACGCGCGGCGAGATCGTGCTGTTCGACCGCAGTTGGTACAACCGCTCCGGCGTCGAGCGGGTGATGGGCTTCTGCACCGACGCCGAGTACGACGAGTTCATGCGCCAGACGCCCGAGTTCGAACGCCACCTGGTGCGCAGCGGCGTGCACCTGTTCAAGTTCTGGTTCTCGGTCAGCCGCGCCGAGCAGCGCCGCCGCTTCAAGGAGCGCAAGCTGCACCCGCTCAAGCAGTGGAAGCTCAGCCCGATCGACCTGGCCAGCCTGGACAAGTGGGACGACTACACCCGCGCCAAGGAGGCGATGTTCCTGCACTGCGACACGTCGGATGCGCCGTGGACGGTGATCAAGAGCGATTGCAAGAAGCGCGCACGGCTCAACGCATTGCGCTACCTGCTGCACCGCCTGCCCTACCAGCCCAAGAACCTGCCGGCCATCGGCGCGGTCGATCCGCTGATCGTCGGCCGGCCGTCGCTGGTGCCCAGCCGCGGCGACGACCAGCTGGCCGGCGACAGCAACTGAACGGCCAGCGGATAGCATCCGCGCCATGACGATGCACCGCCGCCAGGCCTTGCAGCGCGGGCTGGCCGGTGGGCTGGTGCTGGCGCTGCCCTTCCCGATGCTGGCCGCCGGCCGCAGCGCGCCGTTTCGCCGCCTGGCCGTGCTCGACCCGCCCTACGAGGAGGCGTACGAGGTGCTGATCGCGATGGCCCCGCCGCTGGCGCGCGGCACCGTGGCCAAGGTGCTCACCCGGCTGGCGACCGAGGCCGACGTGCAGCTCAAGACCGACCAGCTCACCGCCGCGCTCGACCCCGACAAGACCCGCCTGCACGAGCACTTCGTACATGCGCTGGCCGATGCGCTGGACGCGGCCGATGCCAAGGTGCTGCTGGTGCCCACCGAACCGGCTGAGGACGAGGACGCGCTGATGCACCAGGTGCAGGCGTTGGCGCCCCAGGCCGATGGCCTGCTGCTGGCCAACGTGATGGGCCGCTTCGTCGCCCTGCACGGGCTGGACGCTTACGCGCCCGGCGTGATCGCGGGCATCAAGGCGCTGCCGATGCGCGGCGGCACCCCCTGGCTGGACACCTACTTCAGCGCCGGCTTCCGGGGCATCGACCCACGTGCCGAGCACCTGGAGGTGGTCGACATGCCCGAGCGCTTCGACAACCACACCGCCTTGCTCGACCAGGTCGACGCGGCGCGCCAGTCCCTGGTGCGTGGCGCCGAGGCCATTGCCGCCGAAGTGGCCCAGCGGCTGATGGCCTGACGCCGTTTCGAATCCGACTGACCCGGCACGTGCCGGACTGCACGGCCCAACCCGGGACAAACCCGGCCCGCCGTGCTTAGAATGCGAGCCTGTTTCGAGGAGCGTTGCAAGGCCACCCCCCGGCCCCAGGCTCGAAACCACTTCCCAGTGCAACGTCGCTCACCCCCAGCTTCTTGACGCGGGTGAGTTGTTACCACCTCCGTCATGTGCTGCGTGGGCCCCCATTTTCTTGGAGCCAAACCGCCATGAACGCCGTTCTCAAGCCGATCCCGCAAGACCAGTACGCCATCGCCGACATCACGCTCGCCGCGTGGGGCCGCAAGGAGCTCAACATCGCCGAGGTGGAGATGCCCGCGCTGATGGCCATCCGCAGCGAGTACGCCACCAGTCAGCCCCTGAAGGGCGCGCGCATCACCGGATCGCTGCACATGACCATCCAGACCGCCGTGCTGGTGGAGACTTTGCAGGCGCTGGGCGCCGAAGTGCGCTGGGCCTCGTGCAACATCTTCAGCACGCAAGACCATGCCGCCGCGGCACTGGTCGAGCGCGGCACGCCGGTGTTCGCCTACAAGGGCGAGTCGCTGAAGGACTACTGGGACTACACGCACCGCATCTTCGAGTTCGGCGCCAAGGGCGCGAAGGGTGAAGGCCCGAACATGATCCTGGACGATGGCGGTGATGCCACGCTGCTGATGCACCTGGGCAAGCGCGCCGAGAAGGATGCCTCGCTGATCGCCCACCCCACCAGCGAAGAAGAGCGCGAGCTGTACGCCGCCATCAAGGCCAAGCTGGCCACCGATGCCACCTGGTACAGCCGCAAGGCCGCCGAGATCATCGGCGTGACCGAAGAGACCACCACCGGTGTGCACCGCTTGAACGAGATGGCCGCCAAGGGCGCGCTGCTGTTCCGCGCGATCAACGTCAACGACTCGGTCACCAAGAGCAAGTTCGACAACCTGTACGGCTGCCGTGAATCGCTGGTCGACGCCATCAAGCGCGCCACCGACGTGATGATCGCCGGCAAGATCGCCGTGGTGGCCGGCTACGGCGACGTGGGCAAGGGCAGCGCCCAGGCCCTGCGCGCGCTCAGCGCCCAGGTCTGGGTGACCGAGATCGACCCGATCAACGCGCTGCAGGCCGCGATGGAAGGCTACCGCGTGGTGACGATGGAGTACGCCGCCGACAAGGCCGACATCTTCGTCACCGCCACCGGCAACAAGAGCGTGATCACCCGCGCCCACATGGCCGCGATGAAGAACAACGCCATCGTCTGCAACATCGGCCACTTCGACAACGAGATCGACGTGGCGGCGATCGAGGACCTGACCTGGGAAGAGATCAAGCCGCAGGTCGACCACGTCATCTTCCCCGATGGAAAACGCATCATCATGCTGGCCAAGGGCCGGCTGGTGAACCTGGGCTGCGGCACCGGCCACCCCAGCTACGTGATGAGCAGCTCGTTCGCCAACCAGACGATCGCCCAGATCGAGCTGTACGCGCACCAGGACGCCTACGACGTGGGCAAGGTCTACGTGCTGCCCAAGCACCTGGACGAGAAAGTCGCCCGCCTGCAGCTGGTGACGCTGAACGCCCAGCTCAGCGAGCTGACCGAAGAGCAGGCGGCCTACATCGGCGTGCCCAAGAGCGGCCCGTACAAGCTCGACACGTACCGGTATTGAGTGCCCCGCGGCCGGCAAAGGCCGGCCGCCGGCCGGCCCGTCGCGCAGGCCTGGCGCTGCATGGCCTGGCTTGACGATGCACCCGGTCCGCCTCCAAAATGAATCCATGGAGCCATTTTGGAGCTGATCATGGGCGTGAATCTGTCGATCAAGGATGTTCCCGACCACGTGGCACAGCGGCTGCGCCAGCGGGCTGCTGCCAACCACCGGTCGCTGCAGGGCGAGTTGATGTGCATCGTCAGCGAGGCCGCAGCACAAGCACCGTTGGCCGCAGCGGATGTTGCGGGTGTTGCGGGCATGGCGTCCGCGGACAGGCCGGGTGTGCAACTGCAGGGCTGGAAGACCGTGGAAGACTTGCTGGCCGAGCGCGCGGCTTCGGGCTGGCAGCCGCATCCGTCGATGGCCAGCGCGCCGCTGGGTGTCGACATCATCCGCGCCGACCGCGACGCGCGATGAGCCGGTCCACCGCAAGTGCGCCGCGGGTGCTGTACGTGGCCGAGCCACCGGCCGCCTGGCTGCAGCGCCCGCCCGTGGTGGTGGATTGCAGCGTGCTGGTGGCCTTGCTCTGGGGCGAAGCCAACGCAGCGGATGCCGCGGCGCTGCTCAAGGGCCGCTCGCTGCATGCGCCATCGCTGCTGCGCTATGAGCTGGCCAACGTGGCGCGCAGCAAGCGGCGCAGCGGCGTGCCTGCCGACGTGGTGCGGGCCGGCCTGGAGACCTATGCCGAACAGAAGGTCGCACTGCACGACGCCGAGCCCCTGCCCTTGTTCGATCTGGCCGAGCGCACCGGCCTGAGCGCGTACGACGCCGCCTACCTGTGGCTGGCCGCTGAGCTGAGGGCGCCGCTGGCCACCTACGACCGCCGCTTGGGCGAGGCCGCCGCCCGCCACCTGCCCAGCCTGGATTGAAACCATGACCACCGCCCGCCAACGCTTCCTGCGCCTGCTGCGCGACGACATCCTGCAGGTCGATGCCGCCGACCTCGATTTCGGCATCTACCGCGTGCTGAACCACCGCCGCGCCGAGATCGAGCGCTTCTTGACTGAAGGCCTGCCCGCGCGCATCGACAGCGCGCTGGTCAGCCTGCCCGGCACCGACGCCACCACCAACACGGCCACCGAAGACGAGCAAGCCCGCATCTACAACGCGCTGTACACGTTTTTTGCGCGTTATTACGACGACGGTGATTTTTTGCCCCGGGCCCGGCGTGGGCGCGCCGGCGCCTACACCGTGGCCTACGACGGCAGCGACACCTTCTTCCACTGGGCCACCAAGGGCAGCCACTACGCCAAGAGCGGTGAGCGCTTTGCCAGCTACGCCTACACCCAGCCCGGCGGCCAGCGCGTGCGGCTCACGGTGGTGCAGGCCGACGTCGAGCGCGACAACGCCAAGGGCGCCAAGCGCTGGTACCTGCCCGCCGGCATCACCCCGCCGGCCGCCGGCCAGGCGGGCGAATGGCGGGTGGGCTTCAGCCACCGCCCGCTGGCCGACGACGAAACCACGCGCTACGGCGCGGTCAAACCCAGGCGCGGCGCGGGCCCGTCGGCGCTAGACCCGGCCGCCGACGACAGCACCGACAACGACAGCACCGACAACGACGCTGACAGCAACGCGGCGCCGGCCGGCAAAGACGTGCAGGCCCGCATCCTCAGCGCCTGGCTGGCCGACCCCGCCGCCCTGCCGGCCGGGCTGGACGCGACCTTGCTGGCCCGCCACGCGCTGCGTTATGTGCGCGGGCAGAGCGCCGATTTTTTCGTGCACCCGCAGTTGGGCGCCTTCTTGCGCGCCGAGCTGGATGATTTTCTCAAGGCCGAATTCATCAACCTGTGGGACCTGCCCGCCGGCGCGCTGGGCCGCGAGCGCGGCAAGCTGCTGGTGTGCCGAGAACTGGGTCTGGCCCTGATCAGCGTGCTGGCCAGCCTGGAGGACCTGCAGGCCCGGCTGTTCGAGAAGCGCAAGTTCGTGCTGCAGGCGCATTACCTGGTGCAGTGCGCCTGGCTGGCCGCGCTGGGTGAGGCGGGCGCGGCGCTGGTGGCGCGGGCGGCAGCGCATCCGGCCCAGGTGCAGCGCTGGCGCGATTGGGTGGGCGCCGCCGCCGACACGCCGCCGCCCGATGGCCAGTCACTGCTGGCGCGCTACCCGCACCTGCCGCTGGACACCGGTTTGTTCGACGACGAATTGGCCGCCGCCGTGCTGGCCTGCGTGCCCGACATCACCGCCGCCACCGGTGGCGTGCTGGTGCACGGTGACAACTACGCCGCGCTGCGCACGCTGGAGCCGCCATACCGACAGGCGGTGAAGTGCATTTACATCGACCCACCGTACAACACCGGCGGCGATGGGTTCTTGTACAAGGATGGCTACCAACAGTCCACTTGGCAAACCATGCTGCAAGGCTTGTTGGAGAACAGCACCAGGCTGCTGAGCGGTGCGGGGGTCTTTCTGGCAAGCATCGATGAGCCGCATCGAACCGGACTGGCCGCGCTTTGCGACGACACGTTCGGAATTGATGGGCGGCTCAGCAGCCTGATCTGGAAGGGCGCAACCGACAACAACCCGACCCGCATAGCGGTCGAGCACGAACATGTGCTGTGTTATGCAAACGCCATAGACGAACTCGAAGAAGTTTGGTCGAGCACGACAAGCGAGAGCAAGGAACTGCTCCTCAGCGAGTTTGACAGGATCTGCACAACGACCAAATCGCTGAGCAAGCGCCAAGTGCTGTTCGACACGTTCGCGTCCCAACAACGCGACGTCATCGGCGACCTTCATCGCTACAGACGCGTCGATGCCAATGGGCCGTATGCAGCGCGCCGCAACATGGAGAACCCCGGCAAGCCGGGGTACCAGTACGACGTCTTGCATCCGGTCACCGGCAAGGCATGCAGCAAACCCTATTGGGGCTGGCGCTTTCCAGAAGCCACCATGCAGGGGTTTCTGGCCAGTGACCGGCTCATCTTCGGTGACGACGAGACCAAGATTCCGGAACTGAAGGTCTATCTGCGCGACGTCAAGTTCCCACTGCGAAGCGTCATACAGATGGACGCGCGAAAGGGTTCGAACGACCTTGATCGACTCTTCGGCTCACGCGACGTTTTCAAGAACCCGAAGCCTGCGGAGTTGCTCGAGAAGTTCTTGCCGTTTGCAGCGAAGCCGGGGACGCTCGTGGTCGACTACTTCGCCGGCTCCGGCACCACCGCGCACGCCGTCATCAACCTGAACCGCGCCGACGGCGGCCAGCGCCGCTTCATCCTGGTGGAACAGGGCGAGTACTTCGACACCGTCACCCTGCCGCGGGTGGCCAAGGTGATGACCGCGCCCGACTGGAAGGACGGCCGGCCCAAGGCCGACGTGCAGCACGACGCGACCGCCAGCGACGAACCCGAGGCCCACTGGAGCCGCCGCACCCTGCCCATCGTGCAGGTGCTGCGGCTCGAGCGCTACGAAGACAGCCTGGACGCGCTGGCCCTGCCTGCCCAGGCCGACGCCGCCGGTGGCGGCCAGACCGAGCTGGCCGGGCTGGACCACGTGCTGCGCTACCTGGCCGACACCACCACGCCCGACAACCCGGTGCGCCTGAGCACCGCCCAGCTGGCCAGCCCGTTCAACTACCGCCTGCCCACGGTGTGGGAGGGCCGCGCCATCGAGCGCCCGGTCGACCTGCTGCACACCACGTTGCTGCTGCTGGGCCTGCACCTGGTGCGCCTGCGCCGGCTGCAGCGCACGGCCACCCCCGCCGCGCCGCTGGCCTGCCCGGGCGACGCCTGCACCGTGCTGCTGGCCGAGGTGCGGCCGCACCGCCCCGGCCTGCCGGCGGCCAGCGTGCCGCTGGAGCTGCTGGTGCTGCGCGACCACGACACCGAGTTGATGGACGTGGCCCAGCGCGCCGCCGCGGCGCAGGCCGAATGCGATTGGCTGCAGCAGACCGTGCCCGCCGTGCTGGGCCGCACGCTGGCCAGTTATGCCCGCATTCGCCACAACCGCGACCTGGCCCTGACCGGCGAGGGCGAGCGGCCCGAATCCATCGACACCGCGCTGGCCCAGGCCATGTGGGTGCGCGACCCGGCCTTTTCACCCGCCGGTGCCTGAGGTCATGGCCAGCCCACCGCGCCGCGCACGCGCGCCCGCCGCCGCCAGCACGGCCGCCCGTGCCGCCGCGCTGCTGGCGCGGCCCTTCACCCGCAGCCTGCTGCTGCCGCAGGTGTTTGCGCTGCACTTCGGCCTGCGGCCCGACGCGCTGGCCCGGCTGCTGGCCGGCACCAGCCCCGCGCGCGACGCGGCCGGCATCAGTGGTTGTGCCCGCGCCCTGCAGGCGCTGGCCGCCAGCAGCGTGCCGGCCGACACCCTGCTGCGCTGGGATCTGGCGCTGGGCCGGCATGAAGCCGCCCTCCGCGACGCCCGGCTGGCCCAGGCCGCCGCGTTGGGCGACACCGGCACGCCCTTCGTGCTGACGCACTTTCAGTGGCTGGCCTGCGCCGTGGTGGAGTGGCACCTGGAGGGCCTGGCCGCTGATGCCGCCGCGCATGTGGCTGCCATCGAGGCGGTGCGGGCCGATCTGCTGCCGCAGCTGTCGCCTTACACGCCGGCCGATGCGCGCAAGCTGGCCTGCTTCATGGCCACCGGCGCTGGCAAGACGCTGGTGCTGCACATGAACCTGCGGCAGTTTTTGGCGCATGGCTTGTTCGAGGCGCAGAACATCCTGCTGCTGACCCCCGGCGAGGGCCTGTCAGCCCAGCACCAGGCCGAGCTGCAGGCCTCCGGTCTGGCCGGGCTGGGCGTGCGAGTGACCGAGATCACCAAGTTCTATGTCGACGGCCGCGGCCATGGTCGTGATCGCAAACGGCCCAAGAAGGGTGTGAGCGAAGCCACCTCGCGCTACGAGGGCCCCAACCTGTTGCTGGTCGATGAAGGCCACAAGGGCGGCAGCAGCGCCGGCGCGGGCGACGACAGCGAGCAGGGCTGGCGCCTCAAGCGCGAGGCCCTGGCCCAGGGCGCCACCGAGGCGCAGGCGGGCTTCACCTTCGAATATTCAGCCACCTTCGCGCAGATCGCGGCCAAGGACGCCTCGCTGTACGACGACTACGCGCGCTGCATCAGCATCGACTTCGGCTACGCCCGTTTCTGGCGCGAGGGCTATGGCAAGCAACCCCGGCTGCTGAACGCGGCGCAAGCCAGCGGCGCCGACTTTGCGCTGGTGGCCGGGCTGCTGGCGTTCTACCAACAGCGGCGGGTCTTCGACACCGAGCCGGCGCTGGCGCATGAGTTTGCGGTGGCGCCGCCGCTGCTGGCCTGCGTGGGCAAGGACGTGACCGCTGGCGATGGTGATGCCGACGTGGCGGTGCTGGTGCGGTTCTTGGCCCGCGCCTGCGCTGCAACGCCCTGGCTGGGTGAGCGTCTGGCCGAGGTGCTGGCCAGCGCCCGGCCGGTGCAGGCCGGCATCGGGCTGCCGGCGCTGGACTTTCGCTGGCTGCGCGAGGCCATGGACCGCGAGGGTCAGTCTCCGGCGCAACTGGCTGACGACCTGCGCCAGCGCGTGTTTGGCGGCGCCGGTGTGCTGGAGCTGCGCCTCGTCTCCGACAAGGAGCTGGGCCTGAAGAGCCGCGGCGCGGCCGGCGACGCCTACTTTGGCGTGGTGCGGGTGGGTGAGGCCCGCAAGCTGGCCGAGCAGTTGGTGCGCTTCGGGGTGGCGGCGGGTGGCGAGCCCGACCGGCTGGCCGGCTCGCTGTTTGGGCGGCTGGACATCGACCCGCGGCTGAGCGTGTTGATCGGCGCCAAGATGTTCGTGGAGGGTTGGTCGAGTTGGCGTGTCAGCGCGCTGGCACTGATGAACGTGGGCAAGTCGCCCGGCTCCGAGATCGTGCAGCTGTTCGGCCGCGGCGTGCGCCTGCGTGGCAAGGGCCACAGCCTGAAGCGCGACGACGATGCGCCGCTGGCGGTGCAGGTGCTGCAGGGCCTGCAGCTGTTTGGCGTGCGGGCCGATTACATGCAGCAGTACCTGGAGACGCTGCAGCGCGAAGGCGTGCAGCCGCAAACCCTGTACGTGCCGGTGCAGCAGGCGCCGGCCATCGGCGGGCTGGGCCTGCACACCCTGCAGGCCGACGAGGCGCGGTTTGCCGGCATCGTGGTGTTTGACGGGCAGGCCGCGCGGGCGCAGCACCAGCGGGTGGCGCCAGCACTGCAGGCCTCGGTGGGCCTGGGGCCGGCCGAGGTGCTGGGCCCCGGGCTGGTGCAGTGCGCACTGGCGGCCCACTGGCTGGCGCCCGAGCAGGCGCTGCAGCACGCGCTGGCGATCAAACAGCGTCAGGGCTGGACCGGATTGGTGGTCAATGCCGGCGCGTTGGGCAGCTTTCTGGCGCGCTGCACGGTGGAGGCGCCAGCCGGCCACTTCGACGCGCCGGGCACCGGCCCGGCGCGGCGCGCCCAGGCGGCCCGGCTGGCGCTGGAGGCTGGTTTGTCGGCCGCCTGGCGCGACGCCGATCGGCGTTGGCGCATGCAGCGCCTGGCCGTGACCGCGCTGCACGCCGACAACGCCGGCCTGCCCTGGCAGGAGGTGGACGGCCAGCGGCAGTTGGCCTGGCGGCTGGAGCTGGATGTGGCGCAACACGTGGCGCGCTCGCTGCTGGAAGTGGCCCAGGCGCAAGTGGCGCAAGGCTTGCGCGACAGTGGCTTCGTCGATCGGCTGATGGGCTTTCTGGCCAGCGAGGAGGGCAGCCTGCAGGACGTGGCCCAGCGCCTGGAAGAGCTGCTGGCGCGGCCCGACGATCTGCACAGCGAAACGCTGGCGGCGCCGCTGCCGCGGCTGCATGTGCCGCAGCACCTGTACGCCCCGCTGCTGGTCGACGAGATTGCGCCGACCCGCACCGGGCCATTGGACACGGCCGCGCAGTTGCCGCTGTTTGCCAGCGACAGACGGGTGCCGCTGCCGCTGCGCATCAGCCCGCCGGCACTGAACCGCGGCGAAGCGCAATTCATGTGGGATCTGCGTGCGTTCTGGCAGCAGGTGCATGCCACGCCACGCTGGCACGACGCCGAGCTGTTCGTGCTGCGCAACCCGGCCGCGGGCGGGCTGCTGCTGTACCGGGGCAGCGGCTTTGCGCCCGACTTCATGCTGTGGCTCAAGCGCGGCGGGCGTCAGGCGCTGGGACTGGTCGACCCCAAGGGGCTGGCGATGCATTGGCCCGACGACAAGCTGGCGCTGATCGACGACCTGGCTCGAAGATCGCTATCACTGCCGGTGCGCGGCTTCCTGGTCAGCGTGACCGGGCCCGATCAGATGGCGCTGCCACCCGGCCAAGGCCGTGACGCGGCGGCCTTGAAAGCCGTGAACGTGTTGCTGCAGTCCGATACCGACTACATCAGCCACATCCTCCACACCTTGGACAAGGCGCTGACCACGGCCTCGATGCCCGAGGCCGCCCCACCCGCCCCCCACCCTTTGAGCGAGTTGCCATCTTGACCACCGACCAACGCAGGGCAACGCCCATCAGCATCGAATTCTTCCCGCCGAACACCCCCGTGGGCAGCGAGAAGCTCAAGACCGTGGTACAGGAACTCTCGGTGCTCCAGCCCGAGTTCTTCAGCGTCACCTACGGCGCCGGCGGCGCCACCCGCGAGAAGACACTCGCCACCGTGCGCGACATCGCGGCGCTGGGCTTCGAGGCCGCGCCGCACCTGTCCTGCGTGGGCAGCACACGCGAGGGCATCGCCGAGATCCTGGCCACCTACCGCGCGCAGGGCATCCACCGCATCGTGGCGCTGCGCGGTGACCTGCCCAGCGGCACCGCGGTGGCCGGTGAGTTTCGCTATGCCAGCGAGCTGGTGCGCTTCATCCGCGAGACGCAGGGCCCCGACTGGCACATCGAGGTGGCGGCCTACCCCGAATACCACCCCGAGCAGCGCTACGCCCGCAAGGACCTGCAGCACTTTGCCGACAAGGTGGCCTGCGGCGCCAACTCGGCGATCACGCAGTTCTTCTTCAACCCCGACGCCTACTTCCACTTCGTCGACGAGGCGCGCAGGCTGGGCGTTGACGTGCCCATCGTGCCGGGGGTCATGCCGATCCACAACTTCGCGCGCATCGTGCAGTTCGCCGGGCGCGACGGCATCGAGATCCCGCGCTGGGTGATGCTGAAGATGGAGGGCTACCTGGACGACGCGGCGTCGATCCGTGCCTTCGGCATCGACGTGGTGGCCCAGCTGTGCCAGCGCCTGATCGACGGCGGCGCGCCGGCGATCCACTTCTACGCGCTGAACCAGTCGGCGCTGACGCTGGCGATCTGCCAGCGCTTGAAGCGCTGAGCCGCGGCGCACCCGCGCTTTCCACCATGCCCTTGCCCGGGTGCGGGCACTACAGTGTCGGCATGGTTGAACCGGTGCCCACCCCCACCATCCCCAAGCCCCCCGCGGTACCGCGCAACGGCGCCCAAGAGCGCCTGCTGCGCCCGCTGCTGCAGGATTGCCGGCGCCTGCTGTCCGAGCGCGGCGAGGCCAACGGCCCCGGCATCGCGGCGGCCATCGTGCAGCAGATCGCCGTGTTGGGCGACGAGCCACGCGGCCGCTTCTTCGAGCACCTGGCGCGCGACTTCTCCCCCGACCCCAGGCAGGTGCTGGCCGCCGCGATGGCCTATGCCCAGGCACCCACCGACAGCGCGCAGCTGATCCGCCTGACGCAAGCCGCCGAGCCGCCGCGCCAGGAGCTGTTTCGCCGCCTCAACCGCGCACCGGGTGGCACCGCGGCCATCGTGCGGCTGCGCCACGCGCTGCTCGAGCGGCTGCGCCGCAACCCGGGGCTGGCCGGTGTCGAGCACGATCTGCTGCACCTGCTGGGCAGCTGGTTCAACCCCGGCTTTCTGCAGATGCGCAAGGTCGACTGGAACTCACCCGCGCAACTGCTCGAGCAGATCATCCACCACGAGGCGGTGCACCAGATCGACGGCTGGGACGACCTGCGCCGCCGCCTGCAGCCCGACCGGCGCTGCTTTGCCTTCTTCCACCCACAGCTGCCCGACGAGCCGCTGATCTTCGTCGAGGTGGCGCTGGTGCCCGAGATGGCCGACGCCATCGCGCCGCTGATCGACAAGAAGTCGCAGCCGCTGCCGCCCGAGCAGTTCAAGGTGGCGGTGTTCTATTCGATCAGCAACTGCCAGCCCGGGCTGCGCGGTGTGTCGATGGGCAACTTCCTGATCAAGCGGGTGGCCGAGCAGCTCAAGCGCGAGCTGCCGCAGCTCAAGACCTTCTGCACGTTGTCGCCCATCCCCGGGCTGATGGGCTGGCTGCAGACGCTGAGCAACCCGTCGCGTGATGCGGCCAGTGTGGGCAGCGCGCTGGCCGGCCTGCCGCAGGCCGCCACCGAGCGTGCGGTGCACGCGCTGGCGCTGCTGCGCGAGGCCGCCGGCCTCGACCTCGGCGCCCTGAGCCACGCCGGCACGCTGGCCGCCCTGCCGCCGGCCGCGCACCATGCGCTGTGGCGCCTGGCCGCGCTGTACCTGGTGCACCGATCACCGCTGCCCGGAGGAGACCCGGTGGCGCGCTTCCACCTCGACAACGGCGCCCGGCTCGAGCGCCTCAACGCCCAGGCCAACCTGGCGCCCAAGGGACTGAAGCAGGCCGCCGGCCTGATGGTCAACTACCTCTACGACCTGTCCCGCATCGAGACCTGCCACGACCGTTTCGTGCGGGGTCGGGTGGTACATTCCCGCGCCCTTTCGGCCCTGCTCTGATCCCGCGCGGCTTGCCTCGCAACGCGCCCCCACAGGAGACAACATGACCCGTTCAACCCCCTCGGCTGCCCACACCCGCCGCACCCTGCTGGCCAGCGCCGCTGCGCTGATGGCCTTGGCGCCCTGGGGCCTGGCCCAGGCCCAGTCCTGGCCCACCAAGCCGGTGACCATCGTCGTGCCCTTTCCGCCCGGCGGTGGCACCGACGCCTTTGCCCGGCCGTTGTTTGCGGCGATGGTCAAGAACACCGGCAAGCAGTTCGTCATCGACAACAAGGGCGGTGCCGGCGGCACGCTGGGTGCGGGCATCGCCTCGCGCGCGGCGCCCGACGGCTACACCTTCTTCATGGGGGCTGTGCACCATGCGATCGCGCCATCGATGTACCCCAAGCTCGACTACAACATCGAGGCTGATTTTGTGCCGGTGGGCCTGATCTCCAGCGTGCCGCAGGTGATCGTGGTCAACCCCAACAAGGTGCCGGCCACCGACCTGAAGGGCCTGCTGGCCTACCTGCGCAAGAACCCCGCCAAGCTGAATTACGGCTCGGCCGGCAACGGCACCTCGCACCACCTGGCCGGTGAGCTGTTCAAGCTGCAGACCAAGACCTTCATCACCCACATCCCCTACCGCGGCGCCGGTCCGGCCCTGCAAGACCTGATCGCCGGCCAGGTGGACCTGATGTTCGACGGCCTGGGCTCGTCGGCCGGCCACATCAAGGGTGGGCGCATCAAGGCGCTGGCGGTGGCGTCGCCCCAGCGCGCGCCCGGCTTCCCCGACGTGCCCACCGCCATCGAGGGCGGCGTGCCCACCTACCAGGTGGCCACCTGGTACGGCTTGTGGGCGCCCAAGGGCACGCCGCAGCCCGTCGTCGACGCGATGGCCGCCGAGATGAAGAAGGCCCTCAACAGCGTCGAACTCAAGGCCGCCTGGGCCAACCTGGGTGCCAACCCGCCCAACCTGTGGGGCCCGGACTTCGGCCGCTTCGTCGGCAGCGAGGTCAAGCGCTGGGCTGAAGTCGTCAAGAACTCAGGGGCGAAACTTGACTAACCCCCCCGAAGCGCCTGCGGCTCGGCAGAAGCGGCTCTGGGGCGGCCGCTGGCTCAGGCTCTATTGGACACAGCAAACATGAGCAACAGCAACCTCTTCGCGGCGCTGCGCGCGGCCTTCCCGGCCAATCTCGATGCGGTGGCGATCGACGTGGCCGACGGCGCAGGTGGCGCCTACAGCTGGCGCGATCTCGAACGCGGCACCGCGATGCTGGCCAACCTGCTGGCGTCGCTGGGCCTGCCGGCAGGCAGCCGCGTGGCGGTGCAGACCGAGAAGAGCGTCGAGGCGCTGATGCTCTACCTGGCCGTGCTGCGTGCGGGTTATGTCTTCCTGCCGCTGAACACCGCCTACCAGTCGGCCGAGATCGACTACTTCATCGGCAATGCCGAGCCGGCGGTGGTGGTGTGCGCGCCCAAGAACTTCGCCTGGGTCAGCCGCATCGCCTTCTCGGCCGGCACCGGCCATGTATTCACGCTGGGCGAAACGCGCGAGGGCACGCTGCTCGAACGCGCCGCCGTCTGCAGCGACCAGCACACCCCCGCGGTGAAGGCCGCCGATGACCTGGCCGCCATCCTCTACACCAGCGGCACCACCGGGCGCAGCAAGGGCGCGATGCTCAGCCACGGCAATCTGCTGAGCAACGCCCAGACCTTGAAGGCCTGCTGGGATTGGCAGCCTGGCGACGTGCTGATCCACGCGCTGCCGATCTTCCATGTGCACGGGCTGTTCGTGGCCTCGCACGGCGCACTGCTCAACGGCAGCAAGATGATCTGGTTCGGCCGCTTCGACCCCAAGGCCACCATCGCCCGCATGCGCGAGGCCACGGTGTTCATGGGCGTGCCCACGCTGTACGTGCGCATGCTGGCCGAGCCCGCGCTGACGAATGAAGCCGCCAGCCACATGCGGCTGTTCATCAGCGGCTCGGCACCGCTGCTGGTGGAAACCTTCGACAGCTGGATCGAGCGCACCGGCCACACCCTGCTCGAGCGCTACGGCATGAGCGAGACGGTGATGCTGACCAGCAACCCCTGCCGCGCGCAGGATGGTGCGCGCCGGCGCGGCACCGTGGGACCGGCGCTGCCGGGCGTGGGCGTGCGGGTGCGTGGCGACCATGGCGCGCCCTGCCCGGTCGGCGAGATCGGCCACATCCAGGTCAGGGGCCCCAACGTGTTCAGCGGCTACTGGCGTTTGCCCGAAAAGACGAAGGAAGAGTTCACCAACGATGGCTGGTTCAAGACCGGCGACGTCGGCAAGATCGAGGCCGATGGTTACGTCACCATTGTCGGCCGCAGCAAGGACCTGATCATCAGCGGCGGCTACAACGTCTACCCGGCCGAGATCGAAGGCGTCATCAACGACCTGCCCGGCGTGGCCGAATCGGCAGTGATCGGCGTGCCGCACCCCGACTTCGGCGAGGGTGTGGTGGCGGTGGTGGTGGCCCAGCCCGGCGCCACCCTGGATGCCGCGGCGATGGTGGCCCACCTCAAGGCCCAGATCGCCAACTTCAAGGTGCCCAAGCACCTGTTCGTGGTGGCCGACCTGCCGCGCAATGCGATGGGCAAGGTGCAGAAGAACCTGCTGCGCGAGCAGCACCAGGGTCTGTTTGCGGCATGAACGATGTGGCGCCCACGCCCGCAGCCACCGACCGCTGCCCGCGCTGCGCCGGCAGCTTCCACTGCGGCATGGCCGATGCGGAGCCCTGCGCCTGCACCACGGTCGTCCTCGACGCGGCCACCCAGGCCGCGCTGCGCGAGCGTTACACCGGCTGCCTGTGCCTGCGCTGCCTGAAGGAACTGTGCAGCGCACCCGACCCCTCACTCCGGGGGTGCTAGGGTTTGCCACAACGGATCGCGGGTGTGGCTCGACCTTGATCGCCACATGATCGACGTCAAGTCGATCTGGCCAGGGCAGACGGCGCATTCGCGCCGGGCCGCCGGATGAAGGACCGCTCCATGGACCAGAAGATTCGCCTGCTGTGGGCCGCCACGATGATGTTGACCATCGCTACGACGGCAGCCCACGGGCGCACGATCAACTCATCGAACAGCGATGGTGTGGACGACGGCAGCTCGACCTGCGCGCTCGATCCAGCTAACCCCTGCCCGCCGCCACCCCCGCCACCGCCGCCGGTGTTTTCGGCGGCCTGTGAGAGCAGCTTCCAGGGGCCGGGCTCCCAGGATTTCGACTGCCGCGATTACCTGCAAGGCGCCGCGTCCACGCTGTTGGCGGCGCAGGGCGTGCTGGACGAGTTCAAGGCCGTCACGGACCTCGACCTCTACGGCAACCCGCTCTTTGCCGCACCCGACTTCCGCACGCCCAACTTCGGCGTGCTGGATGCCCTGATGGGGGCGGGCAGCAGCAACACCGGCTTCGACGCGGTGTTCGACGCCGGCACGCGGCAGGGCCAGATCAAGCTGCTGCAGCGCCTGGACGGTGAGTTCATGGCCGGCCTGGGCGGCACCTGGGGCGCATCCGGCGCCGAGACGCCCTGGAGCGCCTACTACTTCTTCGCGGCCAGCCCCGACAACATCGCCGGCAGTGAGATCACGTTCACGTTGCCCGCGCGCACCGCCGACTTCACCGACTTCCGGTTGACCGGGGTGTCGATCTTCACGCCCACCCAATGGGTGCCCGAGCCCGGCGGCCTGCTGTTGGCCGGCACTGCCCTGGCGACGCTGCTGGCCGTCAGCCGTCGGCGGCGGCCAGCGCCAGGATCTGCCGGTGGTGCGGCACCTGCTGCAGAAAGCGCTGGCGCGCCGCCGCGTCGCTGATCGCGTCGGCCTGGGTCTGCAGGGCGGATTGGGCCTCCGCCAGTTGCGCGGCGGCGCGTCCGTCGCCCGCTTGCCGCAGCACCTGCACTGCGGTCAGGCGCATCCACAGCGGATGCTCGCAGCCGTCGAGGGCGTCACCACGCGCCAGGGCGGCCAGCAGGGCCTCGAGGTGCGCCAGCGCCGCGCCCACGTCGCCCTCGGCCAGCGCCACGAGGGCCAGGCCGGCGTCAGCTTCCAATGCGAGGTGGGGCAGGTCCAGTTCGAGCAGGCGCTCGCGTGAGTGGGCGTAGGCCTCACGCGCTTCGTCGGCGTGCCCCAGCCCCGCCTCGGCATGGCCCAGGCTCATCCACGCAAAGGCCTCGTACTCGCGGTTGCCGACCTCGGCAGTGAGTTGCCGGGCCGCGCGGGCATGCCCCAGCGCGGTGGCGTGCTCGCCCATCAGGTGGGTGACGCTGGCCAGGTTGAGCAGGCACATGGCCTGCACATTGCGGTCGCCGGTGGCGCGCGCCAGCTGCAGCGCGTCCTGCAGGTGGCCGCGCGCGGCCTCGAAATCGCCCAGCCGCATCGTCGCGTCGCCCAGGTTGACCAGCACCGGGCCCTCGTTGATGCGGCGGCCGATCTCGCGGTCGATTTGCAGGCACTGCTGCAGCCAGGCGATCGCGCGCAGCGCATCGCCCTGCTGCGAAGCGCCTGCGGCCAGGCCGGTGAGCAGTTCGCTTTCCATGCCCTGGTTGCCGCGCTGGCGGGCCAGCGCCAGGCCGTCCTCGCTCACGCGCCGAGCCTCGTCGTAGCGACCCAGCGACAGCAGCGCGCCAGCCCAGGCGCTGTAGATCGACAGGGTCACGTCGTGCGCGCCGCCATGCTGCGCCAGCGACAGCGCCTCGGCGCAGGCCGCCACGCAGCCTTTGGCATCACCCGCCGACGCCGCGGCCACGGCGCGGCGCAGCCGCACGGTGGCGCGGCGCTGGTCGTCGTCCAGCGCCTCGGCCGCGACGGTCAGCGCGTCGAGGTCAGCGGCCTGCTCGGGCATGCGGCCCTGCAGGCGCAGCGAGCGCTGGCGCACCAGCAGCGCGCGCCAGCGCAACGCATGGTCATCGGGCGACGCCAGGGCCAGCGCCCGGCCGGCATGCGTCACCACGGTGTCGTGCGCAAATCGTGTGGACAGCTGCTCAGCCGAGCGGGTATAGAACTCGGCGGCACGCTCGGCCTCACCACCGCGCTCGAAGTGGCTGGCGGCCAGGCCCAGCAGATCGTTGGCGCGGGCGCTCGCCAGCCCCGCCAGCCAGTTGCCGACCTGCAGGTGGCAGGCCGTGCGCACGCGCTTGAGCACGGTGTCGTAGGTCACCTGGTGCAGCAGCTGGTGGGCAAAGCCGAACGCCTGCGCCTGGGCCAGCACCGTGGCCTGCTGCTCGCGGACCAGCTGGCGCAGCATCAGCACAGGCAGCGACCGGGGCGCCGCAGCATCCAGCTCGGCCAGCGCCTCGTCCCAGAACTGCAGGCCGATGACCGAGGCGCGCTGCAGGCTGGCGCGGTCGGAGGCTGCGAGGCTGTCCAGCCGCGCCTGCAGCACCCCGGTGAGGGTGACCGGCACGCGGTCGAGCCGCAGTCGCTCGGGGTGCAGCTGCCAGGGTGCAGCGTCGGGCGCCGAAGGATCGCCCGCTGGCACCACGATGGCGCCTTCGTCGATCAGCATCTTGACCAGCTCTTCCATGTAGAACGGGTTGCCCTCGGCGCGCTGCACGATCAGCCCCAGCAGCTCGGCCGGCGCGCCGGGCAGGCGCTGCAGCAGGCCTTCGGCCAGCAGCTGGCAGCCTGCCGCATCCAGCGCCTGCAGGGTCAGGCGCTGGATGCACGGGACGGCGGCGCCATCGCCATCGTCGGCAGGCCGGTCGGCCGGCCAGCGCGGTTGGCGCTCGAACAGCGCCGCCCGCGTCAGCCCCAGCATCAGCATCGGCAGGTCGGCGTTGACCTGCAGCAGCTGCTTGAAGAAGCGCAGCGAGCCGTCGTCGGCCCAGTGCAGGTCTTCGAGCAGCAGCACCAGCGGCGTGCCGGCCTGCGCCGCACCGCGGCGCAGCGCCTGTGCGGCCACGTGGAACGCGCGGCTGCGCAGCGCGCCACCGGCCTCGCGAAGCCCGGCCAGGTGGCGGCTGTCGCCGAAGTCGAAGCCCAGCAGGTAGCCCAGCACATGCGCCTGCGCCTGCGCCAGATCGCTGCCTTGATCGGCGGCGAACAGCGGCACCAGGCCGGCCTCGAGCTTGCTGCAGGCCAGCGCGCTGGCGTCGGTCTCGTGGATCTGCAGCCAGTCAGCCAGCAGCGTGCGCAGCAGGCTGTAGGGTTGCTCGCCGTTCTGCGGCACGGCACGGGCGCGCAGAACGGTCGGCGGCGCCGGCAGCGCGGCCAGCCAGCGCTCAAACTCCAGCGCCAGCCGGCTCTTGCCCAGCCCGGCCTCGCCAACCACCAGCACGCAGCGCGCGGCGGGTGATGAAGTCTCTGCCCCCAACGCGCGCAGCGCCTGCTGCAACTGCTGAAGCTCGTGCTGGCGGCCGACCATCGGCGTGGCAAGACCGGCGACCCCGCGGGCTTCGTCGCGCCAGGGGCGGGGCCGCTCGGCCTGCACCAGGTAGCTGACCAGCGGCTCGTCGACGCCCTTGACGGCCAGCGGCGGCTGCGCGGTCACGACGAAGAGGCCACGCACCTGCTGCCAGGTGGCCTGGCTGATGCGCAGCTGGCCCGGTGGCGCGCTCTGCTCCAGCCGGGCCGCAATGTTCACGCTGATGCCTCGGATGGTGCCGTCGCCATCCACCCCACCGCCCAGCAGCACCGGGCCGGTGTGCACGCCCACGCGCACGTTGAAGCCTTCGTGGCCATGCTGCTGGCGCACCCATTCGCCTTGCCGCGCGCCGCCGCGCAGCACCGCCAGAGCAGCACGCACCGCGCGCTCGGCATCGTCCTCGCGCGCGGCGTGGGCGCCGAACACCGCCAGCATGCTGTCGCCGGCGTACTGCAGCACGCGGCCTTGCTGGGCCTGCACCGCGGCGGTGAAGTGCGCCAGCGTGCCGTCCATCACCGCATGCACCTCCTCGGGGTCGAGCTGGCGCGTCAGCGTGGTGGAGCCGACGATGTCGGCAAACAGGATGCTGACCTGCTTGAGCTGCTGCGCCTCGGTGGTCTGCTGCAGCGTGGCCAGGCGTGCACGCATCGGCGCCAACGCGACCTCGACCACCGCATCGCCCAGCAGCGCACGCTGGGCCTGCAGCGCGGCAATGGCCGCCTGCAGTTGCTCGGCTTCGGCGTTCATCGCGGGGCCACCGCCGGTCGGCGCCCGGCGCGGCCGGCTCGGCCGGCGGCCGCAGCGTCAGGCTTGCGCGGCGGCAGCGCCACGGGCCCGCTCGGCATCGTTGAGCAGCCGCGCCACCACCAGCCGCACCACGTGGAAGCCCAGCTTGGGGTTCTGGAAGTACAGCTTGGCCACGCCCTCGGCCGACAGCGCGTAGAGCGTGCAGTCGGTCGCGCAGGTGACGGTGCCGGTGCGGCGGTTGTCGGGCGCAAACAGGCCGATCTCGCCGACCAGTTCACCCGCGCCCAGCAGCCGGTCGTGCTCGACCAGGCGCAGCTGGCCGGTGTGCACGTAGACCATTTCGGTGGCCACGTCGCCCTTGGACCACAGCGTGTCGCCGGCCCGCGCCTGGCGGCGGCTCATGTGCGGCAGCAGCCAGTCGGCGATCGGCGTGTCGGCGCGCGCGGTCTCGATGGCGCGCACCAGCTTGCGGATCTCGGCCACCTTCTTCAGGTTGATCGGGATCATCGCCAGGTAGAGCACCATGGTCGGCCAGGAGTTGCCGGCGATGGCATACGCCACCAGAAAAACGTTGGCCGCCAGCGCCACGTAGCGCAGCGGCAGCATGCTCTTCATCAGGTAGCTGGTGACCATCAGGCCCGCACCGACAAACCCCAACACGGTCCCCGTCATCCCCGCCATTCCAAGCTCCTGTTGCCGAGGTCGCCCATTGCCTCGCGGGCGATGCTAGCAGGCCGCATGCCCGCCACCGCCCCCCTGCCAGCGCCTAGGGAATGCCCGTGACGGACCGCCCGCCGCGGCATCGAACAATCGGTGCGATGCCTTGC
Source organism: Burkholderiales bacterium RIFCSPHIGHO2_12_FULL_69_20 (assembly GCA_001770815.1). Taxonomy (GTDB): domain Bacteria; phylum Pseudomonadota; class Gammaproteobacteria; order Burkholderiales; family Burkholderiaceae_C; genus Pseudaquabacterium. The sequence goes on from MESD01000016.1 coordinate 67,766, forward strand.
CCTGTCGCCCTCGTTCGATCGCCGCGCTGATGTCACCGACCTGGCTGTTCGGCTTCGTCGCCGCCTATTTCGCGCTGCTGCTGGGGGTGGCCTGGCGCACCTCGCGCCACGTCAGCGAGGCGGGCTTCTTCACCGGCGCGCGCGCCAGCCATTGGGCGGTGGTGGCCTTCGGCATGATCGGCACCTCGCTGTCGGGGGTCACCTTCATCAGCGTACCCGGCGCGGTGGGCGCCTCGGGCTTCGGCTACTACCAGATCGTGCTGGGCCATTTGATCGGCTACGCGGTGATCGCCCTCGTGCTGCTGCCGGTGTACTACCACCTCAAGCTCAGCTCGATCTACCTCTACCTGGGCCTGCGTTTCGGGCCGCAGGCGCAGCACACCGGCTCGCTGTTCTTCATCGCCTCGCGCACGCTGGGCGCCACGGCGCGGCTGTACCTGGTGATCCGCATCCTGCAAGACACCATCCTGGCGCAGCTGGGCGTGCCGTTCTGGCTGAGCGCCGCGGTGATCCTGCTGATGATCGTGCTCTACACCGTGCAGGGCGGCGTCAAGACCATCGTCTGGACCGATCTGCTGCAGACCGGCGGCATGCTGGCCGGCCTGGTGATCTGCGCGGGCATGCTGCTGTCGGCGCTGGGCTTGTCGCCGCTGGCCGCGCTGGACCGGCTGGATCAGGGCGGCCTGTCGCGGCTGTGGGGCACCGATCCGCTGGCCGCCGGCCACTGGGCCAAGCAGGTGGTGGCGGGCGCCTTCATCGCCATCGCGATGACCGGCATGGACCAGGAAATGATGCAGAAGAACCTGTCGGTGCGCACGCTGCGCGGCGCGCAACTCAACGTGATGGTGCTGGCGCTGCTGATGCAGGCCGTCGTGCTGCTGTTCCTGTTTCTCGGCGGGCTGCTGACACTGTTTGCCACGCAGGTGGGGCTGGCCGCGCAGGGCGACGCGCTGTTCCCCGCGGTGGTGATGGGCCACCTGCCGGCCGCCGTGCAGGTGATCTTCATCCTGGCGCTGATCTCGGCGCTGTTCCCCAGTGCCGACGGGGCGCTGACCGCACTCACCTCGTCGACCTGCCTCGACCTGCTGGGCCTGCAGCGCCGCAGCCACTGGAGCGAGCGGCGGCGGCGCCTCGTGCGCCAGGCCGTGCACCTGGGCTTTGCCCTGCTGTTCATGGCGCTGGTGCTGGTATTCCGCTGGGTCGACGACCGCAGCATGATCGGCCTGATCCTGAAGATTGCCGGCTACACCTACGGGCCGCTGCTGGGACTGTTCGGCTTCGGGCTGCTGACGCGGCGCGTGCTGCGCGGCGGGCCGGTGGTGCCGGTGGTGGCGCTGGCCTCGCCACTGGCCTGCCTGCTGATCGACGCCCACCAGGCGGCGCTGTTCGGCGCCTACCGCATCGGCCTGGAGATGCTGCTGCTCAACGGCGGAATCACCTTCGTCGGGCTGTGGCTGGGCTCGCGGCCGGCTGCCGGGGTGGCCTCAAGCGCCGCCGACAAGACCCCGCAGCAGGCCCAGCGGATGGTGGGCCACGGCCACTGAGGCCATGAAGCCGTACACCGCCAGCGCCGCCACGAAGAACACCGCGCGCTGCCCCGGCCGCCGTGCGCGCTTGAGCGCCAGCGACCCCAGCACGATGTAGAGCAGCAGCAAGAGCAGCTTGGTGCCCAGCCAGGGGTGCTGCACCGGGTGCCACGACAGCAGCACCCACATCGTCACACCGGCGCTCAGCAGCAGCGTGTCGATGGCCACGCTGGCACGGCGCGCCACCGGGCGCATCGGCCAATCCTGTGCGGCCAGGACGCCGGCGCCGCGCAAGACAAACAGGGTGCCGCTGATGATCACCAGCGACAGGTGCAGCAGCTTGAGGGTGAGGTAGTACGAGAGCATGGGGCAGGGCAACAGGCCAACCGGGCGACGCGGTGAATCCTAGCGTGCGCGCCGGGCATCAGCGCAGGGCATCAGCGCCGGACGTCAGCGCTGCACTCAGGCGGTCAACCGGCGGCACACCGCCGCCGTCACCTGCTCGGTGGTGGCGGTGCCACCCAGGTCGCGCGTGTGCAGTGCGGCATCGGCCGTGACGGTCTCGATCGCGGCCATCAAACGCGCCGCCGCGGCCGGCTCGCCCAGGTGCTCGAGCAGCATCACGCAGCTCCAGAAGGTGCCGATCGGATTGGCCAGGCCCTGGCCCATGATGTCGAAGGCCGAGCCGTGGATCGGCTCGAACATGCTGGGGTAGCGCCGCTCGGGGTCGATGTTGCCGGTGGGCGCGATGCCCAGACTGCCGGCCAGCGCGGCGGCCAGGTCGCTCAGGATGTCGGCATGCAGGTTGGTGGCCACCACGGTGTCGATGCTGGCCGGGCGGTTGACCATGCGCGCGGTCATCGCGTCGACCAGCTCCTTGTCGACCGTGACGTCGGGAAACTCGCGCGCCACCTCGGTGGCGATCTCATCCCACATCACCATCGCGTGGCGCTGGGCGTTGCTCTTGGTCACCACGGTGAGCAGCTTGCGCGGGCGGCCCTGCGCCAGCTGGAAGGCATAACGCATGATGCGGGCGACACCGACGCGGGTCATCATGCTCACGTCGGTGGCCACCTCGATCGGGTGGCCCTGGTGGGCGCGGCCGCCCACGCCGGCGTATTCACCCTCGGAGTTCTCGCGCACGATCACCCAATCCAGGTCCTGCGCCCGGCAGCGCTTGAGGGGCGCGTCGATGCCCGGCAGGATGCGCGTGGGCCGCACGTTGGCGTACTGGTCGAAGCCCTGGCAGATCTTCAGCCGCAGGCCCCACAGCGTGACGTGGTCGGGGATGTGAGGATCACCGGCCGAACCGAACAGGATCGCGTGCTTGCCACGCAGCGCGTCCAGCCCAGCGGCCGGCATCATCTCGCCATGCGCGCGGTACCAGTCGCCGCCCCAGCCGAAGTGCTCGAAGTGAAACTGGAATGCCGCGCTGCCATCGGCCAGCGCCTGCAGCACGCGGCGGCCGGCGGGGATCACTTCCTGGCCGATGCCGTCGCCCGGGATCAATGCGATGTGGTAGGTCTGCATGCACCCGACTTTAGAGGCTGCCAGCGCCCGGCAACAGCGAGGAAACCACCGCCAGGCCGGGTGCGGCCGGGTGCGGCCGGCGTGCTAGGCGGGGGGGGCGACCGGGCCGCCCGCCGCCCCACGGCCCCAGGCCGCGACGATCTCGTGGTGGTGCGGCACGGCCTGCAGAAAACTCAGCCGCGCGGGTGCATCGGTGATGCGTGCAGCCTGCGCCTGCAACTCGGCAAACGCAGCGGCCAGCACCGCGTCGGCGCGGCCATCGCCGGCCGCGCGCAATGCGCGATAGGCCGTCAGCGGGATCAGCAGCGGCTCTTCGGTGCCGTCCAGGCTGCCGCCTTCGCCCAGGTGGGCGACGATGGCCTCGGCCAGCGCCAGCGCCTCGCCGGTGTGGCCCTCGGCCAGCGCCACGCGCACCAGGCCTGAGACCGGGTCCAGCGTCTGCTGGCGGCGCATCTGCAACTGCACCAGCAGATCACGCGACGCGGTGTAGGCCGCGCGCGCCGCCGCGTGCCGGCCCAGCCCCAATTCAGCATGGCCCAGCACCAGGTGGGCATAGGCGGCCAGGTCGCGCTGGCCGCCGGTGCTGGCAGCCCGCAATGCCGCGTTGGCAAAGGCCAGTGCCGCCGCATCGTCGCCTTGCAGGTGCGCCACCGAGGCGGTGTTCAGCAGCACCAGCGCCTCGACATCGCGGCGGCCGGTGGCGCGCGCCACGCGCAGCGCGTCGTCCAGGTGCTTGCGCGCCTGCGCGTACTGGCCCAGCCGCGGGTAGACCGAGCCCAGGTTGCTCAGCCGCAGGCCTTCGGTGCCGCGGTTGCCGATCTCGCGGGCGATGACCAGGCTGCGCTCGAAGTGCCCGGCCGCCACGGTCAAATCGCCCTGCTCCATCGCGATCAGGCCCAGCACGTTGATCAGGCTGCACTCGCCAACCCGGTCGCGCCCGGCCTGGGCCTGGGCCAGGCCCTGCTCGGCCACCGTGCGCGCGGTGGCGTGTTCGCCCTGGCCAACCAGCGCGTTGGCCAGGCTGCTGTGCAGCTTGACGGCCATCGCCACGTCCGAGCCCGGCGGCAGCCGCTGCAGGCCGCGGCGGGCCTGGTCGGCCGCGGCGACGAAGTCACCACTGTCGTTGGACGCCACGGCCCGGCGCAACCGCACGGCGGCACGCCAGGTGTCGTCGTCTTGGGCCTCGGCCAGGGCATCGAGCGCGTCGAGGTCGGCGCCGTGGGCCGCGCGGTCGCCCTGGTGCAGGCGCGCGGCCTCGCGCACCGTCAGCAGGCGCCAGCGGATGGCGTGGTCGTCGGCCGCGGCCAGGGCCAGGCCACGCGCCACATGGTCGAGCATCGCCTGGTTGGCATAGCGGGCGGCCGCGTGCTCGGCGGCCTGGGTGTGGAAGCGGCAGGCGTTGAGCGCATCGCCCGCGCGCTCGAAGTGCTCGGCCGCCAGGCCGGCCAGGTCGATGGCGCGGTCGCCGTCGAGCTGCGCCAGCCAGGCCGCCACCTGCGCGTGGTAGTCGCGGCGCAGGCGCTTGAGCAGGCTCTCGTAGGTGACCTGGTGCAGGATCTGGTGCTTGAAGACATAGGCCTTGCCGTCGTCGACCACCGCCTGGTCGCGCGGCATCACCAGGCCGCGCTGCAGCGGTGCCGCCAGCGCCGGCACCGAGCGCTGATCCAGTGCCCGCAACGCCTGCTCCCAGAACACGAAGCCGATCACCGCGGCCTGCTGCAGCGCCAACTTCTCCGGCGCGGCCAGGCTGTCCAGCCGCGCCTGCAACAGGCCGGTCAGCGTGGACGGCACCTGCGCGGCCAGCAGCTTGTCGGGCTGCACCTGCCAGCGCTGCGCGTCGGTGACGATCGCGCCGCTGTCGATCAGCATGCGCACCAGCTCTTCCATGTAGAACGGGTTGCCCTCGGCACCGCCCAGCACCAGCTCGCGCAGCGCCGCGGGCACGCTGTCCAGGCGCT
>MESD01000016.1:72862-72988 GCA_001770815.1 Burkholderiales bacterium RIFCSPHIGHO2_12_FULL_69_20
GCCCAGTCGACCTGCCGCTCGAACAACGTGGGCCGCGCCATGCACAGCAGCAGCGTGGGCACGTCGCGGTTGACCTGCCCGAGGTACTGCAGAAATTCGAGCGAGCCATCGTCGGCCCAGTGCAGG
>MESD01000017.1 GCA_001770815.1 Burkholderiales bacterium RIFCSPHIGHO2_12_FULL_69_20
CGTCGTCTTGCCGTGGTCCACGTGACCAATCGTGCCCACGTTGACGTGGGGCTTGGTCCGTTCGAATTTACCTTTTGCCATTTCAAATTCTCCGTCTGAAAAAAGAGCGTTGCCCGTGGCTGTTTAAGGTTTCCAGCGCGGGGCCTGCCACGGGCAGCAGGCCAGCCGGGGTCGTGCCCCGGGCGCCAAAGACCAGCTTGATGATTTACTTGGCGCGCGAGGTGATGATCGCGTCGGCCACGTTCTTGGGCGCTTCGCTGTAGTGCTTGAATTCCATCGTGTACGTGGCGCGGCCCTGCGACATCGAACGCAGCGTGGTCGAGTAGCCGAACATCTCCGACAGCGGCACTTCGGCCTTGATGACCTTGCCGCCGCCAGGCATGTCGTCCATGCCCTGCACCATGCCGCGGCGTGACGACAAGTCGCCCATCACCGAGCCGGCGTAGTCTTCCGGTGTCTCGACCTCAACGGCCATCATCGGCTCCAGGATCACCGGCGAGGCCTTGCGGCAGCCGTCCTTGAAACCCAGCGACGCGGCCATCTTGAAGGCGTTTTCGTTCGAGTCCACCTCGTGGTACGAGCCGAAGGTCAGCGTCACCTTGACGTCGACCACCGGGAAGCCGGCCAGCACGCCATTGGGCAGCGAGTCGATCACGCCCTTCTGCACCGCCGGGATGAACTCGCGCGGCACCACGCCACCCTTGATGGCGTCGACGAATTCAAAGCCCTTGCCAGGCTCTTGCGGCTCGACCTTGAAGACGACGTGGCCGTACTGGCCCTTGCCGCCCGACTGACGCACGAACTTGCCTTCGACATCGGTGACCGTCTTGCGGATGGTCTCGCGGTAGGCCACCTGCGGCTTGCCGACGTTGGCCTCGACGCCGAACTCGCGCTTCATGCGGTCGACGATGATCTCGAGGTGCAACTCGCCCATGCCCGAGATGATGGTCTGGCCCGACTCTTCGTCGGTCTTGACGCGGAACGACGGATCTTCAGCGGCCAGGCGGCCCAGCGCGATGCCCATCTTCTCCTGGTCGGCCTTGGTCTTGGGCTCGACGGCCTGCGAGATCACCGGCTCGGGGAAGATCATCTTCTCGAGCGTGATGATCGAATCGGGATCGCACAGGGTCTCGCCGGTGGTCACTTCTTTCAAGCCCACGCAGGCAGCGATGTCACCGGCCAGGATCTCCTTGATTTCCTCGCGCTGGTTGGCGTGCATCTGAAGGATCCGGCCGATGCGCTCCTTCTTGCCGCGGATCGGGTTGTAGACCGAGTCGCCCGACTTCAGCACGCCTGAGTAGACACGCACGAAGGTGAGCTGACCGACGTACGGGTCGGTCATCAGCTTGAAGGCCAGGGCCGAGAACTTGGCCTCATCGGTGCGATGGCGCACGACTGGCTTGTCGTCGTCGTCGGTGCCAGGCACCGGCGGGATGTCGGCCGGCGACGGCATGAAATCGATCACGCCGTCGAGCATGCGCTGCACGCCCTTGTTCTTGAAGGCCGAACCACAGAACATCGGCTGGATCTCGGCCGCGATGGTGCGCGAGCGGATGCCGGCCTTGATTTCCACCTCGGTCAGGTCACCCGACTCGAGGTACTTGTTCATCAGCTCTTCCGACGACTCGGCCGCAGCCTCGAGCATGTTCTCGCGCCACTTCTTGGCCTCTTCGAGCAGCTCGGCGGGGATCTCGCGGTAGTCGAACTTCATGCCCTGCGAGGCCTCGTCCCAGATGATCGCCTTCATCTTGATGAGGTCGATCACACCGGTGAACTGGTCTTCGGCACCGATCGGGATCACGATGGGCACGGGGTTCGCCTTCAGGCGCACCTTCATCTGGTCGACGACCTTGAAGAAGTTGGCGCCGGTGCGGTCCATCTTGTTGACGAAGGCCAGGCGCGGCACCTTGTACTTATTGGCCTGGCGCCAGACCGTCTCGGACTGCGGTTGCACACCGCCCACGGCGCAATACACCATGCAGGCACCGTCGAGCACGCGCATCGAGCGCTCGACTTCAATCGTGAAGTCGACGTGCCCGGGGGTGTCGATGATGTTGATGCGGTGCTCGGGGAAGCCCAGCTCCATGCCCTTCCAGAAGCAGGTGGTGGCTGCCGAGGTGATGGTGATGCCGCGCTCCTGCTCCTGCTCCATCCAGTCCATCGTGGCGGCGCCGTCATGCACTTCGCCGATCTTGTGGTTCACACCGGTGTAGAACAGGATGCGCTCGGTCGTCGTCGTCTTGCCGGCATCGATGTGCGCGGAAATGCCGATGTTGCGGTAGCGCTCGATGGGGGTCTGGCGGGCCATGGTGTCACTCCAAATACAGGGGCCGCCCTCGGGTCAGTGATAACCCGGGTGGGGCGGCCGGAAAGGCTTGAGGGGGAAGGCTTAGAAGCGGAAGTGCGAGAACGCCTTGTTGGCTTCGGCCATGCGGTGCACTTCATCGCGCTTCTTCATGGCGCCGCCGCGGCCTTCGCTGGCCTCGAGCAGCTCATTGGCCAGACGGGCGGCCATCGACTTCTCGCCGCGCTTGCGGGCCGACTCCTTCAACCAGCGCATGGCCAGGGCCATCCGGCGCACGGGGCGAACTTCCACGGGAACTTGGTAGTTCGCACCGCCGACGCGGCGGGACTTGACTTCGACCATCGGCTTGATGTTGTTGATGGCGACCATGAAGATCTCCAGCGGGTCCTTGCCGGCCTTCTTTTCGACCTGCTCAAGCGCACCGTAGATGATGCGCTCGGCGATGGCCTTCTTGCCCGATTCCATGATGACGTTCATGAACTTGGACAGATCGACCGAACCGAACTTCGGGTCGGGCAGGATTTCGCGTTTGGGTACTTCGCGACGACGTGGCATTTCGATTCCTTTATCTGCTTCAGCGGGTGACCGGGCCGTTTGTTCAGCCGATTTGGCTGGTGGCACGCACCGGAGAGGTCACGCAACAGACCCCTCGCTTACTCGGCGGCGCTCATGCGCCCACCGCAACAATCACGACGCCAGCTTGGCAGCCGACGGTGACAACCGCTTGAAAGACCCGAACCCGAGCCTTTCGATCCGACAGAAGGCGATCAAGCCCTCTCGGGCGAGAAAGCCCTCAGGCCTTCTTCGGCCGCTTCGCGCCGTACTTCGACCGCGACTGCTTGCGATCCTTGACGCCCTGCAGGTCGAGCGAACCGCGCACGATGTGGTAGCGAACGCCGGGCAGGTCTTTGACCCGGCCGCCACGCACCAGCACCACGCTGTGCTCTTGCAGGTTGTGGCCTTCGCCACCGATGTAGGAGATGATCTCGAAGCCGTTCGTCAGGCGAACCTTGGCGACCTTCCGCAGGGCGGAGTTGGGCTTCTTCGGCGTGGTGGTGTACACGCGGGTGCACACGCCACGGCGCTGCGGGCAGTTCTGCATCGCAGGCGACTTGCTCTTGACGACTTCGACCTCACGGCCTTGGCGCACGAGCTGGTTGATGGTTGGCATAGGTAACTTGTTCCCGTTTGAAGTCACGTGTCTTCGGCGGCCGCTTGGATAAACACAAGTGGCGCCGCGCCTCGCAAAAGCTCGAAGCCAAGCTGAAAGCCGAGCTTCAAACAAAGGCGAGGCACGACGCCACGAAGGTCATTCGAACGACGTTTCACCCAACGATGCGGGTGATGCAATGTGCCGAAAAGCCCTCGATTATATTCAAGTCGGGCTTGAGCCACAAGCCCGCCCTTTTTCAACCCACCCAGAAGCCGCTTGCCGGCCGGTCCTCATGCAGTTTTCGCCCGTTGCGCCCATTGCTGCACCCGACACAGCGTCGCCTTGGGTGGTCATAGATACCAACGCCTGGCTCGATCTGCTGCTGTTTGACGACCTTCGGGCGCAGCCGCTGTGGCTGGCGCTGCAGGGCGGGCAGCTGCGGGCCGTGGCGACACAACCGATGCTCGACGAACTGGCCGACGTGTTGACGCGGCCTTTCATCGCGGACTGGCCGGTCGCCGCCGAGACGGTGCTGGCGCGGGCCCAGGCGCTGTGCTGCATCGTCGACGCTGTGCCGACCCCCGACCGACTGGCGCCACGCTGTCGCGACCTGGACGACCAGAAATTCATCGACCTGGCCTGGGCCTGGCCTGCGGCTTGGTTGCTGAGCCGAGACCGCGCGCTGCTGACGCTCGCGCGGTCGGCATCACCACGCGGCTTGCGCATCACCACGCCCGCCGGCTGGGCGGCGCACTCGGTGCCCAGCGCGGCGGCATGAAAAAAGGCGGCCGAAGCCGCCCTTGAGGGGAGTGTGGCGACAGGCAGCTGCTCGAACGCAGCCGCCGCAGGCGTCACGTTGCGCTGGTGTCGCCAGCCTCGGACGCGGCATCGACCGCCGCCATCTGCACGGCGGCCAGTTCCTCGGCCTCCTGCATGGCGATGGCGCGACGCTCGGTCTCGTCCATCTCTTCTTTCACCTTGCGCGCCTGGTGGTACGCCATGCCGGTGCCGGCGGGGATCAAGCGGCCGACGATGACGTTTTCCTTCAAGCCACGCAGCTCGTCGCGCTTGCCCATGATGGCCGCTTCGGTCAGCACCCGGGTGGTTTCCTGGAAGGACGCCGCGGAGATGAACGAGTCGGTCGACAGCGACGCCTTGGTGATGCCCAGCAGCACGTCGGCATAGGTGGCGGGCACCTTGTCTTCGCCGCGCAGGCGGTCGTTGGTGTCGAACAGCTCCGAACGCTCGATCTGCTCGCCCACGATGTAGGTCGAGTCGCCCGAGTTGGTGATCTGCACACGACGCAGCATCTGGCGCACGATCACCTCGATGTGCTTGTCGTTGATCTTCACGCCCTGCAGACGGTAGACGTCCTGCACCTCGTCGACGATGTAGCGCGCCAGTTCCTCGACCCCCAGCAGACGCAGGATGTCCTGCGGATCGGCCGAGCCGTCGACGATGAGCTCGCCCTTGTTGACCACCTGGCCTTCGTGCACCAGGATGTTCTTCTCCTTGGCCACCAGCTCTTCGTACTTGACGCCTTCGGGGTCGGTGATTTCCAGGCGAACCTTGCCTTTGGTCTCCTTGCCGAACGACACCGTGCCGGTCTTCTCGGCCAGGATGCCGACGTCCTTGGGCGAGCGGGCCTCGAACAGCTCGGCCACCCGCGGCAAGCCGCCGGTGATGTCGCGTGTCTTCTGGCCTTCAACCGGAATGCGCGCCAGCACTTCGCCAGGCGCCAGGTCTTGGCCGTCGCGGATCTGGATCAGCGAGCCCACAGGGAAACCGATGGTCACCGAGTGGTCGGTGCCCGGGATCTTCACTTCCTGGCCCGCGGCATCGAGCAGCTTGACCTGCGGGCGCACCACCTTGATGGCACCACGGCGCTTCGGGTCGATCACCACCAGGGTGGACAGACCCGTCACCTCGTCGACCTGCTTGGCCACGGTGACGCCTTCTTCCACGTTCTCGAAGCGCGCCTTGCCGGCGAACTCAGTGATGATGGGGCGGGTCAGCGGGTCCCAGTTGGCCAGCACCACGCCGGCCTTCAACTGCTGGTCGGCCTTGATGTTGAGCGTGGCGCCGTACGGCACCTTGTGGCGCTCGCGCTCGCGGCCGTGCTGGTCGGAGATGATGATCTCGCCCGATCGCGAGATGACCACCAGCTCGCCCTTGCCGTTGGTGACGTAGCGCATCGTGGCGTTGAAGCCGATGATGCCGTCGCTCTTGGCGTCCACGCTGTTGGCCACCGCCGCACGCGACGCCGCACCACCGATGTGGAAGGTGCGCATCGTCAGCTGCGTGCCCGGCTCGCCGATCGACTGTGCGGCAATCACGCCCACGGCCTCACCGGTGTTGACCAGGCCACCACGGCCCAGGTCACGGCCGTAGCACTTGGCGCAGATCCCGAAGCGCGTGGCGCAGGTCAGCGGCGTGCGCACCTTGACTTCGTCGACGCCGGCGGCTTCGAGGATGTCGAGCGAGTCTTCGTCGAGCATGGTGCCCGCGGGCATCAGCAGTTGCTGGGTCTCCGGGTGCAGCACTTCCACCGCGGCCACGCGGCCCAGGATGCGATCGCGCAGCGACTCGATCACCTCGCCGCCTTCGACCAGCGCGCGGGTGTTGAAGCCGTTCTCGGTGCCGCAATCAACCTCGGTGACCACCAGGTCCTGCGTCACGTCCACCAGGCGACGCGTCAGGTAGCCCGAGTTCGCGGTCTTCAGCGCCGTGTCCGCCAGGCCCTTTCGGGCGCCGTGGGTGGAGATGAAGTACTGCAACACGTTCAACCCCTCGCGGAAGTTGGCGGTGATCGGCGTCTCGATGATCGAGCCATCGGGCTTGGCCATCAGGCCGCGCATGCCGGCCAACTGGCGGATCTGTGCGGCAGAACCGCGCGCACCCGAGTCGGCCATCATGTAGATCGAGTTGAACGATTCCTGGTCCACCTCGTTGCCGTGGCGGTCGATGGTCTTCTGCTTGGACAGCTGGGCCATCATGACCTTGCCGACTTCGTCGCCGGTCTTGCCCCAGATGTCGACCACCTTGTTGTAGCGCTCACCGGCGGTCACCAGGCCCGAGACGTACTGCTGCTCGATCTCCTTGACCTCCTTCTCGGCGCGCTCGATCAGGCCGGGCTTCTGCGGCGGCACCAGCATGTCGTCGATGGCGATCGAGATGCCGGCACGCGTGGCCAGCCGGAAACCGGCCTGCAGCAGCTTGTCGGCCAGCACCACGGTTTCCTTCAGGCCGCACTTGCGGAAGCTGGTGTTGATCAGCTTGGAAATTTCTTTCTTCTTCAGCGCCTTGTTGATGTTGGCGAACGGCAGGCCCTTGGGCAGGATTTCGCTCAACAGCGCACGGCCCACGGTCGTGTCGACCAGCTTGGTCTCAGGTGTGAAGCCCTCGCCTTCCTTGTCCTTGACCCACTCGGTCAGCCGCACCGCGATCTTGGCGGTCACCTCGACCACCTTGTTGTCCAGCGCGCGCTGCACTTCGATGATGTCGGAGAAGATCATGCCCTCGCCGATACCGTTGGTGCGCTCACGGGTGGCGTAGTACAAGCCCAGCACCACGTCTTGCGACGGCACGATCGACGGCTCGCCCGAGGCCGGGAACAGCACGTTGTTGGACGCCAGCATCAGCGTGCGGGCTTCCATCTGCGCTTCGATCGACAGCGGAATGTGCACGGCCATCTGGTCGCCGTCGAAGTCGGCGTTGAAGGCCGAGCAGACCAGCGGATGCAACTGGATCGCCTTGCCTTCAATCAGCACCGGCTCGAAGGCCTGGATGCCCAGGCGGTGCAGCGTGGGCGCGCGGTTCAGCAGCACCGGGTGCTCCTTGATCACTTCTTCAAGGATGTCCCAGACCACCGGCGTGCCGCTCTCGACTTCCTTCTTCGCCGCCTTGATGGTGGTGGCGATGCCCATGGCTTCCAGGCGCGAGAAAATGAAGGGCTTGAACAGCTCGAGGGCCATCAGCTTGGGCAGGCCACACTGGTGCAGCTTGAGCGTGGGGCCGACCACGATGACCGAACGGCCCGAGTAGTCGACGCGCTTGCCCAGCAAGTTCTGACGGAACCGGCCGCCCTTGCCCTTGATCATGTCGGCCAGCGACTTCAGTGCCCGCTTGTTGGCACCGGTCATCGCCTTGCCGCGACGACCGTTGTCCAGCAGCGAGTCGACCGCCTCCTGCAGCATGCGCTTTTCGTTGCGCACGATGATCTCGGGCGCCTTCAGCTCCAAGAGCCTTGCCAACCGGTTATTGCGGTTGATCACGCGGCGGTACAGGTCGTTGAGGTCGGAGGTGGCGAAGCGGCCACCGTCCAACGGCACCAGCGGGCGCAGGTCGGGCGGCAGCACCGGCAGGACGGTCATGACCATCCACTCGGGCTTCATGCCGCTCTTCTTGAAGGCTTCCATCACCTTCAGGCGCTTGCTGTTCTTCTTGACCTTCAGCTCGCTGCCGGTCATGTCGCCACGCAGGCGCTCGATCTCGACGTCGAGGTCCATGTCGGCCAGCAGCTTCTGCACGCCTTCGGCGCCCATCAGCGCGACGAACTCGTCACCGAATTCGGCTCGCTTGGTGTCGTAGTCCTCCTCGGTCATGATGGAGAACTTCTTCAGCGGGGTCATGCCGGGATCGACCACGACATAGGCTTCGAAGTACAGCACGCGCTCGATGTCGCGCAGCGTCATGTCGAGCACCAGGCCCAGACGCGACGGCAGCGATTTCAGGAACCAGATGTGCGCGCAGGGCGCGGCCAGATCAATGTGGCCCATGCGGTCACGACGGACCTTGGTCTGGGTCACTTCGACGCCGCACTTCTCGCAGATCACGCCGCGGTGCTTCAGGCGCTTGTACTTGCCGCACAGGCACTCGTAGTCCTTGATCGGCCCGAAGATCTTGGCGCAGAACAAGCCGTCACGCTCGGGCTTGAAGGTGCGGTAGTTGATCGTCTCGGGCTTCTTGACTTCACCGAACGACCAGGAGCGGATTTTCTCGGGCGAGGCGATGCCGATCTTGATGGCATCGAAGTGCTCGTCAGGGGTGAACTGACGGAAGAGGTCCAGCAAACCTTTCATGTGATTCTCCTTTGCTTTTCCGCGTTCAGTTCTTTTCCAGTTCCATGTCGATGCCCAAGGAGCGAATCTCCTTGACCAGGACATTGAACGATTCCGGCATGCCGGCTTCGATGGCGTGCTCGCCCTTGACGATGGACTCGTACACCTTGGTGCGGCCGTTCACGTCGTCGGACTTCACCGTCAGCATTTCCTGCAGGATGTAGCTGGCGCCATAAGCCTCGAGCGCCCACACCTCCATCTCGCCGAAACGCTGGCCGCCGAACTGCGCCTTGCCGCCCAGCGGCTGCTGGGTGACCAGGCTGTACGGGCCGGTCGAGCGTGCGTGCATCTTGTCGTCGACCAGGTGGTGCAGCTTCAGCACGTGCATGTAGCCGATCGTGGTGGGCCGCTCGAACTGCTCGCCGGTGCGCCCGTCGAACAGGTGCGCCTGCGTGCGGGTGGCCGTGAGGCCCTTCTTCGCGGCGATGTGGTCCGGGTAGGCCAGCTTGAGCATGCCGCGGATCTCGCTCTCCTTGGCGCCGTCGAACACCGGCGTGGCAAACGGCACGCCCTTGCTCAGGTTGCCGGCCATCTCGATGATGTCGGCGTCGCTCAGCGCGTCGATGTTCTCGGTCTTGCCGCCCGACTGGTTGTACAACTCGTCGAAGAACTTGCGCAGTTCGAGGATGCGCGCTTCGCCCTGCAGCATGTCGCCGATGCGGTTGCCGATGCCCTTGCCGGCCCAGCCCAGGTGCACCTCGAGCACCTGGCCCACGTTCATGCGCGACGGCACGCCCAGCGGGTTGAGCACAATGTCGCACGGCGTGCCGTCGGCCATGTAGGGCATGTCTTCCACGGGCACGATCTTCGAGACCACGCCCTTGTTGCCATGCCGGCCGGCCATCTTGTCGCCAGGCTGCAGGCGGCGCTTGACGGCCAGGTAGACCTTGACCATCTTCAGCACGCCCGCCGGCAGCTCATCGCCCTGCGTCAGCTTCTTGCGCTTCTCTTCGAACATCAGGTCGAAGCTGTGGCGCGTCTGCTCGAGTGAGTTCTTGATCGACTCGAGCTGGTTGGCGGCTTCGTCTTCGGCCGGGCGGATGTCGAACCAGTGGTACTTCTCGACCGAGGTCAGGTAGGCCTTGTCGATGACCGTGCCCTTGGCGATCTTCTGCGGGCCGCCGTTGGCGGCCTTGCCGATCAGCAGCTTCTCGATTCGGTCGAAGGCATCGGCCTCGACGATGCGCAGCTGGTCGTTCAGGTCGAGGCGGAAGCGCTTCAGCTCATCGTCGATGATTTGCTGGGCACGCTTGTCGCGCTGGATGCCTTCGCGGGTGAACACCTGCACGTCGATGACCGTGCCGTTGGTGCCCTGGTCCACGCGCAGCGAGGTGTCCTTCACGTCGCTGGCCTTCTCGCCGAAGATCGCGCGCAGCAGCTTCTCTTCAGGCGTCAGCGTGGTCTCACCCTTGGGCGTGACCTTGCCGACCAGCACGTCGCCCGGCGTCACTTCAGCGCCGACGTAGACGATGCCCGACTCGTCCAGGCGGGCCAGTTGCTGCTCGCTCAGGTTCGGGATGTCGCGGGTGATTTCTTCGCTGCCCAGCTTGGTGTCGCGGGCCATGACCACCAGTTCCTCGATGTGGATCGAGGTGTAGCGGTCTTCGGCGACCACGCGCTCGCTGATCAGGATCGAGTCCTCGAAGTTGTAGCCGTTCCA
>MESD01000018.1:0-9831 GCA_001770815.1 Burkholderiales bacterium RIFCSPHIGHO2_12_FULL_69_20
GAGGGCTTCGGCAAAGATGCGGTGGCGTTGCCGGTGGACGAGACTGGCGCGCCGGGCACCATGAGCATCGGCGTGCCGGCGGCGCTGGCTGCGGTGGACCTGACGCCCGACGCCGAGACCGGCGAGATCGTCTCGCCGCTGGCGGCCTTCCTGACCCATGCGGCGCTGGAGGCCGGCGACAACCAGGCCCAGGCCGGGCAGGACGCGATCCAGCTGATGACCGTGCACTCGGCCAAGGGGCTGGAGTTCGACTGCGTGTTCATCACCGGGCTGGAGGAGGCGCTGTTCCCGCACGAGAACTCGATGAGCGACGCCGACGGACTGGAAGAAGAGCGCCGGCTGATGTACGTGGCCATCACCCGGGCGCGCAAGCGGCTCTACCTCAGCTTCAGCCAGACCCGGCTGCTGCACGGCCAGACGCGTTACAACGTCAAGAGCCGCTTCCTCGACGAGCTGCCCGAGGGCGCGCTGAAGTGGCTGACGCCGCGCAACGCCGGCTTCGGCTCGGGCTATGCCAAGGAATACCAGCAGGCCTGGCAGCGTGGCACCGGGCTGGGTTCGGTGGTGGGCGCAGGACGGGTGGCCGGCCGACCGTCGTTTGCAGCGCCTCCTGCGCCGCCGCCGCTGGTGCCCAAGGCGCCTTCGCATGGCCTGCGGGTGGGGCAGGGCGTGTTCCACACCAAGTTCGGTGAGGGCGTGGTGCTGACGCTCGAAGGCAACGGGCCCGATGCCCGTGCGCAGGTCAACTTCGGCCGGCATGGCGCCAAGTGGCTGGCGCTGGCCATCGCCAAGCTCACGCCGGTGGATTGAGCGCTGGCGCCACCGGGGCGCCGGTCAGCGGGGGGTCGGCCAGCGCCTGGTGCACCACCGCGGCCAGCTGTTCGAGCGTGTACTCCTTTTGCAGCACCTGGCGCACGCCGGCCCGCTGCGCTTGCTGGCGCAGTGGCTCGGTCAGGTAGCCGGTGGTGATCACCACCGGCAGGCCGGGCCGCGCGCGTTGCAGCTCGATCGCGATGTCCAGCCCCGACAGCTCGGGCATGTTGTAGTCGGTGATCACCAGGGCGATCGGGTCGTCGAGCGCGCAGGCCCGTGCCAGCGCCTGGTGCGGGTCGGCGATGCAGCTCACGCGGTAGCCCGCCTGCTGCAGCAGGCCGTCGACCATCAGCACCATGACCGGGTCGTCGTCGACGTACAGCAGGTGCTGTCCCTGGCCCGGCGGTGCGGCGGGCCAAGGCGCGGGCGAGGGCGGGGGCGACGGCAGCTGGGCGCCGGCCGGTGGTGCGTCTGCCACCGCCAGCGGAAAGTACATGTCGAAGCGGCTGCCCTGGCCTGGCCGGCTGTGCACGGTGATGGCCGCGGCGTGTGCCGCGACGATGCCCAGCACCACCGACAAGCCCAGCCCCGTGCCCTGGCCGACCGGCTTGGTGGTGAAGAACGGCTCGAAGATGCGCAGCCGGGTGGCTTCGTCCATGCCGCAGCCGTCGTCGGCCACCCACAGGTGGGCATGGTGGCCGGCCGAAACGCGCCCCAGCCGTTCGGCCGTGGCGGCATCCAGCACCGCCTCGTCCAGGCCGACGACGATGTGGCCGGTGCCGCCCGTCATCGCATGCCAGGCATTGGTGCACAGGTTCATCAGCACCTGCTGCAACTGGGTGGCGTCGGCCTGCACCGGCAACAGCGCCTTGCACAGGCGCAGTTCCAGCGCCACCAGCGCGGGCAGTGTCGAGCGCAGCAGCGCGGCGGTCTCTTCGAGCATCGGCTGCAGCGGCTGCACGGCGCGCTGCTGCGGCTGCTGCCGCGCAAAGGCCACGATCTGCTGCACCAGGCTGCGGCCACGCTCGGCGGCCGCGCGCACCTGCGCCAGCCGGTCGGTCGCCGCGCGGCCGGCGTTCAACGCCTGCTCGGCCAGGGCCACGTTGCCCAGGATCGCCGCCAGGATGTTGTTGAAGTCGTGGGCGATGCCGCCGGCCAGCGTGCCGATGGCCTCCATCTTCTGCGACTGGCGCAACTGCAGCTCGAGCTGCGCGCGCCGGGCCTCGGCGCGCTTGCGCTCGGTGACGTCGGTGAGCATGGCCAGCGCCCCCGCACGCTGCTGCCCCGCCGCGTCGAGGATCACGCTGGTGGACAGGGTGGCCCACAGCACGGTGCCGTCGGGGCGCAGCAGGCGGATGTCCAGGGGCTCGGTGCGGGCCGGTCGGGGTGCCCCGTCGGTGGTGCCGGCCAGCGCGGCGCGGCCGGCGTCGTCGACGAAGTCGGTCCAGGGGCGGCCGATCAGGGCATCGGCCCCCAGGCCCAGCATCTGTTGCAGCTTCGGGTTGCTGAAGGTGGTGCGCGACTCGGCATCGACCATCCAGATGCCCTCGTCGGCCGTCTCGACGATGCGGCGGTAGCGCTCCGAGCCATCGCGCAGCCGCCGTGTCATGGTGCGCGCGGCGGCATCGGCCCGCTCGCGCCCGGTCACCAGCTGCCAGGTCAGCAAGGCCAGTGCCAGGCTCAGCCCGGCGCCGGCGATGGCGATGATCTGCGCGCCGTCGGTGGCGTATGGCTGCTCGAACTCGGGGGTGCTGCGCACCGCCAGGGTCCAGGTGTGGCCGGCAAAGCCCAGGTACTCCTGCGCCTGGAAGCGGGCGGCGGGCGCAGCGCCCTGGGTGCCGTGGCTCGAATAGAGCCGGGTGGCCTCGTCGACCCGCACGCCGTCGTGGATGTCGACCTGCAGGCCGGGCGTGCCCTCGCCGTACAGGCTGGACATCAGGTCGCCGACACGAAAGCTGGCAAACACCCAGCCCACCAGGTGGGCCTGCCGCGCCGCCACCGTCTCGTGGGCCGTGCCCTTGGCATACAGCGGCATGAACAGCAGGAAGCCCGACTCGTCGGATTCGCCGCTGCCACCAGTCGCCGCAATGCGCTGGGTGATCGCGATGCTGCCCGAGTCGCGGGCCTGCAGCATGGCCGCCCGGCGCGGCGGGTCGGCCAGCAAGTCCTGGCCCAGCGCGCGCACGATCGGATCGGTGGCCGGCGCCGCGTAGGTCACCGGGGCGATCTGCCCAGGGGCCTGCAGCGGCGCGTAGGCGATCGTGCGCAGGCCGGCGAACCCGGCCCCGGTCGCCAGGCCGTCGACGTAGCGGTCGAAGTCGGCAGCGGTGACGTCGTCCGAGGCGTCGAACAGCCCACGCACGCCGCGCAGCATCTGTTCGTAGCTGGCCACGCGCTCCTCGACGCGGGCGGCGGTGCGGCGCAGGCCGAAGTCGAAGTTGCTGCGCAGCGTGCGCTCATGCACCTGGTGCTCGTGCTGCCACAACCAGCCGGTGACGCCCAGCGACAGGGCCGCCACCAGCAGCGGCCACAGCCAGGGCGCAGCACGTTTCAAGGGGCGTCCCGCCTCAGAAACGGGTCATCGCCAAGGCCAGCTCGGGCTTGAAGTACTTCTCGAAGATGCGCTGCACGGTGCCGTCGGCACGCATGCCGTCGACCAGCGCGCGCCAGGCAGCCTGCTGTGCCGGCGGCAGCGACTTCTTCGACATGATCAGCCCGTGCGGCACCGGCGGATCGTCGAACTCCAGGATCTGCGTCTGCGCGCGGATGCGGGCGGTTTCGAGCGTGGGGTAGTCGAAGGGCTCGATGATCATCGCCTGCACCCGGTTGTCGAGCAGCACCTGGTAGAGCGGCTGCAGTTGCGTGGCATAGCTGACCCGGGCGCTGGCGCCCAGCCGGTCGACCAGCCGGTTGGCGGTGGGGCTGTAGCGGAAACTGCGGATCACGCCCAGCCGCAGGGCCGGGTTGCGCTCGAAGTCGGCCAGCGTCCTGGCGCCCACGTCGTTGCGCACCAGCAGGTAGTACTTGTTCGAGAAATACCAGGCAAAGGCCGCGAAGCGTTCGCGCGAGTCGTTGGTGATGCCCGACAGGCTGAAATCGAGGGAGCCCGATTCGATCAGCTGCCAGATGCGCGCCCGCGGCATCATGCTGACCTTGAGTTTGCAGCCGCTGCGCCGGGCCAGTTCGTCGGCGACATCCTTGTCGATACCCTCGCCGGTCTGGCTCGAATACAGCAGGCCGTGGTCGTGCAGCGCCAGGCTCAGCGGCCGGCTGCAATCGGGGCGGTCGGCAGCGCCGCTGACCAACGGCCAGGCGAGGGCGGTCATGCAGAGCAGGTGGCGCAACAAGTGCATGGGGTCCTCCCGTCGGTCCTGCGGCAGGCTGGTGCCGCCGTGGCGCGAATCTAACCGACGCGAGGGGTGGCGCATGGCCGAAACAGCGGGGCATCCCGGCCGCCGAACGGCCGACGTCGGCCACGCCGGCGCGGCCGGCCGCTCAGGCCTGGTCGAGGAAGGCTTCGAGGGCCGCGGCCAGCGCCTCGGGCTGGTCATGGTGCAGCATGTGGCCGGCATCGGCCAGCTGCACCTGGCGCACGTCGGGCACATGGGCCAGGCGCTGCTGGAACTCGGCCAGGCTGTAGCGCCCGCCCCAGTGGGCGTCGAGCCGGCTGGCCTGGCCCTGCACCCACAACAGCGGCGCGCTGATGCACTGCCAGGTGGCGATGGCGTCGGCCGCGCGGTAGGGCACCGGGTTGATGCGCTTGTGCGCGGCATCGGCGCGCAGCCGCCACAGGCCGTCTGCCGTAGCCTCGGACCAGTGGCCCGCCAGCCACAGCGCCTTGTCGGCCGGCAGGCGCGGGTTGTTCTTGCGCAGCCGCTGCGCCACCTCGGCCAGGCTGGCGTAGGGCTTGAGCGACTGCACCGTCTTCAACTCGTCCAGCCAGGTGGCCAGGCGCTTGGGCGCATCGGCGGGCGGCAGGTCGGGCAGGCCGAAGCCCTCGAGGTTGATCAGCCGGCGGATGCGCTGCGGGCGCACGCCGGCGTAGGTCATCACCACGTTGCCGCCCATGCTGTGGCCCAGCAGGTCGACCGGTGCGTCGGACGAGAGCGCATCGATGATCGCGTCCAGGTCGCCCAGGTAGTCGGCAAACCAGTAGGCGTCGGTGCCCGCCGGCGCGGTGGTGAGGCCGAAGCCGCGCCAGTCGGGCGCCACGATGCAGCGGTTGGCATCGCCCGAGCGCGCCATCGCATCCACCACGAACTGGAACGAGGCGCCCACGTCCATGAAGCCATGCACCATCACCAGCGGCGCCTGGCCGGGCTGCGGCGTGCCCCACTGAGTGAGGTGGACCTGCAGGCCGCGAACGGGCAGGTGGCGGCTCTGCGGCAGGCGCAGCGGCTGGTAGAGGGGGTTCGGGGGAGCGGTCATGGCCAGCACTGTAGGCGGCGGCGTGCGCGGCGGGCTGTCGGTGCGGCGACAAGCCCGCCGCGGGCGTGTTCCTTGGCTTGAAGCGGCTCATGAAGAAAAGGGCTCGCGCATGCGAGCCCTCGTGCAAGTCAGTGGGCGAGCGCTTGACGCCCCGGGGATGCCTACATCTTGTCGCCCTTGTGGCAACTGGCGCCGCAGGCGTTGGTGTAGGGGATCGGCATGGCCTTGCCCGACTCGACGCCCTTGACACCCTTGTTCGTGATGCGCGGCACGTCGAACAGATGCGAAGTGATGTCGTTCATCCAATGGTTCTTGCCGTCCTTGCCGTCGATGCCCTTGCCCAGGCCGGCGCCGGTCTGCATGGTCTTGGTCATGTGGCAGTCGACGCAGGCGATCTTCTCGGTGTGGGGCTCGCCGACCGTCTTGGTGGTGTGCTGCTTCAAGTCGACCTGGTGGCAGGTGGCGCACATCGAATCCTTGCCGTCGCGCACCGGCTTGACCAGCTGGTGCTTGAGGCCGCTCTTGCCGTGCGTGTCATGGCAGTTCGAGCAGGTGAGCGTCTGCGTCTCGTTCACATAGTGCTTGGACCGGATCATGTCGGTGCCTTGCTGGTGGTGGGCCTTGGAGTGCACGCCATCCGGCCAGAAGTCACCCTGGGCCGCATCCTCGCGCGTGGTGTGATTCACCAAGTACTCGTTGCGACTGATGCCCGGGGTGAGCATGCGGTTGTCCTTGTTGATCGGCTGGTCGTTCTTCATCGTGCCCTGCGGCCGGCTGTGGCACTGGGTGCAGATGACCGTGGCACGCTCAGCGGCCAGCTTGCCGGGGCTGACGATCAACGAGGGCTTCAGCTTGTTCGACGCCTTGGCGTGCGCAGAGCCCGCACCGTGGCAGGTCTCGCAGCCGACGTTGAGTTCATTGAGCACGCCGTCACCGTCGATGTCGGCTTCACCGTTCGGATCGTTGACCGCACCGGCGATGAAATCGCCGCCGACGGTCGGGGTCAGCGTGTAGCCGCTGTAGTGGCACGAGGCACACTGGATCTCGAAGGATTTGGTCTTCGGCGGATCGATCAGCTTGTTGGTGGCGTCACTGAACAGCCAGTCGCCGTGGTAGTCGCGCCAGGGCTTGCGGGTGCGGTCGGCGTAGTTGTCCCGGCCTTCGGGGTTGTACTGCAGGAACGGGAAGTTGGCGCCGCCGCTGCGGATCAGGTAGCGCTGCTTGTAGACCGGACCACCATAGACCATGTCGACCGGGTAGACGCGGGGACTGTCGGTGGCATCGCGCGCGTTCTCGGTGCGCAGCTTGAGCGATCCGTCCTTGTCCGCGTAGAAGGTGGCGGTGAAACTGACGGTCGCCATGTCGGCCGGCGGTTTGTCCGAGATCTGGTACTTGTCGAAGCCGCGTGCCTTGTCGAAACCGTGCAAGTAGAGCTTCAGGCCGGCCTGCAACTTCTTCAGGCCGTCGTTGATGGCCGGGAAGCGCGATCGGTCCTGCAGCTTGGAAGGCCCTTTGACCATCGAGATGCCGTGCTTGTGCGCGGTCTTGGTCATGTCGACGTAGTCTTCGTGGCAATCCAGGCACTTGGTGGTACCCACGAAGGTGGCGTTGGCCGGAATGTTGCCCGACACCTGAATGGCCAGCGGCTTGGCCGTGAGCTCGGCCGTGGTCATCGATTTGTTGGTGAGGGTGCCGCCGGGCAGGTACTTGGCATCGGCGGGCTCCACGTAAACGTAGAACTTGCCCGCAGCGACGCTGTCGATGCGAAAGCTGCCACCCGAATCGGTGACGCCTTGCTGGTACTTGTCGCGGTTGGCCGCGAGGCTGTCTTCCATCGGTTCGTCGTCGTTGGCATGGCGCCGGATGCTGTTCGATGGCGCCTTGCCGAGCTTGGCGACATCAGCGGCCGGCACCAGGTAGACCGTGGCACTGCCGACGGCGCGGTCGCCGCCATCGGTCACCTTGCCGGAGATGGACTGCGCCCAAGTCAACAGCGGCGCCGCCGCCAGGATGCCGGCTGCGAGCAGCCGGAGGTACCCGTCAAGTCGTCTCGAGTGCATGTTTTTGCCTCCTGTGAGGCCGCGCATCGCCACCGCGGCGGCAACGGCCCTGGGGCGCAGACGGCCCCAGCGGCGATCATTCGGGCCCGGGCGGGACCGACGGCTGATGTGCATCAACTTTTCGTCTCGTCGAACGCCGGCTGCCCTTCGGGCACACTGCAGCGCGCAGGCATGTGCCGATTCCAGGATGCAGTGATGATCAACTACCAACTGCGCGGCGCCGAGCCGCGTGACGTGCCGGCGATCGCCGGGCTGATTGCCGAACTGGCTGCGTTCGAGCACCTCACGCACCTGCTGCGGCTCACGCCCGAGACGCTGGCGCCGCACCTGTTCGGCGAGCGGCCGGTGGTCGAGAGCGTGGTGGCCGAGAGCGCCGGCACGGTGGTGGGCTTTGCGCTGTTCTTCACCAACTTCTCCACCTTCCTGGCCCAGCCGGGGCTGTACCTGGAAGACCTGTACGTGCAGCCGGCCTTTCGCGGTGCGGGCATCGGCAAGGCCTTGTTGTCGCACCTGGGGGCGCTGGCGGTGGCGCGCAACTATGGCCGGTTCGAATGGAGCGTGCTCGACTGGAACGAGAACGCGATCCGCTTCTACGAGAAGATGGGCGCCACGGTGATGCCCGAATGGCGCATCTGCCGCGTGGCCGGCGACACGCTGCAGGCCTTCGCCGTGCGCGACGAGGCCTGAACCGCGCGCGCTGCGCCGCGCGGGTCGGGCGATCGATCAGCCGGCCAGCACGGCCAGCAGCTTCTCGGGCGACAGGCGCACGCCGCCGGCGTGGCCGCCCAGCACCGAGTGCACGCCGTAGCCCTTTTGGGCCGTGTCGCGCCGCACCGGCTGCGGCAGTGGGATGCCGGTGGGCGACGAGATCACCGCCACGATCGGCGTCATCACCGTGCTGCCGCGCCGCACCACCAGGCCGGTCTCGCCCGACATCAGCTTGACGTAGCAGCCCGGCGGGTAGACGCCGAACTCCTTGACCAGCGCGGCGATCATCGGATGGCCCGGCTCCTGCATGAACATCATGCGGCCGGCCTTGTCGGCGGCGATCGAGTCGCGCGTGGCGCGCGGGCTCAGCTTGGCGGTGTAGATGTCGGCGCGGCGCACCAGTGACGCGATGTCGCCGGGCTCGCGGATGCCGCCGGGGTAGCCGGTGCCGTCGTGGTTCTCGTGGTGCTGCGACACGGCATCGAGCCAGTCGGTGTCGGTCACGCCGCCCAGTTCGAGCATCGTGCGGCTGAAGCCCGGGTGGGCCAGGATCGACTGCCGCTGCTCGGCCGTGGGCGGGGTCTTCTGCACTGCCAGCTGGCCCTGCAGCTCCAGCATCGAGATGTTCATCGTCAGCGCCGCCTTGAAGACGCGCTGCGCGTCGTCGGCCGACCAGCCCAGCCGCTGCGCCACCAGGTAGGCGGTGATCGCGGCATGGGTGGAATGGTTGACGCCGTACTGCACCAGCTCGTTGCCGTTCTGGCGCAGCACCTGGAAGATCGCCAGGTCCTTGTCACGCTCGACCAGTGCCAACACCGGCGCGGTGCTGTCGTCCAGCGCATCGACGAAGCCGTCCTTGCCCGACTCGCGCAGGGTGTCGCCCAGCTTGTCCAGACAGGCGGTCCACAGCTTGGGCAGCGCCGCGGCCGGCACCAGGCGCACCTTGTCGGCGGGCGTCTGCAGCTCGGCCAGGTCCACCAGGGCGCCGCGGGTGAACAGGGCCTCCATCTGATCGAAGTTCTCCACCACCTGGCCGCGCGCCAGCAGCAGGGTGAAGTCGTGGTCGCGGATGTTGAACGGCAGCGGCGCGCCCACCTTGACGCGCTGCTTGACGTGGGAAAGGGGTGAGTACTGCATGAACGCTCCGGCAAGGGGGTCTGGTTGGGGGCCCGTGGCGCGACCGCATGGCCGCTGCAGCTTTTATCGGATAAGTCCCCGCGGACTTGAGGGGTGTTCTCGATTGGCGAGGCGCGGGTTTCCGACGAGCCGAAGCCCCCGGCGGCAGGCCGTAAGCTGCCGGGCCTGCCTCGAGAGCCCTTTGTTGCCGCCACCTGGCCGACCAACCCATTCATCCCCGCCAAGGAGTGACCGACCTGATGACCTCGCCCCTGATCTCCGCCTCCGCGCTGCGTGCGCTGCTGGCCAGCGGTGCGCCGCTGCTGCTGGCCGACTGCCGCAACGACCTGGCCGACCCCGGCGCCGGCCAGCGTGCGCATGAGCGCTTCCACCTGCCGGGTGCCCTGTACTTCCACCTCGACCGCGATCTGTCGGCGCCGCCCGACGGCCGCAACGGCCGCCACCCCTTGCCCACGCGCGAGGCCTTCGCCGAACGCCTGGCCGCGCGCGGTTTTGCCGACCACCTGCCGGTGGTGGCCTACGACGCCTCGGGCGGCATGTACGCCGCGCGCCTGTGGTGGATGCTGCGCTGGCTGGGCCACGAGGCGGTGCAGGTGCTCGACGGCGGCATGGCCGCCTGGGACGATGCCGGCGGCGCGCTGCAGGCGGGCCCGCTGGCGCCGCGGGCGCCCGGCCGTTTCACGCT
>MESD01000018.1:9875-19895 GCA_001770815.1 Burkholderiales bacterium RIFCSPHIGHO2_12_FULL_69_20
CTGCTGGTCGGCACGGTCGATTTCGAGACCGTGCTCGGCGGGCTGGGCCACGCCCGCCGGCTGATCGTCGATGCCCGTTCGCCCGACCGGTTCCGCGGCGAGAACGAAACCCTCGATCCGGTGGCCGGCCACATCCCCGGCGCCGTCAGCCGCTTTTTCCGCGACAACCTGGCTGCGGGTGACCACTTCAAGCCGGCCGATCAGTTGCGCAGCGAATGGCGGGCGCTGCTGGGCACACACCCGCCGGCCGATCTGGTGGCGCAATGCGGCTCGGGCGTGACCGCCTGCCACCACCTGCTGGCGCTCGACGCCGCCGGTCTGGGCGGCGCGGCGCTGTACGCCGGCTCGTGGAGCGAGTGGTGTTCGCGGCCCGAGGCGCCGGTGGCCCTGGGCGCTTGATTACCATGGCGGCCATGACCGACACCTCCTTCCCCACCATCACCCTGGGCGCCAGCGACCTGCAAGTCACCCGCATCTGCCTGGGCACCATGACCTTCGGCGAGCAGGTGGACGAGCCCACCGCGCACGCCATCCTCGACCGCGCGATCGCGCGCGGCGTCAACTTCATCGACACCGCCGAGATGTACGCGGTGCCGGCGCGCCGCGAGACCTACGGCACCACCGAAACCATCATCGGCCGCTGGCTCAGCGCCCGCCCGGGCATGCGCCAGCGCATCGTGCTGGCCACCAAGGTGGCCGGCCCATCGCGTGGCATGGACTGGGTGCGCAAAGGCAGCGACAACCTCAAGCCCGCCGAGATCAACCAGGCCTGCGACGACAGCCTGCGCCGGCTGCAGACCGAGGTGATCGACCTCTACCAGATCCACTGGCCCAACCGCAACGTGCCGACCTTCGGCGCGCTGTACCTCGACCCAACCAAGGACCGCGAATTCACCTCGATCCATGCCCAGCTCGAAGCGTTGGGCGCGCTGGTCAAGGCCGGCAAGGTGCGCCATATCGGGCTGTCGAACGAGACCCCCTGGGGTGTGAGCGAGTTCCTGCGGCTGGCCGAGCTGCACGGCCTGCCGAAGGTGGTGGCCGTGCAGAACCCGTATGCGCTGGTCAACCGCAGCGCCGACAACGGCCTGGATGAGACGCTGCTGCGCAGCGGCGTGGGTCTGCTGGCCTACAGCCCCTTGGGCTTCGGCGCGCTGACCGGCAAGTACGACCAGGTCGGCTTCGACCCGGCGCAGCCCGAGCTGGGCCGCATCGCCCGCTTCGACAGCATGCGCAAGCAGCGCTGGGCCCGGCCCGAGACGCTGGCCGCCGCGCGCCGCTACAACGCGCTGGCGCGTGAACACGGCCTCACGCCCACGCAGCTGGCGCTGGCCTTCTGCTACGGCAGCTGGCGCGTGGCCAGCACCATTATCGGCGTGACCACGCTGGCCCAGCTCGACGAAGACCTGGCCGCCTGGGGCACCACGCTGTCGCCCGAGCTGCTGGCGGCGATCGACGGCATCCGCTGGGAGCACCGCGACCCGGCGCAGTGAGGCTGGGCGGGCCATGGCGAAGAAGGACAAGCACGTCAGCGAGACGCCAGCCACGCAGCTGCTGCGCAGTGCCGGCGTGGCCTTCACCGAGCATGTGTACGACTATGTCGACCACGGCGGCACGGCTGAATCGGCGCGGCAGCTGGGCTGGCCCGAGCATGCGGTGGTGAAGACGCTGGTGATGCAGAACGAGCGCGACCAGCCGCTGATCGTGCTGATGCATGGCGACCGGCAGGTCAGCACCAAGAACCTGGCGCGCGCCATCGGCGCCAAGAGCGTCGAGCCCTGCAAGCCCGAGGTGGCGCAGCGCCACAGCGGCTATCTGGTGGGGGGCACCTCGCCCTTCGGCACGCGCAAGGTGATGCCGGTGTATGTCGAGGAGACGGTGCTGGCGCTGCCCCTGCTGCTGATCAACGGCGGACGGCGCGGCTACCTGATCGGGCTGAAACCCGCGCTGCTGGTGGAGGTGCTGGGGGCGCGGCCGGTGCACTGCGCGATCTGACGGCCCGGGCTCGGTCAGCCTGTGCGGCCAGACAGCTGTACGGCTGGACGGCCGAACCAGCGATGGGCTCAGCGGCGGGTGATGGGCAGGTAACCGACGGCCTGCAGGCCGTCGCGCGGCAGCGTGGTGGTCGTCGAAGGCCAGCGGGCTTGGGTGGCACCCGAGGTGGGCAGCACGGCGGGCGGCTGCTGCAGGGGCACGATCAATTGCGGCGCCGGGGTGCCCAGCGCGGCTTCAGCCGGCACATCGGCCGGGCGCTGGGCATTCGACCACCAGGTGGCTGCCACCACCACGGCCAGGGTGGCCAGGTTGGTCAGCCGAGGCACCAAGGTCAGGTGCGGTGTCGAAAAATTTTCCATATGCAGAGTATCTGGGCGTAGCCATCCGCCCTCAAGGCGCAGGGGGCCCGCAAGCAGGGGGTTTTCCCACTCATTCAGGGGGGTGGCTGGTGATCGATCCCGGCGCGCCGTGACGGATGCACGGCCAGGCGTCGTCGCGGGTCAGCCTCAACCCAGGCTGGCGTGCTCGGCGAACATGGCCGCCAGATGGGCCTCGCCGCGCTCCAGCACGAAGTAGCGCAGGGCCTCGGCGGCGGGCGACAGCAGCTTGCCCGCGGTATTGACCACATGCCAGCGGCGCATCAGCGGCAGGCCTTCCACGTGCGGCGCGGCGATCAGGCCGTTGCGCCATTCCAGGCCGATGGTGTGCAACGAGATCAGGCTCACCCCCAGCCCGGCCATCACTGCCTGTTTGATGGCCTCGGTGCTGTCCATCTCCATCACGAACATCGGCTGCAGGTGGTGGCGTTCCAGGTATTCCTCCAGCGCCGCGCGGGTGCCTGAACCCGGCTCGCGCACGATGAAGGCCTCGCGCGCCAACGCCGCGGCGGGCACGCTCTCGGCCAGCGCAAACGGGTGGTTGGGCGCCGTGACCAGCACATGCGGGTGCATCGCAAACGGTTCGGCGCGGTTGGCGAAATCCTTGGGTGGGCGGCCCATGATCGACAGATCGACCTCGTTGGCCCGCATCCAGGCCGCCAGCTGCTCGCGGTTGCCCAGCCGCAGCCGCACGTCGATGGCCGGGTGCTCGGTGTGGAACTGGGCCAGCAGCTGCGGCAGAAAGTACTTGGCCGAGCTGACCATGCCGATCGTCAGCAGGCCGGATTCGATGCGCTTGAAGCGCGCCATCGCGTCGTCGGCCTCTTTCAGCGTGCCCAGCAGACGCCGGGCGTAGACCAGGAAGTACTCGCCGGCGGTCGACAGCGACAGCCGCCGGCCCACCCGGTCGAACAAGGGCAGGCCGACCTGGCCCTCCAACTCCTTGATCTGCATCGACACCGCGGGTGGCGTGAGGTGCAGTTGCTCGGCGGCGCGCTGCACGCTGGACAGCCGAGCCACCTCGGCAAACACCCGCAGCTGGCGGAAGGTGACGTTCATTGTTCAGTAAAAGCTTATGTGAAAGCCAAATATATCTGACTTTCACTTATTCGATAGGCTCCCTAAAGTGCATTCACCGACCCCACCCGGAGACCCCTGATGAACAAGTCCGCTGATGCCGCTGCGCTGGCCACCCCGGCCGAGAACCAGATCATGGACAAGAAGCAGCGCTACAGCGCCGGCGTCTTGAAGTACCGCCAGATGGGCTACTGGGACGGCGACTACGTGCCCAAGGACACCGACACGCTGTGCCTGTTCCGCATCACGCCGCAGGACGGCGTCGACCCGATCGAGGCCGCCGCGGCGGTGGCCGGTGAATCGAGCACCGCCACCTGGACGGTGGTGTGGACCGACCGCCTGACCGCCTGCGACAGCTACCGCGCCAAGGCCTACAAGGTGGAGGCCGTGCCGGGCCGCCCGGGCGAATATTTCGCGTGGGTGGCCTACGACATCATCCTGTTCGAAGAAGGCTCGATCGCCAACATCACCGCCAGCCTGATCGGCAACGTCTTCAGCTTCAAGCCGTTGAAGGCCGCCCGGCTGGAGGACATCCGCATGCCGGTGGCGCTGGTCAAGACCTTCAAGGGCCCGCCCTGCGGCCTGGTGGTCGAGCGTGAACGGCTCGACAAGTTCGGCCGCCCGCTGCTGGGGGCCACCACCAAGCCCAAGCTGGGCCTGAGCGGCCGCAACTACGGCCGGGTGATCTACGAAGGCCTGAAGGGCGGGCTGGACTTCATGAAGGACGACGAGAACATCAACTCGCAGCCGTTCATGCACTGGCGCGACCGCTTCTTGTACGTGATGGAGGGCGTCAACAAGGCCAGCGCGGCCACCGGCGAGGTCAAGGGCAGCTACCTGAACGTGACCGGCGCGACCATGGAAGACATCTACGAGCGTGCCGAGTTCGCCAAGGAACTGGGTTCGGTGGTGATCATGGTCGACCTGATCATCGGCTGGAGCGCGATCCAGAGCATCGCCAACTGGGCGCGCCGGAACGACATGATCGTGCACATGCACCGCGCCGGCCACGGCACCTACACCCGGCAGAAGAACCACGGCATCAGCTTCCGCGTGATGGCCAAGTGGCTGCGCCTGGCCGGTGTCGACCACCTGCACACCGGCACGGCGGTGGGCAAGCTCGAGGGCGACCCGATGACGGTGCAGGGCTACTACAACGTCTGCCGCGATGCGTATACCAAGCAGGATTTGCCGCGCGGCCTGTTCTTCGACCAGGACTGGGCCGACATGCGCAAGGTGATGCCGGTGGCGTCGGGCGGCATCCACGCCGGCCAGATGCACCAGCTGATCGACCTGTTCGGCGACGACGTGATCCTGCAGTTCGGCGGCGGCACCATCGGCCACCCGGCCGGCATCCAGGCGGGTGCGGTGGCGAATCGGGTTGCGCTGGAGAGCATGATCAAGGCGCGCAACGAGGGCAAGGACATCAAGAACGAGGGGCCTGAGATCCTGCGCAAGGCCGCGCAGTTCTGCACCCCGTTGAAGCAGGCACTGGATACCTGGGGCGACATCTCGTTCAACTACGCCTCGACCGACACCAGCGACTACGCCACCACACCGTCCGTCGCCTGAACCCCCTGGACTGAAGGAGCACCACACCATGATGACCAACCCCACCGGCCGCATCACCCAGGGCATGTTCAGCTTCCTGCCCGAACTGACCGACGAAGAGATCGCGCTGCAGATCGAGTACGGCCTCGGCAAGGGCTATGCCTGGAGCATCGAATACACCGACGATCCTCACCCGCGCAACACCTACTGGGAGATGTTCGGCATGCCGATGTTCGACCTGAGCGATGCCGCCGGCGTGATGATGGAACTGGCCAGCTGCCGCGCCACCTTTCCCAACCACTACATCCGGTTGATGGCCTTCGACAGCACCCGCAACATCGAGAGCATCACGATGAGCTTCATCGTCAACCGGCCGGCCAACGAGCCCGGCTTCGGCCTGGCGCGGCAGGAAGTGCAAGGCAGGACGATGCGCACCACCGTGCACAGCTACGCCACCGACAAGCCCGAAGGTGAGCGTTACGGCGCTTGAGCGTCCGCACGCCATCACCCCCCGTTGACGAGCCCGCCATGGCCACCGCTCCGCTCTACACCATCCCCGGTGCGCAGGCCGTTCCGGCGCCCGCCGCTGCGGCCAACGTGGCACCTGCCCCAGCCGCCATCACGCCTGCCCCGGTGACAGTGGGCGAGGTGCTGGCGCAAAGCCAGGTCGAGGCGGTGATGGACGAGCTCGACCGCGATCTGATCGGCCTGGCACCGGTGAAGGCGCGCATCCGCGACATCGCCGCACTGCTGGTGATCGCCAAGCTGCGTGAGCAACTGGGCCTGGCCTCGGCCAAGCCGTCGTTGCACATGTGCTTCTCGGGCAACCCCGGCACCGGCAAGACCACGGTGGCGCTGCGCATGGCGCAGATCCTGCACCGCCTGCGCTATGTGCGCAAAGGCCATGTGGTCAGCGTCACGCGGGATGATCTGGTCGGCCAGTACATCGGCCACACCGCGCCCAAGACCAAGGAAGTGCTGAAGAAGGCGATGGGCGGCGTGCTGTTCATCGACGAGGCCTACTACCTGTACCGGCCCGAGAACGAGCGCGACTACGGCCAGGAGGCGATCGAGATCCTGCTGCAGGTGATGGAGAACCAGCGCGACGACCTGGTGGTGATCCTGGCCGGCTACAAGGACCGCATGGACACCTTCTTCCAAAGCAACCCGGGCATGAGTTCGCGCATCGCGCACCACCTCGATTTCCCCGATTATTCGGGCAACGAACTGCTGCAGATCGCCGACCGTTTGCTCACCGACAGCCACTACCGCTTCGGCCCCGGCGCGCGCGAGGCCTTCGACGAGTACCTGCAGCGCCGGTTGACCCAGCCGCACTTCGCCAACGCCCGCAGCGTGCGCAACGCGCTCGACCGCATGCGCCTGCGCCAGGCCAGCCGGCTGTTCGCCGACCGCGACCGGCCGCTGACCGCCGACGACCTGAGCACGCTGGCCGAGAGCGACATCCGCGCCAGCCGGGTGTTTGCCACCACCGCCACCACCACCGCCGCCTGATCCCCACAACGATTGACGACCTGACAGCGAGCCCGCCATGCACCTCGGACGCACCACCCTCTCGAAGTTCCTGATCCAGCAACTGCAGGACACCGGCGACCAGGGCAAGCTGGCGGCGCTGCTGGTCGACGTGGCCGCCGCCGTCAAGGCCATCTCGGCGATGACGGCCAAGGGCGCGCTGGGCGGTTTTCTCGGCGCCATCGACAACCACAACGTGCAGGGCGAGCAGCAGAAGAAGCTGGACGTGCTGGCCAACGACGCGATGGTGGCGTCCACCGAATGGGGCGGCCTGGTGGCCGGCCTGGCCAGCGAGGAGCTGGACGACCCCTATGTGATCCCCGACGGCTTTGCACGTGGACCCTACCTGCTGATCTTCGACCCGCTCGACGGCTCGTCGAACACCGACGTCAACGTCTCGGTGGGCACCATCTTCTCGGTGCTGCGCCACGACAGCGCCGAGCCGCCGGCCATTGACGACTACCTGCAGCCGGGCACCCGGCAGGTGGCCGCCGGCTACGCCATCTACGGCCCGGCAACGATGCTGGTGCTCAGCGTGGGCAAGGGCACGCACGGCTTCACGCTGGATCGCGAGATCGGCAACTTCATCCTCACCCACCCGAACCTGGCGATCCCCGAGGACACCAGCGAGTTCGCGATCAACACCAGCAACGCCCGCTTCTGGGAGCCGCCGGTGCACCGCTACGTCACCGAATGCCAGGCCGGATTGGGCGGCGAGCGTGGACGCGACTTCAACATGCGCTGGATCGCCAGCATGGTGGCCGAGGTGCACCGCATCCTGATGCGCGGTGGCGTCTTCATGTACCCCAAGGACACCAAGGACCCGAGCAAGCCCGGCCGGCTGCGGCTGATGTACGAGGCCAACCCGATCGCCATGCTGATCGAGCAGGCCGGCGGCGCGGCCAGCACCGGCCGCCAGCGGCTGACCGAGTTGCAGCCCGAGCTGCTGCACCAGCGGGTGCCGGTGATCCTGGGCTCGAAGAACGAGGTGCTGCGCATCGAGCGCTACCACGCCGAACATGCCAGCGGCCACGACCGGCCCTACGAGTCGCCGCTGTTCAACGAGCGCTCGCTGTTTCGCGCCCGCGAATTTGTCTGATCAGGAGCCAACGATGTCCACCCGCCATCCCATCATCGCCGTCACCGGTTCGTCAGGCGCCGGCACCACCACGGTGATGAAGAGCTTTGCCCACATCTTCCGGCGCGAGGGCATCCGCGCGCAGGTGATCGAGGGTGATTCTTTTCACCGTTTCAACCGCATGGAGATGCGCGCCAAGGTGCGCGCCGCCGACACCGGCGAAGGCCCGCAGATCAGCCACTTCGGGCCCGAGAGCAACCTGCTGGCCGAACTGGACGCCACCTTCGCGGCTTATGCCGAGTCGGGCGCCGGCCAGGTGCGCCGCTACATCCACGATGCCGGTGAGGCGAAGGAGCTGGGTGGTGATCCCGGCACCTTCACCGAGTGGGCACCCATGGACGACAGCGACGTGCTGTTCTACGAAGGCCTGCACGGCGGCTTCACCGGGCCGGGCGTGGACGTGGCCCGGCATGTCGACCTGCTGGTGGGCGTGGTGCCCATCATCAACCTCGAATGGATCCAGAAGCTGCACCGCGACCAGAACCTGCGCGGCTACAGCCAGGAGGCGGTGGTCGAGACCATCCTGCGGCGCATGCCCGATTACGTGAACCACATCTGCCCGCAGTTCAGCCGCACGCATGTCAACTTTCAGCGTGTGCCCACGGTGGACACCAGCAACCCGTTCATCGCCAAGGACATCCCCACCGCCGACGAGAGCATGGTGGTGATCCGCTTCGCCAAGCCGCGTGGCATCGACTTTCCGTACCTGATGTCGATGCTGCACGGCTCGATGATGACGCGGCCCAACACCATCGTGATCCCCGGCGGCAAGATGGGGCTGGCGATGCAGCTGATCTTCACGCCGATGATCCTTCGCTTGCTGGACCTCAAGCGCCGGGCAGGCTGACCTCGGAGACCCCATGGACCAAGTCATCAACAACGCGCCGGGCAACCAGGCGCTCGGCAGCCGCATGGCCAATACGATCCGCATGCTGGCGGTGGATGCCGTGCAGCAGGCCAACAGCGGCCATCCCGGCGCGCCGCTGGGCATGGCCGAGATGGCCACCGCGCTGTGGGGCCGGCACCTGAAGCACCACCCGGGCAACCCGCACTGGGCCGACCGCGACCGCTTCGTGCTGAGCAACGGCCATGCCTCGATGCTGCTGTATGCGCTGCTGCACCTGACGGGCTACGACCTGTCGATGGACGAGATCAAGCGCTTCCGCCAGATGGGCAGCAAGACGCCCGGCCACCCCGAGGTGGGCATCACCCCCGGCGTGGAGACCACCACCGGCCCGCTGGGCCAGGGCCTGGCCAATGCGGTGGGTATGGCGCTGGCCGAGCAGATGCTGGCCGCCGAGTTCAACCGCGACGGTCTGCCCATCGTCGACCATCGCACCTGGGTGTTCATGGGTGATGGCTGCCTGATGGAGGGCATCAGCCAGGAGGTGATCTCGCTGGCCGGCACGCTGCGCCTGGGCAAGCTGGTGGCGCTGTACGACGACAACGGCATCAGCATCGACGGCGACGTGGCCGGCTGGTTTGCCGACGACACCCCGGCGCGGTTCCGCGCCTGCGGCTGGCACGTGATCGGCCCGGTCGATGGCCACGACCTGGCGGCGCTCGACGCCGCGATGGCCGAGGCCGTCGCGCCGGTGCGGTCGAATCCCACGCTGATCGTCTGCCGCACCACCATCGGCAAGGGCGCGATCGGCCACGAGGGCACCGCCGACATTCACGGCTCACCGCTGGGCACCGCTGGCGTGGCCGCGCTGCGTCAGCACCTGGGCTGGACGGCCGCCCCCTTCGAGGTGCCCGACGACGTGCGCGCGGCCTGGGATGCGCGCGAGCCCGGTGCTGCCCGAGAGCGTCAGTGGGACGCGCTGTTCGCGCGTTATGCCACGCGCTACCCCGAGCTGGCTGCCGAGTTCACCCGCCGCATGCGCGGTGACCTGCCCGCCGACTGGGCTGAGCGCAGCGAGGCGGCCATCACCGCGCTGGCCGAGGCCGCCACCAAGCCGGTGGCCACGCGCCGTGCCTCGCAGCTGGCGCTGGATGCGCTGGCGCCGCTGCTGCCCGAGCTGTTCGGCGGCTCGGCCGACCTGACCGGCAGCAACCTGACCAACTTCGTCGGCTGCACCACCGCCGGTCCCGGCCGCGCCGGCAACTACCTCAGTTATGGCGTGCGTGAATTCGGCATGGCCGCGGCGATGAACGGCATCGCGCTGCACGGCGGGTTGCTGCCTTATGGCGGCACCTTCCTGACCTTCAGCGACTACAGCCGCAATGCCATCCGCATGGCCGCGCTGATGCAGCAGCGGGTGGTGCATGTGTTCACCCACGACAGCATCGGCCTGGGCGAGGACGGCCCGACCCACCAGCCCATCGAGCACGTGGCCTCGCTGCGGCTGATCC
>MESD01000019.1:0-15955 GCA_001770815.1 Burkholderiales bacterium RIFCSPHIGHO2_12_FULL_69_20
GACCGCGAGGCGCTGCCTGTAGGGCGCGGCGC
Source organism: Burkholderiales bacterium RIFCSPHIGHO2_12_FULL_69_20 (assembly GCA_001770815.1). GTDB lineage: Bacteria > Pseudomonadota > Gammaproteobacteria > Burkholderiales > Burkholderiaceae_C > Pseudaquabacterium. The sequence goes on from MESD01000019.1 coordinate 33, forward strand.
CGTTGGTCGGCCGGGCCGGCGGTTCGTCGGCGCGCGTCGCGCTTTGGTCGCAAGGCGCGCGCAGCGCGCGGGGTGGATGCCTAGAGTTCAGCCATCGACCCCCCACCGCCCACCCGAAGGAGCCTTCCATGACCACCGCCCGCAGCCTGCAGACCACCCTGTCGCAACAAGTTCTGTCGCTGGGCCTGGCGGCGCTGGTGACCACCGGCGCGCTGGCCGGTGTGCTGGGGCTGGCGGCGTCCGACCAGGCCGCGCTGATGGCGCGTCAGGCCGCGTCTGCGCCGCAGGCCATCGCCGCGGTGCTGGTGCTGCCCACGGCCTGAACCGATCCTCTGCCCGGCCCTGTGATCCAGGGCCTTTTGACGAGCCGGCCTGGTGCCGGCTCTTTTTTTGCTCAGACCGCGGCGTGCGACAGCTTGAAGGCCTGGATCACCGTGCCCAGGTGAGTGGCCTGCTCACGCAGGCTTTCGGCCGCGGCGGCGCTTTCTTCCACCAGCGCGGCGTTCTGCTGGGTCATGCCGTCGAGCTGGTTGATGGCGTTGTTGACCTGGCCGATGCCGGTGCTCTGCTCGCCGGTGGCCGCGCTGATCTCGTTGATCACGTCGGACACGCGCTGGATGCCGGAGACGATTTCGCCCATCACCCCGCCGGCGTCCTGCACCAGGCGGCTGCCCGACTCCACCCGCTCGACGCTGGCGCCGATCAGCGTCTTGATCTCGCGTGCCGCTTCGGCGCTGCGCTGCGCCAGGCTGCGCACCTCGCCGGCCACCACCGCGAAGCCGCGGCCTTGTTCACCGGCGCGGGCGGCCTCGACGGCTGCATTCAGCGCCAGGATGTTGGTCTGGAAGGCGATGCCGTCGATGGTGCCGATGATGTCGGCGATCTTGCGGCTGGAGGTGGTGATCTCGTCCATGTTGGCCACCACCTGCTGCACCACCTGGCCTCCCCGCTGCGCAGCCAGCACCGCCGAGCTGGCCAGCTGGTTGGCGGTGGCGGCCGAGTCGGCGCTCTGGCGCACGGTGCCGGTCAGCTGCTCCATCGCGCTGGCCGTCTGCTGCAGGTTGCTGGCGGTCTGCTCGGTGCGCTGGCTCAGGTCGACGCTGCCGTTGGCGACCTCGCTGGATGCGGTGGTGATGTTGCCGGCGCTCTGGCTGACCGAGACCATCGCGGCGTTCAGCCGCAGCAAGGCCTGGCGCAGCGACTGGCCCAGCGGCGTCTGCACGGCGATGCGGTCGACGTCCAGTGCCAGTTGCTCGCCACTGCCCATGTGGTCGACCAGGCGGGCCATCTCGGCGCCGGCATCGGCGGCCTGGCGCATCAGCACGGCCATGTAGATCTCGAAGCCGGTCTGCACGACCACGTAGCCGGCATGCGCCACGATCTTCAGGAAGTCGGGGGCGGCCAGGCAGTACACGCCGGCGCCGGCGGCCTGCAGGCGGTCGAAGGCGATGTGGTGCACGGCGATCAGCGCCGCGGCGGCGACGATGGGCCGCCAGTCGCGGTAGACCAGCAGCACGCCCAGCGTGACGAACACGCCGAAGTGGAACTCCAGCGTGCCGCGGCCCAGCTGGATGTGCAGCGCCGTCATCGCCATCAGGCCACACGACAGCACCAGACGCGCCATCACGGTGCCGGGCGCGGTCAGCGTCACGGCGGCGCCGATGGCGGTGAGCAGGCCGCCCACCACGAGGGCGGTGCCCATCTGTTCGTAGTTGAAGCCGATGACCACCGCCATCAGGGCGCTGACCACCAGCGCACCGAAGATCAGCCGGTCGGCGGTGGCCGCCATCGACAAGGTGGACCGGGACGGCGAGGTTGTGGCGGTGCTGCTGGGCATGTTGGCCTTCTTGAAATCAGGGCCGCCTTGGGGCTTTTTGCACTGGCGGCCGGGTCAATCGATCAGGTACAACTCATCGCCTGATGGGGGTTGCTGCAGCCAGGATGTCGGTGGTTGCCCGCTGAACTTGAGCGCCCTGCCGCACGTCCGGCGCGTGGCTGCCAAGTCCGACCGCAGCGGTGTGCGGTGTGCGGGTGCGTCGTACCATCGTCGCCAGGCGCCGCCGGCCCGGCGCGCCCCAGCCCAGGAGCCCCGGCATGAAAGCCATCTGGAACGGCGTGGTCATCGCCGAGAGCGACGACACGGTGGTGGTCGAAGGCAACCACTATTTCCCCGAGGCCGCGGTCAAACGCGAGTACCTGGCCTTCAGCAACCACCGCACGTCGTGCCAGTGGAAGGGCCAGGCGCGGTACCGCAGCCTGCTGGTCAACGGTGAGATGAACCCCGATGCGGTCTGGTACTACCCCGAGCCCAGCGAGGCGGCCGCCGAAATCAAGGGCCGGCTGGCCTTCTGGAAGGGCGTGCAGGTGATCTGAGCGCGTGACGCTCGACCGAAAGGATGGCTGATGTGGAAGAACGATGACGAGCTGTTCGCGCTGATGCGTGCGCAGCTGTTTCCGGCGGTGGTGGGCGACATCCTCGACACCATGGGGCTGCTCAGGCAGTTTCTCAGCCCGGGCATCCGCCCACTGCGCGCCGACATGGTGGTGATCGGCCGCGCGATGCCGGTGCTGGAGGCCAACTGCTTTGCCGCCAGCGAGCCCACCGGCCAGCTGCCGCTGAGCCGCCAGCCCTTCGGCCTGCTGTTCCAGGCGCTGGACGACCTGAAGGCCCACGAGGTCTACGTGGCCACCGGCTGCGCGCCGCAGTTTGCGCTGTGGGGCGGGCTGATGACCACCCGCGCCCAGCACCTGAAGGCCGCCGGCGCGGTGCTCGACGGCTACTCGCGCGACACGCCCGAGGTGCTGCTGTCGGGCCTGCCGGTGTTCTCGTACGGCGGCTACGCGCAGGACCAGGGCCCGCGTGGCAAGGTGGTCGACTACCGCGTGGCGGTCGAGATCAACGGCGTGCGCATCCAGCCGGGCGACATCGTCTTCGGTGATCTCGACGGCGTGCTGGTGATCCCGCGCCAGGCCGAGGAAGAAGCCATCCGCCGCGCGCTGGAGAAAGCCAGCACCGAGAACCAGGTGCGCCTGGCGATCGAGAACGGCATGAGCACCGTCGAGGCCTTCCGCAGCTTCGGGGTGATGTAGGCGCGGGCGGTCAGGCCAGGCGCCCGGCCTGGAAGTCTTCGACCGCCTGCATCAGCTGCTCGCGGGTGTTCATCACGAACGGGCCATGCTGGGCGATGGGCTCGCCCAGCGGCGCGCCGGCGATCAGCAGCGCGCGGGTCGGCTGCTCGCCGGCCTGCAGCACCACGCCGTCGCTGCCGCCGTCGTTGCCCAGGATGGCCATACGCTGCTCCGGCACTGCCGTCTCGCCCACCGACAGGCCGCCGCGGTAGACGTAGACGAAGCCGTTGTGCGTGGCCGGCAGCGCTTGCTCGAAGCGCGCGCCGGGTGCCAGGTGGATATCCAGGTACAGCGGCTCGGTGCGCGGGCGCTGCACCGCACCGGCCACGCCGTGGCTGCTGCCGGCGATCACCCGCACCCGCACGCCGGGGGCATTGAATTCGGGGATCTGCGCGGCCGGGATGTCGCGGTAGCCCGGCGTCTGCATCTTGTCGGCGCTGTGCAGATTGAGCCAGAGCTGGAAGCCTTCCATCACGCCGGCTTGCTGCTCGGGCATCTCGCTGTGGATCACGCCGCGGCCGGCGGTCATCCACTGCACGCCGCCATCACCCAGCAGGCCCTCGTGGCCGGCCGAATCGCGGTGGCGCAAACGCCCGGCGATCATGTGGGTGATGGTCTCGAAGCCGCGGTGCGGGTGGTCCGGAAAGCCGGCGATGTAGTCGCCCGGCACGTCGGAGCCGAAGGCGTCGAGCATCAGGTACGGATCGAGCCGGCGCTGCAGCGGCTGCGTCAGCACGCGGGTGAGCTTGACGCCGGCGCCGTCGCTGGTGGGCTGGCCGGCCACCAGGCGCTCGACGCGGCGGGGGGTGGTGACAGTGGGGGTGTTCATGCCAGGATGGTGGCACGGGCACCCGCAGCGGGCATGCCGCTGGATTGAACGCTGCGTTCGACGCCGGCGCCTTGAAGCCGCTGCTTTGCCGCCGCCGCGTTGCCGCCGCCGCCACCCAAGCGCTTGTCCGCGCCACAATACCGGCTCGTCAAGAGGGAGCTTCCACCCCATGCGCCGCCTTACCCTGGTTGCCCGTTCCGCCCTGCTCGCCACCCTGGCCGCCGGCGCGCTGATCACCACCTTGCCCGCGGCAGCGGCGCCCACCCCGCCCGGCCCCGGCGTGGCCTGGGTGCTGGCCGCCGGTGATGCCGATGTCGACCGCGCCTTTGCCCAGGCCCGTGCCGAGAAGAAGCCGCTGCTGCTGTACTGGGGCGCCAAGTGGTGCCCGCCGTGCAACCAGCTGAAGGCCACGCTGTTCAACCGCGCCGACTTCATCGACCGGGCCAAGAGCTTCGTCGCGGTCAACATCGACGGCGATCTGCCCGGCGCGCAGAAGCTGGGCGGGCGCTTCAAGGTGCGCGGCTACCCGACGATGATCCTGATGGCCGCCGACGGCACCGAGATCACCCGCCTGCCCGGCGAGGTGGATGCGCCGCAGGTGATGAACGTGCTGCAACTGGGCCTGGCCGGCGGCCGGCCGGTGAAGGCGGTGCTGGCCGAGGCGCGCGCCGGCAAGCCGGTCAGCGGGCCCGAATGGCGGATGCTGGCCTATTACGGCTGGGACATCGACGAGGCTCAGCTGGTGCCGGCGGCCGAGCGCCCGGCGCTGCTGGCGCAGCTGTCGAACGCCTGCCCGGCCAGCGAGGCGGCATCGGCCATCCGGCTGCTGCTCAAGGCGTTGGCCGAGAGCGACGACGGCAAGGGCCTGAAGCCCGACGCCGCGCTGCGCGAGCGGGTGCGCAAGCTGCTGGCCGACCCGGCGGCCGCACGGGCGCAGATGGACGTGGTGGTCAACTACGCCGGCGACATCACCAAGGCGCTGGCGCCCGAGGCCGGCGCCGATCGCCAGGCCATGGCCGCTGCCTTCGATGCTGCGCTGCAGCGCCTGGAGGCCGATGCCAGCCTGTCGCGCGCGGACCGGCTGGGCGCGCTGATCTCGCGGGTGCAGCTGGCCCGCATCGACGCCCCCAAGGATCAGCGCCAACCCAAGCTGCCCGCCGCGCTGGTGCAGCGGGTGCGCGACCACGTGGCGCGCGACGACCAGCAGATCACCGACGGCTACGAGCGCCAGGCGGTGATCACCTCGGCGGCCTATGCGCTGGGCGAGGCCGGCCTGTGGGCCGACAGCGATGCGCTGCTGAAGGCCAACCTGGCCAAGAGCCACTCGCCCTACTACCTGATGAGCCAGCTGGGCAGCAACGCCCGCAAGCTGGGCCGCAAGGACGAGGCGCTGCGCTGGTACGAGCAGGCCTTCGACAAGAGCGAAGGCCCGGCCACCCGGTTGCAATGGGGTGCCGGCTACTTCAGCGCACTGGTGGATCTGGCGCCACAGGACGCGCCGCGCATCGAGCGGGTGGCGCGCCAGCTGTTTGCCGAAGCGGCCAAGGACCCGGCGGCCTTCCACGAGCGCAGTGCGCGCTCACTGCAGCGGGTGGGCAGCAAGCTGGCCGAGTGGAACCAGGGCGGCCGACACGATGCGGCGCTGCGCCGGCTGGCCGAGGGCCAGGGCGGCCAGCCCGGGCTGGCCGCGGTGTGCGGCAAGCTCGACGCTGCCGACGGCCAGCGCGCCACCTGCGAGGGCATCGCCAAAGGGCTGGTCAAGAAGGCCTGATGCCGGGCCGCGCGCCGGGCCGCGCGCTGGGCGCAGTGGCCGGCCGGCGCACAGTATGCTTTGGCCCCGATCTGCCTCTGGAGGCGCGATGCCCCGCCCTGTTCTCGACGAATCCGCCATCCACCCTGCCGTGCGGCATCAGGTGGCCACGCTGCATCATGATCTGCTGGCCGAGGTGCAGGCGGCGATTGCGCGCCAGGCGGTGGTGGTGCTGGGCATGTCGGGCAACCCCTTCGTGCGCAAGGCGCGCAAGGCGCTGGACGCCGCTGGCGTGCCGCACCACGACCTGGACTATGGCGGCTACCTCAGCGATTGGCGCCGCCGCAACGTGCTGAAGATGTGGACCGGCTGGCCGACCTTTCCGATGGTCTTCGTCAAGGGCCAGCTGGTGGGTGGCCACGACGACCTGCAGCGGCTGATCGCCAGCGGCGAGCTGAAGCGCCTGCTGGCATGAGCCGGGCCGGCCGGCTAGCGCTGGGCTGTGCTTGGGCGCTGCAGGCCGTGCTGTTGCCGATGGCGGCGGCGGGCGGTCCACCGCCATCGGCCGGCGCCGAGGCGGCGGTGGCAGCGCCGGCCGCCCGCGCGCCCGCGCCGTGCTGGTTGCGCGGCTGGTCGCAGGCCGCGCGCTGCGGTGTGCTGCTGCGCCCACTCGACCCGACCCGACCGCAGGGCGTGATGATCGAGCTGCACTACGCAGTGCTGCCGGCGCTGGCGCGGCACAAGGCCGACGACGCGGTGTTCTTCTTCGCCGGCGGCCCGGGGCAGAGCGCGATCGACCTGGCGGCCACGCTGGCCTCGCGCTTCAATCGGCTCAATCAGCGGCGGGATCTGGTCTTCGTCGACCAACGTGGCACCGGCCGCAGCGCGCCGCTGAAGTGCGCCGACGACGACGAGCGCGCCGTGCTGCAGCCGCTGGCCGAGCGCGCCGATCAGCGCCAGCGCCTGCCGCGCCTGCGGGCCTGCCGCCAGGCGCTGCAGGCCTTGCCGCATGGCGACCTGCGCTTCTACACCACCGAGTTGGCGATGGCCGACGTGGATGCCGTGCGCCAGGCGCTGGGCATTGCGCGCCTCAACGCCATCGGCGCCTCGTACGGCACGCGTGCGGTGCTGAGCTACCAGCGGCAGTTTCCGCAGGCGGTGCGGCGCGCGGTGCTCGACGGCGTGGCGCCGCCCGACATGCGCCTGCCCGAGACGGCGGGCTTCGACAACCAGGCTGCACTCGACGCGCTGCTGCAGGCCTGCGCTGGCGAGCCCGCCTGCGCCCGGCGCCACCCCGATCTGCCTGCGCAACTGAGCGCGCTGCTGGCCAGCCTGCCGCAGGACGTGGCGCTGCCGCACCCGGTGAGCGGGCGCATCGAGACGGTTCAACTGCAGCGCGACACCGTGCTGTCGCTGCTGCGTGCGCCGCTGTATGCGCCGGCGCTGGCCGCGGCGCTGCCGGCGGCCATCGCCGAAGCGGCCGCCGGTCGCTGGGCGCCGCTGGCGGCACTGGCCAGCGCCCTGGGTGGGTCGGGCGCTGGGCTGGCCACGGGCATGCACTTCTCGGTGGTGTGTGCCGAGGACCTGGGCCCGAAGGCGCCACCGTTGAATTCCGCCGATGCCGTGGCGGCCTCGTCGCCAGGCCAGACCTTCGGCACGAGCTTTGCCGAGCTGTACCGGCAGGTCTGCGCCGACTGGCCGCGTGGCGCGGTCAGCCCGGCCTTTTACACGCTGCCAGCGGCCAGCGCGCCCACCTGGCTGCTGTCGGGCGGGCTCGACCCGGTCACGCCGCCGCGCCACGGTGCGCGGGTGGCGCAGGCGCTGGGCCCGCTGGCGCGGCACATCGTGGTGCCGAACGCGGGCCACGGCGTGTTGTCGCTGGGCTGCCTGCGCGATGCGGCGCAGCGCTTCATCACCAGCGACGACGATGCTGGTGCGCTGGCCACACCCGCCGATTGCGCGGCGGCGCTGCCGCGTCCGACGGTCTTCGTGCCGCCGGGCGCCGCTGCGCCAGGGGCGGCGAAATGATCGCGGTGCAGGCGCTGGCCAAGCAGTTCAGCACCGGCTCAGGGCGTTCGCGCCGGGTGGTGGCGGCGGTGCAGTCGGTGAGCTTCGTGGCGGCTGACGGCTGCATCACCGGGCTGCTGGGCCCCAACGGCGCCGGCAAGACCACCACGCTGCGCATGATCGCCGGGCTGGTGGTGCCCGATGCCGGGCACATCAGCGTGGACGGCATCGACGTGGCGCGCCAGCCGCAGGCCGCGCAGGCGCGGCTGGGCGTGCTGTCGGACGCCCGCGGGCTGTACCCGCGGCTGACGGCGCGCGAGAACATCGTCTACTACGGCCGGCTGCATGGCCTGAGCCGCGACGCGGCCGAGGCGCGCGCCACGCTGCTGGCCGGCATGCTGGAGATGCAACCGCTGATGGAACGCCGCACCGAGGGCTTCAGCCAGGGTGAGCGCATGAAGACCGCGCTGGCCCGTGCGCTGGTGCACGACCCCAGCCACATCATCCTGGACGAGCCGACCAACGGCCTGGACGTGCTGGCCACCCGCAGCCTGCGCGAAGCACTGCGCCGGCTGCGTGACGAGCAACGCAAATGCATCGTCTTCTCCACCCACATCATGCAGGAGGTCGAGCGGCTGTGCGACCAGGTGGTGGTGGTGGCCGGTGGCCGCACGGTGGCCGAGGGCAGCGTGCCGCAGTTGTTGGCGCGCACCGGGCACGCTGATTTCGAAGCCTGCTTCGTGCAGCTGGCGTTTGGGGTGGCTGCGGGCGGCGAGTCGGCTGCCGGTCATATCGCCGCGGGAGTTGTCGCATGAGCACCCCGCGCCGGGGCGCCAGTCTGGCCGCCGCCTGGCAAGTCTTCCGCAAGGAACTGGTCGACGCGCTGCGCGACCGCCGCACGCTGCTGATGGTGCTGCTGTCGTCGGTGGCGATCGGGCCGCTGCTGCTGGTGGCGCTGTCGACGCTGGTGGCCGACTTCGAGGCCCGCGCCGAGGCCCGCGAGTTGTATGCGGTGGGGCTGGAGTCGGCGCCCACGCTGCGCAACTACATCGAGCGCCAGGCCTGGCAGATCCATCCGGCGCCCGCCGACCACGAGGCGGCGTTGGTCAAGCGCAGCTTCGGCCATGCGGTGCTGGTGGTGCCTGCCAGCTTCGAGCGCGACCTGGCGGAGGGCCTGGTGCCGCGCCTGGTGCTGGTCACCGCCAGCGCCAATCAGCGCGCTCAGAGCAGCGCCAGCGGCGTGTCGCGGCTGCTGCAGGGCTTCAGCCAGGAGCAGGCCAGCCTGCGGCTGGTGATGCGCGGCGTGGGGCCGGCGCTGCTGCAGCCGGTGGCCGTCGATGAGCGCGACCTGGCCGATCCTCGCGCGCGCGCGGCGCAGTTCACCCGGCTGCTGCCGTTCTTCGTGCTGATGGCCGTGCTCTACGGCGCACTGCATGCGGCGCTGGACACCACCGCTGGCGAGCGTGAGCGCGGCTCGCTGGAACCACTGCTGATGACACCGGTGCCACGCTTGGCGCTGGTGCTGGGCAAGTGGGGCGCGGTGGCCAGCGTGGGCATGGGCGTGGCGGTGCTGTCGTGCTTCAGCTTCCTGCCAGGGCAGTGGCTGCTGCGCAGCGAGACGCTGTCGGCGATGTTCCAGTTCGGCTGGCCCGAAGCGCTGCAGTTTCTGGCGCTGCTGCTGCCGCTGGCGGCGCTGCTGTCGGCGCTGCTGATGGCGGTGGCCATCCGCTGCAAGAGCTTCAAGGAGGCCCAGGCCAATACCACCGTGGTGGTGCTGGCGGTGTCGCTGCTGCCGATGGTCACCGCCTTCAACCAGGGCGGCGAGCAGCCCTGGCACCTGTGGACGCCCGCCTTGGCCCAGATCACGCTGATGCAGCGGGTGCTCGAAGGCGAGGCGCTGGGTGCGGCCGACCTGGCGCTGCCGCTGGCCGTGGCACTGGCCGGCAGCGCGCTGTGCCTGGCCTACGTGGCGCGCCAGCTGCGTGCCGCGGCCTTGAAGTGAGCCGGTTACTGCAGCAGACTGGCCGCCATTGGCGCTGTATGTGTCGAAGTTGCCACATTTGCCGCATGTGCCGCCAGCGTGCCAAAAGCGGCCTGGTTGGCCGGGCTGGGCGCGGCCACGCAGACAGTGCCGCACAGCGCACGCTCCACCTCGTGCTGCCAGGGCAGGCCGTGCACGATGCAGTTGATGTGGCGCGCCGACTCGAACGCGGTCAGCGCTTCGCCCTCGTGGCCCACCAGGCGCAGGTTGGTCACCACCGCCATTGGATCGGCCATCGCCACCACGCCGCGGGTCAGCTGCACCCAGTCCCAGGCCAGGCCCACGTCACCCTCGTCGCCATGCCAGGCCCAGATGGTTTGGCCCACGGTGCGGAACATGGCGTCGCCAGGATTGATAATTTGTGTACCCAGGTGATGCATGCGCAACGGGATTTGTTTTCCAACCTGCCACAATAATGTCGGCCAGGCGTGCAAAGTCCAGGGAGGGCATTGTTGGAGCGTGGAGTTCATGGACATCACCGTGATAGTTTCAGATAGGTTGTCGAGTTTTCGGCAACTGTCATCAAATGAAAACATGTAAACCCTTGCAGGGCGGGTGCATGGAGGCCGACAGACGCTGATCCGTTGGCATGCTGCAAGGTGGATTCACTTCGATACTTCAGGCGGGCAGTCGCGACGACTTCCGCCATGAAGTGGTGCGCTTCACGCAAAGCCTCGGGTTCAACACCGTGTCAGCGATGGCGGTGATGGACTACGCGGTCGGCCGCTCGGAATTCGTGTCGGTCGACAACGCACCCGATGGTTATGCCGAGGCCATCAACGACGTGCCCAGCATGCGGCGCGATCCGGTGATGCAGCATTGCCGCAAGCACTCGGTGCCCATCATCTGGGACCAGGCCACCTACACCAGCCAGGGGCTGGGCGAGCTCTGGGAAGAGCAGGCCCGCTTCGGCTACCGCACCGGCATTGCGATGGCCTTGCACCTGCCCGAGGGCCGCCACTTCGCCATGGGCGTGGAGCGTGACCAGCCGCTGCCCTCCGATGGCGGTGAACTGACGCGACTGGTGGCCGATCTGCAGCTGTTTGCGGTGCATGCGCAGGACGCAGCGATGCGGGTGCTGTCGCCGGCGGCGACGTTGGGCGACCGGCCCTCGCTCACCCCGCGTGAGCTGGAGGCCTTGCGCTGGACCATGGAGGGCAAGACCGCCTGGGAGGTGGGCGCCATCCTGGGCATCAGCGAGCGCACCGCGGTGCTGCATGTCAACAACGCCATGCACAAGCTCGACTGCGCGAGCAAGCACCAGGCGGTTCTCAAGGCCTTGCGGCTGGGCTTGATCAGCTGACCGGCGCTGGCGCAGCGCGGCCCTGCGTTGGCAACGCCGGTGTGGCATCCCCTGTAAGAGTTGACAGTACCGCATGGTGGAAGGTGCTGGTGAAATACGTCTCAAGCGCTGGGACAGGCGCCTAACGTCAAACCCTAGGAGAAGCCTCATGCAAGCCACCCACCAAACGCAAACCACCACCCTGTTGCCCCGCAACGGCTGGTAAGCCGATATCCCCCTCGGGGTTGGCCGTGCAATCGCGCGGCAGGCCTCGGTGGCGCCATCCGAACTGGACGTTGCTCCGGTTGAGCGATGGCGACACACCCTGAAAAAGGCCCGCTTCAAGCGGGCCTTTGCTTTGGGCGCACCGTGCCGGGCCGGGTTGCAGGGCGCCGCTGTGCGTCATCGGGCAGGTATTCAGGCCCAGTGAGTGGGTCTCACAAAAACTATTGATTTACCGGCATCGATAGCATAGAAAGGCCGTGCTTGGCGATGCAGCCTGCCGCGCCCGTTCAGGGCGCCGTCTGGGCTTCCAGCCGCGACAGCCACCGCATCGCCTGCTCGCGGCTGCTGCCGCACATGTCGGTCGCCGGTTGCAGCGAGCCGCACACTGCCGGCCGCTCGGGATGGCCGAACAAGCGGCAGCGCAACAGCGCGTCGAGCTGTACGCAGGCCACGCCGGCTGGTTTGCCTTGCGGCATGCCCGGGATCGGCGTGCTGATCGACGGTGCAATGCAGCATGCGGCGCAGCCCGACCGGCAGGCAGGCGCCTCAGTGGTGGTTTCGGGTGGAGACGGGGCGGCGGTCACGGGGTCGATCATCGTCGACCCAGGGGCATCGCACTGAGTGCTGCCCAAGGTCGGTCAGGGTTTTTACAATGCGGCCCTGCCCACCGATTGTCGGCGCCTGCCTGCGTCGATCCCCCACCGTGCTGCATCCTCAAACATTCGATGTCATCGTCGTCGGCGGCGGCCATGCCGGCACCGAAGCGGCGCTGGCCGCCGCCCGCATGGGCTGCAGCACGCTGCTGCTCAGCCACAACATCGAGACGCTGGGGCAGATGAGTTGCAACCCGTCGATCGGCGGCATCGGCAAGGGGCACCTGGTCAAGGAGGTGGATGCGCTGGGCGGTGCGATGGCCGCCGCCACCGACGAATCGGGCATCCAGTTCCGCATCCTCAACGGCAGCAAGGGCCCGGCGGTGCGCGCCACCCGGGCACAGGCCGACCGCATCCTGTACAAGGCGGCGATCCGCCATCGGCTGGAGAACCAGCCGAACCTGTGGCTGTTTCAGCAAGCGGTGGACGACCTGATGGTGGAGGCCGACGGCCCGCTGGAGCGGGTGGTGGGTGCGGTCACGCAGGCCGGCATCCGCTTTCGCGCCAAGACCGTGGTGCTGACGGCCGGCACCTTCCTGGACGGCCGCATCCACATCGGGCTGCAGAACCACAGCGCGGGACGGGCGGGTGATCCACCATCGGTGTCGCTGTCGGCACGGCTGAAGGAGCTGAAGCTGCCGCAGGGCCGGTTGAAGACCGGCACGCCGCCGCGCCTGGACGGGCGTTCGATCGACTTCACCAAGCTGACCGAGCAACCCGGCGACCTGGACCCGGTGCCGGTGTTCAGCTTCCTGGGTGATGTGGCGCAGCACCCGCGCCAGGTGCCTTGCTGGATCACCCACACCAATGCGCGCACCCACGACATCATCCGCTCGGGCTTCGACCGCAGCCCGATGTTCACCGGCGTGATCGAAGGCGTGGGGCCGCGTTACTGCCCGAGTATTGAGGACAAGGTCAACCGCTTTGCCGACAAGGACAGCCATCAGATCTTTCTGGAGCCCGAAGGGCTGACCACGCACGAGTACTACCCCAACGGCATTTCCACCTCGCTGCCCTTCGACATCCAGCTGGCCGCGGTGCAGTCGATGCCGGGGCTGGAAAACGCCCACATCCTGCGTCCGGGCTACGCCATCGAGTACGACTACTTCGATCCGCGCGAGCTGAAAAGCAGCTTCGAGACCAGGGCCATCGCCGGGCTGTTCTTTGCCGGCCAGATCAACGGCACCACCGGCTACGAAGAGGCTGCGGCGCAGGGCTTGTTTGCCGGCGCCAACGCGGCGCTGCAGGCCCAGGGGCGTGAGCCGCTGGCGCTGCGCCGCGACCAAGCCTACCTGGGCGTGCTGGTCGACGACCTGATCAGCAAGGGTGTCAGCGAGCCTTACCGCATGTTCACCAGCCGGGCCGAGTTTCGGCTGCAGCTGCGTGAGGACAACGCCGATGCGCGGTTGACCGAACTGGGCCGGCAGGTGGGGCTGGTGGACGAGCGGCGCTGGGCGGCGTTCAACCGCAAGCGCGACGCGGTGGCGCGCACGGCCGAGCAGCTCAAACGCTGCTGGGTCCACCCCGGCGTGGTGCCGGTGGCCGATGCCGAGCGCCTGCTGGGCAAAGCCATCGAGCGCGAATACAGCTTGACCGACCTGTTGCGCCGGCCGGGTATCGGCTTCGACGCGGTGCTGGGCGTGGCGGCGGTGGCCGCGGGGGCCGTTGCGGCCGCCCATCCGGATGCCACGCCGAGCGAACTTGTTTCACGTGAAACACTGCAGGCCGAACTGGGTACGGTGCTGGCCAATGCGGTGATCGAGCAGGTGGAGATTGCCACCAAGTACGCAGGCTACATCGGCAAGCAGGTGGAGGATGTGGAGCGTGCCGCGTACTTTGAGCACCTGAAGTTGCCCGCGGAGCTGGACTATGAGCAAGTCAAGGCGCTGAGCTTCGAGGTGCGGCAGAAGCTGACGCACTACCGGCCCGAGACGCTGGGCCAGGCGTCACGTCTGTCGGGTGTGACGCCGGCGGCGATCTCACTGTTGCTGGTGCATCTGAAGAAGGGGCGGTCCAAGGGCATTGGCCAGGCGGCTGGCGTGACCGGTGCTGAGCCTGCTGGCGACAGCGCGGTGCGTGATGCGGCCTGAAGTGGGTGTGGTGTCTGACGAACCCGCGCGCCGAGCCCAGGTGCAGGCGGCGGCGCAGGCGTTGGGCCTGGTTTTGGACGAGGTGGTCCTGGACCGCCTGATGGCCTACCTGCAATTGCTGCAGCGCTGGAACCAGGTCTACAACCTGACGGCGCTGCGTGACCCCGCGTTGATGCTCAGCCACCATCTCGTGGATTGCCTCACGGTGTTGCCGGCATTGCGCCGGTGGGCTGCCACGGTAGAGGCGGCGACCGCGGCCGACGAAGGCGCCGGCGCCGGGCGCACCGCATCCCCGCGCGCGCTGCGCATACTGGACGCAGGCAGCGGCGGCGGCCTGCCGGGCGTCGTGCTGGCGGCGGTGGAGCCCGCCTGGCAGGTGGCCTGCGTCGACACCGTGGCCAAGAAGGCCAGCTTCATCCGGCAAGTCGCCGCTGAGCTTCGAATGCCCAACCTGCAGGGGTTGCATGCCCGGGTCGAGAATCTTCAAGCACCCGCAGCGATGGCATCGACCGGCGGGGCCGTTGACCGCACGTCCGCGGCGGGCTATCACCTGATCACCTCGCGGGCGTTTGCGTCGCTGTCGGATTTCACCCGCTTGTCGGCCCACTTGCTGGCGCCGGGTGGCGTCTGGCTGGCGATGAAGGGCAAGTCGCCCGACGATGAGCAGGCTGCGCTGCCATCGGACGTGGAATTGTTTCACGTGGAACATCTGCAGGTGCCCGGGCTGGATGCGCAACGCTGCCTGGTCTGGATGCGCCGCAAATCCGCTTGATCGGTGCCGCCAGGCCGGTGGCCGGCAGGTGAAAATGGCGCAGCCGCGGTACCCCTGGGTACAGCCCACGCAGCGCTCAAAAGCGCAGGCGCCCACCGTCGATACTCACCCCATGGCCAAAGTTTTCTGCATCGCAAACCAGAAGGGCGGCGTCGGCAAGACGACCACCACCGTCAACCTGGCCGCTGGGCTGGCCCGGGTGGGGCAGCGTGTGCTGGTGGTCGATCTCGATCCGCAAGGCAATGCCACCATGGGGTCGGGCATCGACAAGCGCGCGATGCCGCTGTCGGTGTACGACGTGCTGCTCGAGTCATCCGGCATCGTCGAGGCGCGCCAGCGCTCCGAGGCGGGCAGTTACGACGTGTTGGGCGCCAACCGCGAACTGGCTGGGGCCGAAGTGGAGTTGGTGGCGCTGGATCACCGCAACGAGCGCCTGCGCCGGGCCCTGGCCACGGCCGCGCAAGAGGCGGCCGGCGCATACGACTTCGTGCTGATCGACTGCCCGCCGTCCTTGAGCCTGCTGACGCTGAACGGCCTGTGCAGCGCGCATGGCGTGATCGTGCCGATGCAGTGCGAGTACTTTGCGCTCGAAGGGCTGTCCGACCTGGTCAACACCATCAAGCAGGTGCATGCCAACCTCAACCGCGACCTGCAGATCATCGGCCTGCTGAGGGTGATGTTCGACCCACGCATCACGCTGCAGCAGCAAGTGAGTGAGCAGTTGAAAAGCCACTTCGGCGACAAGGTGTTCAACGCGGTGATCCCGCGCAACGTGCGTTTGGCCGAGGCGCCCAGCTATGGCCAGCCCGGTGTGGTGTTCGACCCCGCGTCGAAAGGCGCCCAGGCGTATGTGGAGTTCGCGCGTGAGCTGGTCGAGCGGGTGGGTTCGCTGCAGTTCGGCGCCTGAAGCGTCTGGCCTCATGGCACGAGTGGATCAATGGCACGAGTGGATCAATGGCCCCCAACGATGAATCCGTTCAAACTGCCTGACACCCTGCTGTCGCGGGTGGAAGATGCCGGCATCAATGCCAGTGCGCCGCCCCAGCAGCGCTGGGTGGACGGCTGGCTGCTGCGCTTCTCGCCCGGCAAGGCCAAACGTGCGCGTTGCGTGCAGGCGGTGGCCGATGGCCGCTTGCCGCTGGACC
>MESD01000019.1:15972-80337 GCA_001770815.1 Burkholderiales bacterium RIFCSPHIGHO2_12_FULL_69_20
CGATGGTGCTGCGCCTCACGCCGTTCAGCCGGCCTGCCGGTCTGGATCAGCGCCTGGCCAGTCTGGGCTATCACCGCCTGGACGACACCCGCGTGATGGTGGCGCCGCAATGCCCTGCGGTGGCCGAGCCGCTGCCGGATGATCTGCAACTGCAGCGGCTGGACCCGGCCGGGTTTGCCGAAGCCGTGGGGGCCTTGCGTGGATCACCCGCCGGCCAGCGCAAGGCGATGGCCCAGCGGCTGGTCGCCTCGCCGGTGCCCTACCAGGGTTGGGTGCTGCGCCGGCCTGAGGACGACGCCATCCTGGCCTGTGCCCAGAGCGCCACCGAGGCCGATCTGGTCGGCCTGTACGACGTTTTCACCCACCCCGATGCGCGGGGCCAGGGGCTGGCGCGCCGGCTGTGCAGCCAGTTGCTGGCCCAGGCCCGTGCGGCCGGCGCCCGCGTGGCCTATTTGCAGGTGGAGGCCGACAACGCGCCGGCGCGTGCCATTTACCACCGGCTGGGCTTTGCCGATGCCTACGCCTACCACTACCGCAGTCAGGATGTGAGCGCACACTGACGGTGTTGCCCGCGGCGCCGGACCACCCGGGTGCGGGGCCCGTCGTTTGATGCAGGCGCGCTGATGGTCGCCGGGGCGCCTCAGGGCAGCGCTGTCATGCGATCACGGTACGCTTGGCGCCGCGGCGCATGCGTTGCGCCGCCGCCACTGAACCGGGAGCCCGTTTGGACCACGCCAACGCCAACGCCAACGCCACCGCCGACGTGCAGGCCACCGAGCCTGCCGGCGCGCCGCCCAACCAGTTCGCCCTGCTGCGCCAGCGGCGCTTCGGCCCGTTTTTCTGGACGCAGTTCCTGGGCGCGGGCAACGACAACCTGTTCAAGTTCGCCTTCACCGTGATGGTGACCTACCAGCTGCAGGTGCCCTGGCTGCCCGACGGCCTGGCCGGGCTGGTGATCGGCGCGCTGTTCATCCTGCCCTTCGTGCTGTTCTCGGCCACCAGCGGCCAGCTGGCCGACAAGCTGGAGAAGACGCGGCTGATCCGTTTCGTCAAGAACCTGGAAATCGCCATCATGGCCGCGGCCGGCCTGGGCTTCATGACCCACAACGCCGCGCTGCTGCTGGGCTGCGTGTTCATGATGGGGCTGCATTCCACGCTGTTCGGGCCGGTGAAGTTCGCCTACCTGCCGCAGCACTTGAATGAGCGCGAGCTGACCGGCGGCAACGGCATGGTGGAGATGGGCACCTTCGTCGCCATCCTGCTGGGCAGCCTGGCGGGCGGTGTATTGATCGCGCTGCCGCAGGTGGGCGCCACCGCGGTGGCCGTGGCCTGCTTCGGCGTGGCGCTGGCTGGCCGCTGGACAGCGCAGGGCGTGCCGCATTCGCCGGCCACCGATCCGCGGCTGGCCATCAACTGGAACCCGTTCTCCGAGACCTGGCGCAACCTGCGGCTGGCGCACCAGAACATCGTGGTCTTCCGCTCGCTGCTGGGCATCAGCTGGATGTGGTTCTTCGGTGCGGTGTTCCTGGCCAACTTTCCGGCCTTTGCCAAGAACGTGCTGCATGGTGACGAGCATGTGGCCTCGTTGCTGCTGGTGGTGTTCTCGGTGGGTGTGGGCACCGGCGCGCTGTTGTGCGAGCGCTTCTCGCGCCGGCATGTCGAGATCGGCCTGGTGCCGGCCGGCGCCATCGGCATGAGCGTGTTCGCGATCGACCTGTACTTCGCCTCGCACGCCTTGCCGCCCTCCGCGGCACAAAGCCTGGGCACGTTCATCGCCCAGCCCGCGCACTGGCGCGTGATGGCCGACCTCGGCTTGCTGGCGCTGAGCGCCGGCATCTACAGCGTGCCGATGTACGCACTGATCCAGCTGCGCAGCCAGCCCACGCACCGCGCGCGCATCATCGCGGCCAACAACATCCTCAACGCGCTGTTCATGATCGTCAGCTCGCTGGGCGCGGGGGTGATGTTGGGCGCGGGTTTCAGCGTGCCCGAGGTCTTCCTGGCCACCGCGCTGCTCAACGTGCTGGTGGGGGCCTACGTGTTCCTGCTGGTGCCCGAGTACCTGCTGCGCTTCGTGGCCTTCTTGCTGTCACGGGTGCTCTACCGGTTCAGGGTGACGGGCGAGCAGCACCTGCCGGCCAGCGGCGCGGCCATCGTGGTCTGCAACCACGTCAGTTATGTCGATGCGCTGCTGCTGATGGCCGCCAGCCCGCGGCCGATGCGCTTCATCATGGACCACCGCATCTTCGCGGTGCCGGTGCTGGGTTGGTTGTTCCGGCTGGCCAAGGCCATCCCGATCGCGCCGCAGGACGACGACCCGGCGGCCTACGCCGCCGCCTTCGACGCCGCCGACCGCGTGCTGGCCGAGGGTGAGCTGTTGTGCATCTTCCCCGAAGGTGCGATCACCCGCGACGGCACGCTGGGCCCGTTCAAGGCCGGCGTGATGAAGATCCTGCAGCGACGCCCGGTGCCGGTGGTGCCGGTGGCGCTGTGCCACCTTTGGGGCTCGTATTTCTCGCGCATCGAAAGCGGCACGGCCATGGTGCGGCCGCTGCGCCGCGGTTGGTTCAACCCCGTGGGCCGGGTCGGTCTGGTGGTCGGGCCGGCGCTGGCGGCGGCCGAGGTCTCGCCCGAGGTCTTGCGTGCGCGGGTGGCGGCGTTGCTGCAGGCGGGTTGAGCGTGCGCAAGTGGACGCTTCAGCACGCGCACACGCCCCTGTGCCGGGGATTCACCCGAGCGCATTGACCGTACAGTTTGAAACACTCCTTCCGTCGCCACCCGCCACCGCTCTATGAACCTCTCCCGCGCCGCGCTGTTGCGCATCCTGCCCTTCGTGGCCTTCATGGCTTTGCTGGCGCTGCGGGGCATGGCACCTGCCGATGATCGCTGGGGCTTCGACACCCGCTGGCTCTACGGCCTGAACCTGGTGGTGGTGGGGGCGATGCTGGTGGCGTGGTGGCGTGAGTACGGCGAGCTGGCCTGGCAGAACGCGCCCACGCTGCGCGAGTGGGGGCTGTCCATCGCCGTCGGGTTGGTTGTGTTCGTGCTGTGGATCCATCTGGACGCGCCGTGGATGCAGATCGGCGAGCCCACCGCCGCCTTCGTGCCGGTGGACGCACAAGGCCAGTTGCTGTGGCCGCAGATCGTGGTGCGCTGGCTGGGTGCGGCGCTGCTGGTGCCGGTGATGGAAGAGCTGTTCTGGCGCTCGTTCCTGATGCGCTGGCTGCAGGCGCCGGTGTTCGAGGGCGTGGATCCGCGGCGCACCGGCGCCAAGGCGGTGATGCTGTCGACCTTCGTCTTCATGCTGGCACACCCGCTGTGGCTGGCCGCCATCGTGGCCGGGCTGGCTTACGCGCTGCTGTACCGCACTACCGGCAAGCTGTGGACGGCGGTGGTCGCCCATGCGGTGACCAACGGTGCGCTGGGTGTGTGGGTGGTGGCCTCGAGGCAATGGCAGTTCTGGTGAGACTTGAGCGCGTCGTTGACGCCCTCGCTCAGGTTCACGTGCCGGTGCCGTCCAAAGCCGCCTGAAGCGCGGTCAGCCAGGCGTTGAGCCGCTCGCCCTGCAGATAATCGCGTGCGCCGCTGTCGGCCAGGCCACGCGGCACATCGCTGCGCTGGGCCAGGGTGTCGAACAGGGCGCATTCGATGCTGTCCTGGGCCACCAGGTACACCCATTGCTGACCGGGCGCCGCGTCGCCGCGCGGCCCCGCCGGGTGGCGGCGCGGGCGCCACGGCACACCGACCTGCAGCACCGCGTCCAGGCCCGGGGGCAGCGCATCGTCGGGGCCGACCAGGGTGACCTGCGGGCCGCCTTCGCCGGCACCGTCACCATCGCTGTCGGCCTGCCCGGCGGGTGCCAGCCAGTCGGCCAGGCGCTGCGCCAGCTGGGCCCGGTCGGCCTCGCTGGCGCACAGCACGGCCACGCGCGGCGCGCCGGTGGTCGCCCATTCTTCGAGCTGGGCCGCCAGCACCTGCACCGTGGCTTCGGCCAGCGCGCTGTCGGGGTTGGATGGCTCGGCACGGTGGCAGGCCTGCTGCATCGCCCGCAGCGCCACGGCCAGGCGCCAATGGTCGGTGTCGCTGCAGTAGCCGCTGACCTGCCAGCCGGCCAGCAGGCGCCGCGCCTTGGCGGCGTGTGCGTCGTGTTGCTCGCGCTGGCCCGGCGCCAGTGGCACCAGGCGTTCGGTGTGCACCAGCGGCGGCAGCTGCTCGGCCAGGTCGGTGCGCAGGCGTTGCAGCATCACGCGCGACAGGCCGGCCGTCAGGCGCTCGATGTCGGCCTCGTCCAGCGCGCGGCCGCTCTGGCTGGCGTCGTACAGCTCGCGCAGCGCGGCCAGCGGGCCCAGGCGCTGCACGTCCAGCCAGCTCACCAGGGTGTCCATCAACTCGGGCTGCTCGGCCAGCGGAGCGCCGCACAGCACCAACGCGTGTGGCGAGGTCAGCTGGGCCCAGGCCTCGTCGCGCAGCGCCAGCTGCTGGGGTTCGTCGACGATGATCAGGTCGGGCGCCCAATGCGCGAGGTGAGCGGCATCGCTGTCCAGTGCCTCGGGCGAGAGGATGCGCACGCCGGCGGTGGTCGACCACATCGCCTGGCGCTGGTGCAGGCCACCGTCGATCACCTGCGCGGCGTCGGGCGCGCTGCGGTCGGCGGGGCCGGCAAAACGCTGCCAGGCCCGCTGCCAGGCGCTGCGCTGCGACGGCGCGCACAGCACCAGCACCCGCTGCACGCCGAAGTGGCGGCGCCACAGCTGGGCCGCGGCAATGGCCATCACGCCCTTGCCCAGGCCACGCTCGTCGGCGATCAGCGCGCGTCCGGCCACCACGGCAAACAGCGCGCCTTCGACCTGGAACAGCGGCAGCGGTGCGCGCAGCAGCTGCTGCAGCGTGGCGCTGGCCGGGCCCTCGGGATACGCGGCCTCCAGTGCCCCCAGGCGGTGGCGGGCGTCGCGGTGCGCGGCCAGGTGGGCCCACACCGCCTCGTCGACCTGCAGCGGGTGGCCGGCCTCGCTGGCCAGGCGCAGCAGCAGCGGCAGCGCGGCATCGTCTTCGGGCGACAGGTGGCCGGCGGCGTCGATCCGGCGCTGCCCGGCTTGCCGCAACTCGGCGGGGCAGGCATGGCCGGGTAACCAGGCGAGCTGGCGCTGGTCAGCGTCGACCAGCACGATGGCGCTGTGCGCCGGGCCGGTGGGCGGTGCGGCCACGGGTTCGGGCAGCACGGCGGCCACCGGCGTGGCCGCCACCGCGGCCGGCGCGGCCAGCACCGCCAGCACCGCCTGCACGGTGTCGTCGGCCGGTGCGGACCTGGCGTCGGCGCCGGTGCGCTTGGCGCGGCGGGCGCTGCGGTCGGGCCGCGGTGCCTGCTGGCGTTGTTGGCGCGAGGACTTGGCGGAGGCCGGCGCAGGGACCGGTGCAGGCGCCTTGCCACGGGCCCGACGGCCTGGCCGGTCCGCCTGCTCGGGCTCGACGGGGGCTTGCGGCGCCTCGGGCGGCGAGGCCGGCTCGGGCGCCGGCGCGGGCACCTCGGCCATTGGCGCAGGCGCCTTCACCGGCGCGGCAGCGGGGGCCGGCACCGGCACCGGCACCTCGTCCATCGTTTTGCGCGCAGGCCGCGCGCGGCGCGATGGCTTGGCGGATGGTGCCGCCGCTGCGGGGGGCGTGGCCGGCGCTTCAGCCTTCTTCGCCGGCGCGGCCTTGCGTGCCGGCCGCGGCGCGGGGGCCTCAGGCGTCACCGGGGCTGGCGCCGGCGCGGGGGCAGCGACCGCCACCTCGGTGGGCTTGGCGGTCGTCGGCGCCTTGCGCGGGCGCTTGGCCGGTGCTGGGGCCGGGGCCGGTGCGGCGACCGGCGCCACCGTCGCTGCGGGCGCCGGCTTCGACCGCGAGCGGGTCTTGGCCGCAGGCGGGGTCGACTGCTGGGGGGTGATCGTGGCGGGCGCCGGGGCGGCGGTGTCGGGCTGCAGTGGCGTCTTGCGCCGGGTCTTGGGGGAGGTCGCCATGGGGCGTTGCGGTCCGGTGGGCGCGTCCGGTGTGAAGGGGTCGGATCGCGCGGTTGGTGTGGGGTGCCGACAGGGCGGGGCGGTTTGGGGCGTTCAGGAGCGTCTAAACGCCGCGGGCCCGGTCGGCCTTGAATTGGGTGCGCCAGGCCTCGAAGCGGCCGGCGTCCAGCGCCTCGCGCATCTCTTGCATCAGGTGCAGGTAGAAGTGCAGGTTGTGGATGCTGGTGAGCATGGGCCCCAGCATCTCGCCACAACGGTCGAGGTGGTGCAGGTAGGCGCGGCTGATGCCCCCGGTGCCCCCGGTGCCCCCGGTGCCGCCGGCACCGGCCTGGCTGCCTTTGCAGGCATGGCAGTCGCAGGTCTCGTCGATGGGCCGGGGATCGGTCTTGTAGCGGGCATTGCGGATGCGCAGATCGCCGAAGCGGGTGAACAGATGGCCGTTGCGCGCGTTGCGGGTGGGCATCACGCAGTCGAACATGTCGACGCCGCAAGCCACGCCCTCGACCAGGTCTTCGGGCGTGCCCACGCCCATCAGGTAGCGCGGCTTGTGCGCGGGCAGGCGGTGCGGGGTGTGCGCCATGATGCGCAGCATCTCGTCCTTGGGCTCGCCCACGCTGACGCCGCCGATGGCATAACCCGGCAGGTCCATGGCCACCAGCGCCTCCAGCGACTCCTGGCGCAGGTGCTCGAACATGCCGCCCTGCACGATGCCGAACAGCGCGTTGCGGTTCTGCAGCCGGTCAAATTCAGCGATGCAGCGCCGCGCCCAGCGTTGACTCAGCTCCATCGATTGGCGCGCCTCGGCCTCGGTGGTCAGCTGGCCCTTGCGCTCGTAGGGCGTGCACTCATCGAACTGCATCACGATGTCGCTGTCGAGCAGCGTCTGCACCTGCATGCTGACCTCGGGCGTGAGGAACAGCTTGTCGCCGTTCACCGGCGAGGCAAAGCGCACACCCTCTTCGCTGATCTTGCGCCCGTTGCCGTCACTGCCGCCCAGGCTCCACACCTGGAAGCCGCCCGAGTCGGTGAGGATGGGCTTGCTCCAGCCCTCGAAGCCGTGCAGCCCCTTGAACTGCGCAATCACGTCCAGCCCCGGGCGCAGCCACAGATGGAAGGTATTGCCCAGGATGATCTGCGCGCCCATCTCGTGCAGCGATTGCGGCAACACGCCCTTGACGGTGCCGTAGGTGCCCACCGGCATGAAGATCGGCGTCTCGACCACGCCGTGGTTCAGCGTCAGGCGGCCGCGGCGGGCAAGGCCCTCGGTGGTGAGCAGGTCGAAGCGAAGCATGTTGGCGCGATTGTCGCAGGCAGCACGCGGGCGGGCGCGGGGTCAAGTCGGGGGCTGGCTGTCCGATACTTGAATGGATGAACCCCTGTCGTCCGCGATCGATCCGCACCGCCTGCCTGATCAGCCTGGCTTTGCTCACCGGCCTGGCCGGCAGCCCGGCACAAGCCGCCGACAAATGGGTCAGCCTGGACAAGGCGCGCGGTCAGGGCGTGTTCCAGTGGGACAACGGGGCGCGCTACGAGGGCGAGGCCGCCAACGGCAAGCGCCATGGCCGCGGCACCATCACCTACCCGGACGGGCGGCGCCTGGAAGGGGTGTTCAGCAACGACGACATCGTCTCCGCGCGCACCACGCGCGCCGACGGCACGGTGCACGACGGCAGCTACCAGCGCGGCCGGGCCAACGGCCGCGGCAGCCAGACCTGGCCCGATGGCCGGCGCTTCGAGGGCGAGTTTCTCGACGACCAGCCGATGCAGGGCAGCCTGCAGCTGGCCAGCGGCCAGCGCATCGAGGTCGACCGGCGCATGGTGCTGCAGCGCCAGACCGGCCGCGGCGTGTTCGTGGGGCTGGCGGGTGAACGTCACGAGGGCAGCTTCGAGGCCGGCTCGCTGCAGGGCAGCGCGGTCAGCGTGATGCTCAGCGGCCAGCGCTACGAGGGCCAGTATCTCCAAGGCCGGCAACACGGCAGCGGCCGCTACAGCTGGCCCAGCGGCCAGTACTACGACGGCGAGTGGCAAGCCGGCACCTACCACGGCAAGGGCACGCTGGTGATGGCCGATGGCCAGCGCTACGAGGGCGCCTTCGTCGCCGGCAAGCGCGAGGGCCAGGCCCGCGTGACCTGGCCGAACGGCGATGCCTTCGAAGGCCGCTATGCCGCCGGCGTGGTGGCCGAAGGGCGCATGAAGTACGCCAGCGGTCAGGTCTACGAAGGCGGCTTCGATACCGCTGGCTACCGCGGCGGCCCGGGTGTCTACACCTGGCCCAGCGGCCAGCGCGTGCAGGGCAACTACGTCAAGGGCCGGCTGCAGGGGCCGGGCCAGTTGGCCTGGGCCAACGGCGACCGCTTCGAGGGCGATTTCCACGACAACGAGCCGAGCTTCGGCCGCCACATCGCGGCGGACGGCAGCTCGCGCGAAGTGGACCGCCGCGCCGAAGCCAGCGGCCTGACCGGCCGCGGCGTCAGCATCGGCGCCGGCGGCGAGCGTTATGAAGGCGAGTTCGTCGAGGGCAAGCGCCAGGGCGCGGGCGTGCTCACCTGGCCCGACGGCCGGCGCGACGAAGGCCAGTACCACCAAGGCCGGATGGCCAGCGGGCGCATCGCCTACGCCACCGGCCAGGTCTATGAGGGCGGCTTGGACGACCAGGGCCGGCGCCACGGCCGCGGCACCTACACCTGGCCCAGCGGCCAACGCTACGAGGGCGACTGGCTGGCCGGCCAGTACCACGGCAAGGGCAAGCTCACGCTGGCCGACGGCGGCATCTACGAGGGCGACTACGTGGCCAACCAGCGCAACGGCCAGGGTGTGCTGACGATGGCCGACGGCGCGCGGTACGAAGGCGGCTGGCTGGCCGACAACTACGCCGGCCAGGGCCGCATGCGCTACGCCAGCGGCCAGGTCTACGAAGGCCAGTGGTTGGCCGGCCAGCGGGCCGGCCGCGGCGCCTACACCTGGCCCAGCGGCCAGCGCTACGACGGTGAATGGGTGGCCGGCGAGCAGCAGGGCCAGGGCGAGATGGTGTTTGCCGACGGCGACCGCTACGCCGGTGAGTGGCTGGCCGGCAAACGCCAGGGCAGCACCCGCAACGAGCAGGCCAACAGCAGCCGCCAGACCGAGCGCGCCAGCGAATCGGTGAGCACCGGCCAGGTGATGGCCAGCCTGTTCGGTGCCGCGCTGATCGGGCGGGCGTCGGGCATCGACGGTGGCGAGAAGGCGCGGCTGATCACCGGCTTCGTCTCCGACGTGATGGGCGATGGCAAGGGCCAGGCCACCCGCGCGGCCTCGGCCGAGATCCAGGCCGGCCGGCAGCAGGCCGAGGCCGCCCGCCTGGCGCTGGCCGAACAGGCCCGGCGCATGGACGAGCAACGCCGCGCGCAGCAGCAATTGCAGCAGCAGCAACAACAGCAGCAGTCCCAGCGCCAGGCCGAGCAGCAGGCGCAGCAGCGCCGCCAGTCGACGGCGCAGGCGTCGGGCTCAACGGCGCCGCAGGCCGACCCGCTGCTCAACCAGCTCAAGGCCCAGCTGAGCCCGGCGCAGGCCGCGCAGTTCCAGGCCGTGGTCGATGCCGAGGCCCGGCGCAAGGCCGATGCGGCCCGGGCCGGCCAGAGCCAGGTCGTCGCACAAGCGCAGGCACAGGCGCAGTCACAAGCGCAGTCACAAGCGCAGTCACAGGCGCAGTCACAGGCGCAGTCACAGGCGCAGGCACAAGCCCAGGCACGCGCGCAGCGCGACGCCGAAGAGGCGCAGCGTGCGATCGACGAGGCCAGGCGCAAGGCCGATCGCGACGCCGAGCAGGCGCGCAAGAAGGCCGAGCGCGAAGCCGAGCGCCAGGCCGAGGCAGCGGCCAAGGCGCAGGCCGAGACCGAGTACCTGCAGCAACTGCGCAGCACCGCCAAGCTGCGGGTGATGAACTGCTTCGGCGAGATCCACGTCGCCGCGGCCGCGCCCAAGGCCAAGGAAGTGGTGCCCTGCGTCGACCTGCGCTTCAGCGCCTACTGCCCGGGTTCGGCCGTGCCCATCCCCGGCCTGCTGAAGAACTGGATCCGCTACGACGGCGGCTGCTACGGCGACACCGCGCGCATCCCCAAGCCGGTCTGCAACTACAAGGACCTGCGGCTGGTAGCCGACGAGGCCACCAGTTGCCGCTGAGCACCCGGCGCGCATGCGCCGGCGTGCGGCGCCGTCTTACTTGGCGGCGTCCAGGCTCAGGATCCACTTGACCAGCTGCTTGGCATCGGCCTCCTTGATGGCCACCGCATTGGGTGGCATCGCCAGGCCCGAGACCTTGCCCTTCCAGTGGCTGTCATAGGGGTTGGAGCCGGTCAGCACGGTGTGGGTCAGCTTGGCCGAGGCGTCCTTCTGGCCCTTGTACTTGGCGGCCACGTCCTGCCAGGCCGGGCCGATCGGCGCCAGGCCGTCGGGGCCCTTGCCGCCGGGCTGGATCTGGTGGCAGGTCATGCAGCCGCTGGTGGTGGCCAGCTTGAGGCTGGCGTCGTCCTTGCCGGCGGCCTGGGCACCGGTGGTGGCCAGGGCGGCCAGCATCAGGCCCAGCGTGAGGGGGATGGAGCGGGTCATGGAGGTTCTCCTGAAAGGCGATCAAAAAAGGGTGGATGCCGCATGGTGCGGTGTGATGCGGGCCGGGATTTGATCGATCTCAAGTGCGGCGGGCATTTCGCCAGGATGGAGCAAGGCTGTGGCGGCGTGGAGCATGCGCCGATGCCCTGATGCCACGACGGGCCAAGGACGGGCCCTGCCACGCCGGTGCGTCTGCCGGACCGCCGGCTGGCGCCCGTCGGCCACCGTTGGGCCGGGCGCGTTACAGCGTGCCTTGCCAGCTCAGCGCGAATTCGCGCGAGCGCGCGGCGGCGTCCAGGCGGTCTGCGCCGGCCTGCAGCTGCCAGCCGCGCCAGGCCAGTGCCAGCGTGGCGCGGCGCTCGTGCAGGCGCCAGCCCAGGCCCAGCTGCACCGGACCGATGGCCGCTGAGTTCAGCCGCTGCTGCCACTGCAGCGCTGGCAGGGCGCCGAAGCCGGGCACGGTGTCGATGGTTGCGGCCAGTTGCTGGCCCTCGGCCACCGTGCGGCTGAGGGCCAGATGGCCGCGCCAGGGCTGCGTGCGCGTCAAGCCCGCCTGGGCATTGCGGCCCTGAACCAGCGGGCGGAACACCACGAAGCCGTCGGCATCCAGCCCCTGCGCATCGGTGGCCAGCGTGGCCTGCTGTTGCGGCAGGCCGCGCCAGTGCAGCCAGCCGCCATCGCGCAACGCGGCGCGTGCCGACCAGGGGCCGGCATGCCATGCCAGCTCGGCGCCAAGCAAGGCGCCGACACCACGCCGGGCAAAGGCCTGCTGGAACGGGAAGTCGAGCCGGTCATCCAACTCGCTGGATTGCAGCGCAAAGGCATAACTCGCGATCGACGCGTCGTAGTGCACCGGGCCGTGGATGCTGCGCTCGCGCCAGCGGCCCAGCGCCAGCAGCTGGGCCGACAGCTCCAGCGTGAGACCCGGTGCCAGCGGCCATTCACGCGCCACCAGCGCCCCGGCGCCCGAGAAGGCGCGCAGCTGCATGTCGGCCGCCCAGCGTGCATCGGCCGCCGGGCGCTGGCCACTGTCGACCAGCGCGGCCAGCAGCAGCGTCTCGCGGCTGGCCACCAGCGTGGCCTGGCTGCGCGCCAGCAGGCCGAACGTCCAGCCCCCGCTGCGCCGCTGCAGCCGCAGTTGCTCGTCGACATAGGCCAGGTTGCGGCCCGGCCGCGGCGCCAGGTGGCGCCAGTCGTCGTCGCCCAGGGCGGCCAGCGGCAGCGCGTCGCTGTGGCGATCGCTGCGAAGGTTGAACTGCCAGGCCGTATCGGCCTGGGCAAGCTGGGCGGGTAGTTGGGCCGCTGCCGGCCGCAGCACGGCCAGCAGCGCCAGCGCGCCGCCGGCCGCGATTCGGCCGAGCCGACTCACAGACCGACGTCCAGCGACACGAAGCTGTTGTCGCTGAAGGTGACCACGCCGCTGTTCATGTTGACGCTGCCGATCACCAGGCTGTCGCCCTGCACCAGCTCGACCGCGCTGGCGCCGTCGACCCAGTTCAGCGACAGGCCGGCGCTGGCCTCGGTCAGCTTGAAGCGGTTGACCTCGCCGGTGGCCGCATCGCGCGAGCCGGTGACCGAGACCACCAGCCGCGGCTGGCCGGCCACCAGTGTGCGGTACTGCAGCGTCACGCCCTGGGTGCTGCCGTCGTCGCTGTCGCGCAGGTGCGTGCCGCCGAAGCTGATCTCCAGCACCGGCCGGCCGGGGGCGGTGATGCTGCCGACGAAGCCCATGTCCGTGCTGTAGTGGTTGCTCGCCGAATACACCTGCGTGGCGTCGAAGGCCGCGTAGCCGGTGGTGCTGGCCGTGAACTCGCCCTTCAGGAACTCGGTCGTCGTGCTGCCGGCGATGTTGCGCAGCGCGCCGCTGAGCTTGGCTGCGGTGGGCAGCAGCACGGTGCCGCTCTTGTCCCAGGCCGATGCGCCGATCTCGAACACGCCTTCGAACTCGGCCGTGGCGGTGGCAAACACCAGGTCCAGCGTGCCGCCGGTCAGGTCGCCGCCGGCCGGGGCCACGGCCGCGGCCGAGCTGGGTGACACCAGGTTGCCATCGGCATCACGGCTGACCGGTGCGCTGTTCAGGCTGGCGCTCTTGACGGTCAGCGTGGACAGCGTGGTGCCGGCGCTGTCCTTGGCGGCCAGGCTGCCGGTCACCGTGGCCGATTCCAGCTTGGCGGTGGTGGCGTCGATGGTGCGGGTGCCGCTCAGCGAAACAGCATGCTGGTGATTGGCCAGTGCCGTGCCGCCGCTTTCGAAGCCGCCGGCCCAGGTGCCCACCATCGTGAAGGCGGTGATGCTGCCGTTGCCGAGCGTGGGCGTCACGGTGCCGGTGAACGGCGGCAGGTCGGCGCCGGCACTGTCCTGCTGCAGTGCGGCGTTGGACAGCGTGGCGCCGGTGTTGGTGGTCACGCGCAGCCGGGCGCGGGTCTGCCAGCCGTAGCTGCCGTCGCTGTTGGGCGTGATGGTGAAGCCGTGGCGGTACTCGTTGGTGGTGAAGCCCGTGCTGGTGGCGCTGCGTGTCAGGTAGTAGCGCGCGCTGCAGCCGATGAAGTTGGCGTTGTCAGGCGCGGTGGCGGTGGTCAGCGTGGTGGCGTCCTGGTACAGCGTGCAGCCGGCTGCGTTGTAGCCCGAGAAGTTGGCGGAGCCATCGTTGTCCACCTGGTCGAGCCCACGGCCGCGGCTGGGCACCGAGGTGCGGCCGGCCTTGTAGTCGTTGAACAGGTCGATGCCCATCAGCAGCGCGCCACTGTTGGTCAGCAGCGTATTGACCGGCAGGTGCACGTCGCGCATCGCGTCGTCGAAGGCGTTGGCCTGCAGGTTGGCCGCGCCGCTGGAGATGGCGCTGCCGCGGCTGAACATCGCCGACCAGTCGCTCTTCATCTCGGCAAACAGCAGTTTGGCCGCGGCGATGGCGGTGGCGGTCTTGTCGACGGTGGGTGTGGTGCCGGTGGTGGCGGCGGTGCAACTGGTGGTGCAGGCCAGGTTGGCCACCACGGTGGCCAGTGCCGACGAGCTGACCGCGCCCGCCAGGTCGGGGTTGGCCAGCACCGTGCTGACCGCGCCGCTGAGCACGGCCGAGACATCGGTGGCGGTATTGCCGCTGCCGCTGCTGAGCTTGATCGAGGTGGTGGAGGCGGCGGCGCCCAGCGCGTCGACCACACACTGGGTCTTGTCGCCGGCGCTGCCGGTGCCGCAGCCCAGATCGCCGTTGCTGGCCATCTGCGACACGGCGGTCAGCATCACCGCCAGCTTCTGCTCGTCGCCGCTGACGGCGGTGGCGGTGGTGGTGGCAGCCACGGTGGTGGGGTTGAAGCCCAGCAGCTGCGTGACGGTGGAGATCGCCTGCGCCGCATTGCCGGCGGTGACGCCGCCGGTGGCCTTGGCCGCGGCGGCCACGGCCATCTCGCTGAACGGCGTGATGCTGGCGCTGGTGGTCACCGCGCCGGTGGCGGTGGGCACCACCAGCGAGCGCATCTGGAAGCCCACCGGCAGCGGCTGGGCGGTGCCGGTCACCTCGTCGGCATGGGTGGTGCTGGCGTTGGCGCTGACACGCACCACGTAAGGCTGGTCCTTGGTGCCGGTGAAGCTCAGGCTGTAGCGGCCCTGCGCGTCGGTGGTGGTGGTCTGCAACGCCACGGTGGCCACGCTGCCGTCGGCATTGACGGCATACACGCCGACATCGGCATTGGCCATCAGGCCCTTGGCCGCGGTGCCGCTGAGCGCCACGGTGGCGGTGGTGGTCGGCGTGACCGGGGTGACCGGGGTGACGGGCGTGGTGGCATCGGTGCCACTGCCACCACCGCAGGCGGCCAACAGGCCGGCACTGGCCATCGCGACGAAAAGGGTCTTGCGCATGGGTGAACTGCTCCAGGAAGTCGAAAAAGGGGGGCCGGATTGCAGGCCACCAAGGGCGCTGCACCGGCGGTGCCGCAGCGGCCCGAGGGTAGTGACCACCAGCGACACCATTCTTGGCCCCAAAGACAACAGGGCGCCTCGGCCATTCGGCCGATGGTCAGGCGATGGTGCGTGCTGTAATTCGCGCTCCTGATCCCGCATAACTCGAAGAGACCGCGTCCACCGTCGCATGAAAGCCCTGCTGATCGATGACCACACCCTGTTTCGTGATGCCCTGGGCCTGCTGATCGGCGCACGGTTTCCTGAGCTTGAACTGCTGGCCGCCGGCGACCTGGCCGGTGCGCTGGCCACGCTGGCCGCGCATACCGACGTGCGGCTGGTGCTGCTGGACCTGAACCTGCCCGATTCACAAGGCCTGGCGTCGATCACCCGGCTGCGCGAGGCCGCGCCGGAGGCCCGGCTGGTGGTGCTGTCGGCCGACGACCGGCCCGAGACGGTGGAGCAGGCGATCGAGCAGGGCGCCTGCGGCTTCGTGCCCAAGACGTCGCGCGGCGACCTGCTGCAGCAGGCGCTGCGCATCACGCTGGACGGGGGCGTCTACCTGCCGCCGGGCAGCACGGTGAGCGCGGCGCCGCCGCCGGCGGCCGGCGTCACGCCGCAGGCCCTGGGCCTGTCGCCGCGCCAGGCCGACGTGCTGCGCCTGCTGATCGACGGCCAGCCCAACAAGCAGATCTGCCGGGTGCTCGATCTGTCGGAATCCACCGTCAAGACCCACCTGGCCGCGGTGTTCCGCCGCCTCGACGTGAACACCCGCACCCAGGCGGTGCTGGCTGCGGCCAGGCTGCGGCTGCGGTTCAGCGACTGACCGGTGCGGCCGGCGGACCGGCCGGCCTCGGCTGCGTCAGGCTGGGCGCCGGCGCGCCGCCGCCCAGCCCAGCAGCCCCAGGCCGCCGAGCATCATCGCCAGCGTCGAGGCCTCGGGCACCGGCATCGCCACGATAGGGATGCTGCTCTGCACCACGCTGAAGCGATCGGCGAACGCCGGGTCGATGGTGATGATCGGGTCTATGTAGCCGCCCAGAGCCCAGCTATAGCCCGCGTCGTTGTAGAGGCTTGAGTTCAGCGGCGTGCCGTGCGCTTCCATGCTGATGGTGTGGAAGAGGTTCGGCATGACCAGCGCGCTGAAGGTTTCCGAGAACGACCCCGAGCCGCTGGCTGTGACGCTGCCACCCGGCGCGGACAGCACGGCGCCCCCGAAGTCGGAATAGGGCACGCTCATCCCCAGTCCGGCGGACACGCCGTGGACCCGCTCGTGCGAGCGCCCGTCTTCATACAAGTAGAACCGGCTGCTGATGCCCACGACCAGCCAGTTGGCATCGGCGCTGGCACGGTGGTCCGGGTCCAGGGACGTGGCTGAGACCCGGCCCCAGATTTGACCCAGCGTTGTGATGGTGACCGGCACCAGCTCACCGTCGTCGCTGGCGCCGGCGATGGACCACTGGTAGCTGAGCGAGGCATCGACAACGGCAAAGCTGCGACCGCTGGCGGCGGCGCTGAACGCAATGAACGGCACGGCCCCTGCGCTGGCGCCCAAGGTGGCGCTGGCGCTGGCCGGGCCGCTGGACAGCTGGTGCGTGCCGAAGCTGTTGGCAGACGCCACGTCCGGGACGACGAGTCCGGAGCCCGCGATCAGATTCGTGGAGACCGTAGCCGTCGGCACCGCCACCGTGGCCGAAGCCGTTGTTGCCGCAAGGGTTAGGACAAACAGGGCCGACAAGGGGATCAGGGTGCGATTCATGGGGTGCGGGGCGGGGCTGCGCCGGTTCGGGTGAGTGACGTTTTGGCCCCAGTCTGGACGCCGGGCTGCACCCCGCCCATCGGCCATTCGGCCGATCCCCCCGCGGGTGCGGGTAGATCCCCCCGCGCGCGGCCCCGCCATCACCTCGGCGATCGCCGCGTGCAACTGCTCGGCACGAAACGGCTTGTGCAGCACCGGCAGCCCGCTGGCGCCCAGCGCGGCGATGTCGGCCGGCGCGGTGTTGCCGGTGACCACCAGCACCGGCAGCTGGCCGAAGCGGCGCCGCGCCAGCGCCACCACGTCGAAGCCGCTGCCGCCGGGCAAGCGCAGGTCGGTGATCAGCAGGTCGGCCTGGCGCTCGCCCGGGGGCAGCGCGTCCAGCGCGGCGCGCAGCGCGCGCGGGCCATCGAAGGCGGTCACGCTGGCGCCCCAGGCCTGCAGGCGGGCGGCCAGGGCCTCGCGCACCGCGCGGTCGTCGTCCACCAGCACCAGGTGCCGGCCCGCCAGCCAGCGCGCAGGCACGGCCATCGACGGCGCGCTGCCCGCCTCAGGCGCTGCCGCAGCGAGCAGCAGCAGGCTGAAGCAGCTGCCGCGCCCGGGCACCGAGCGCAGGCCCAGCGTGGCGCCCATCAGGTCGGCGCTGCGCTGCACGATGGCCAGGCCCAGCCCGAGGCCCTGCGCCCGGTCGCGCTGCGGGTTGGCCAGCTGCACGAACTCCTCGAACACGGCCGCCTGCTGTTCGACGGGAATGCCATGCCCGCTGTCCCACACCTGCAGCCGCACCTGGCCGTCGGCCGTGGCGCGCGCGGCCAGCAGCAGGCCGCCGCTGTCGGTGTAGCGCACCGCGTTGCTGACCAGGTTGCGCAGGATCTGCTCGAGCAGCGCCGGGTCGGCCTGCACCGCCAGCGCCGTGGGCCGCACGCGCAGCCGCAGGCCTTTCTGGCGCGCGGCCTCGCCCTCGTGCACGGCCACGGCGTCGAACAGCGGCTGCAAGGCCATCGGCTGCGCCTGCACCCGCACCGTGCCCGAATCCAGCCGCGACAGATCAAGCAGCCGGGCCAGCAGCGCCTCCATCGCCGCCACCGCCTCGTCGACCTTGGCCACCATGTGGCGCTGCGCCGGGGCCAGCACCTGCTCGCGCAGCAGGCCCACCAGCAGCCCGATGGTGACCACCGGCTGGCGCAGGTCGTGGCTGGCCGCGGCCAGGAAGCGCGACTTGGCCGCGGTGGCCGTGGCCAGCGCATGGGTGCGCTCGCGCACGCGCTGCTCCAGCGTGAGGTTGAGCACCTCCACTTGCGCCATGGCCTGCGCCAGGCGGCCCACCATCAGCACCGCGAAGGCCAGCACCATCAGCGGCGTGGCCAGCGGCAGCCACCAATGTGCGGTGATGGCCAGGTGGCCCTGCTGGAAGCGGTAATCGTGCGCGCCGGCCACCATCACCACCACCAACGAGGCCAGCAGCGCGGCCAGCTCGCCACCGCGCATGGCCCGCACCCGTTGCGCGATCAGCACCAGTGCGGGCAGCGCCAGCGCACCCAGCAGCGGGTAGGCCACCGCGCGCACCCGGTCAATGGCCACCGTGCCCGACAGGCTGGCGCCCGCGCCGACCAGCACCATCAGCGTCGCGCCACCCAGCAGCAGCGGCCGGTAACCGCGGGGCCGCTGGCGTGTCAGCGACATCGCGAACAGCCCCAGCAGCACCACCGTGCCCACCTGCACGGCAAAAAACAGCGCCGAGGCCAGCGCCGGCGGCAGCCCCGGGTTGACCACGTAATAGGCCTGGTTGCGCAGCGACACGCCCAGCCCCAGCAGGCCGAACCAGCCCATCGCCGATTCGCTGCGCCGCCGCCACCACATCAGCAGCGCAAAGCCACAGGCACCGGCCGCCGCCAGGTTGAGCTGCTGCGGCAGCCCCACCGTCAGGTTCTGGTGCAGGCGGTGCTCCAGCGCCATCGCCGTGGCCGGCCCCAGCCGCAGCGTTGACAGGCCGGCGCGCAGCCCGCTGTCGACCTGCAGCAGCACCTGGTTGGCACCCGGGCGCAGCAGGGCCGGCGGCAGCGGCAGCAGCCGCGGCAGCGCCTGGGCGCGGCCCACCTCGTCCTCGCCGAAGCTGTCGTGCAGCAGCGCGCCGTTGAGCCACAGCCGGTGGCGGCTGCCCAGGCGCTCGGCACGCAGCGCCCACAGCGTGCCGTCGGCGGCCGGCGGGCCCGCCGGCTGCGCGGGCGCCGGGGTCTGCGGGGTCGGCAGCGTCATCTGCCAGCGGTACCAGCCCATCGCCGGGCGCGCCACCCCGCGCTGCGACCAGGTGTCGGGCAGGGCGACGCGGGTCCAGGGTCCGTCGGGCGACAGGGCGAATTCGGCCTCGCGCAGTTCCTGGGGCGCCGGCGTGGCCTGGGCTGTCGCCAGGGTGGGCGCGGTGGCGGCCAGCCAGGCCAGCAGCATCCGCAAAAACACACGCAACAACGCACGCAACAACGCATGCCACGACAGCGGCCCGATCCAGGCCAGGCCTGGCCGGGGCCCCCAGGGCGGCGCGGCGCCGCAGGCAGCGCGCACCCACTTCATGCGCCGATTGTGGGCCGGCGTCGGGCCCGGTCGCCTCGTCCATTTGGCCGAAGGCCGGTGACGACAACCGTAAACTCGTGCGCTTGCCCTGCCCCCTCACAGACCGGAGACCCCGCCCATGACCCGCGTGTTCAACTTCAGTGCCGGCCCCGCCGCCCTGCCCGAATCGGTGCTGCAGACCGCTGCCGCCGAGATGCTCGACTGGCACGGCTCGGGCATGAGCGTGATGGAGATGAGCCACCGCGGCAAGGAGTTCATCAGCATCGCCGACGAGGCGCAGGCGCTGCTGCGTGAACTGCTGGCGGTGCCCGCCAACTACAAGCTGCTGTTCATGCAGGGCGGCGCGCTGGCCGAGAACGCCATCGTCCCGATGAACATGCTGCGCGGCAAGACCGCGGCCGACTACATCGACACCGGCGAGTGGTCGAAGAAGTCGATCAAGGAGGCGCAGAAGTACTGCACGGTCAACGTGGCGGCCAGCGCCAAGGCCGGTGGCTACACCAGCATCCCGCCGCGCGCCGAGTGGCAGCTCAACCCCGATGCGGCCTACGTGCACATCTGCAGCAACGAGACCATCGGCGGCGTCGAGTACCACTTCACCCCCGACGTGGGCAGCGTGCCGCTGGTGGCCGACATGTCCAGCGACATCCTCTCGCGCCCGATCGATGTCGCGAAGTACGGCCTGATCTACGGCGGCGCGCAGAAGAACATCGGCCCGGCCGGCCTGACGATCGTGATCGTGCGCGACGACCTGATCGGCCAGGCGCTGCCGGCCACACCCTCGGCCTTCGACTACAAGACCGTGGCCGACAACGACTCGATGTTCAACACCCCGCCCACCTACGCGATCTACATCGCCGCTCTGGTGTTCAAGTGGATCAAGGACCAGGGCGGCCTGGCCGCGATGGCCACCCACAACGCCGCCAAGGCCGCGCTGCTGTACGACTTCCTCGACACCACCACGTTCTACAGCTGCCCGGTGGCGCGGGATTGCCGCTCGCTGATGAACGTGCCGTTCCGCCTGAAGGACGAGAAGCTCGACGAGGCCTTCCTGAAGGGCGCCAAGGAACGCGGCATGGTGCAGCTGAAGGGTCACCGCTCGGTGGGCGGCATGCGCGCGTCGATCTACAACGCGATGCCGCTCGAGGGCGTGAAGACGCTGGTGGCCTTCATGAAAGAGTTCGAGGCGCAGCATGGCTGACCCGGGGCGGAGTCAGGCGCAGGAGCGCGCCGGCGTGCTGGTGCTCAACCAGATCTCGGCCCAGGGTCTGTCGCGCCTGCCGGCCGACCGCTACCGGGTGGGCAAGGACGTGGCCGCCCCGGCCGCCATCCTGGTGCGCTCGGCCGACCTGCACGGCCTGGCCATCCCGGCCAGCGTGATGGCCATCGGCCGGGCCGGCGCAGGCACCAACAACATCCCCGTCAAGGCGATGAGCGAACGGGGTGTGCCGGTGTTCAACGCGCCCGGCGCCAATGCCAATGCGGTGAAGGAACTGGTGCTCGCCGGCATGCTGATGGCCGCGCGCAACCTGGCGCCGGCGCTGCGCTTCACGGCCGCGCTCGATGTCGCCTCGCCCGATCTGGAGAAGGCGGTCGAAGACGGCAAGAAGGCCTTCGCTGGCTTCGAGATCGCCGGCCAGACGCTGGGCATCATCGGCCTGGGCAAGATCGGCTGCCTGATCGCCGACGCCGCCATCAAGCTGGGCATGGACGTGCTGGGCTACGACCCCGAGATCACGGTCGACGCGGCCTGGAGCCTGCCCAGCCAGGTGCGGCGTGCCGGCAGCGTCAACGAGGTGCTGCGCAGCGCGCAGTTCGTCAGCCTGCACGTGCCGCTGGTGGCGGCCACGCGGCACCTGGTGAACGACGGCAACATCGGCCTGATGAAGCCCGGCGCGGTGCTGCTGAACTTCAGCCGCGAAGGCGTGGTCAGCGACAGCGCGGTGCTCGAATCGCTGGCCGCCGGCCACCTGGGCCAGTACGTCTGCGATTTTCCGGGTGCCGAGATCCACGGCCATCCGAAGATCATCGCGCTGCCGCACCTGGGCGCCAGCACCCGCGAGGCCGAGGAGAACTGCGCCATCATGGTGGTCGACCAGGTGCGGGATTACCTGGAAAACGGCAACGTGGTCAACGCGGTGAACTTTCCGAACCTGGCGATGGCGCGTGAGAGCCCCTGGCGCGTGGCGATTGCCAACGCCAACGTGCCCAACATGCTGGGCCAGATGTCGACCGCGATGGCCAGCGCGGGCTTGAACATCCACAACATGGTCAACAAGTCGCGCGGCGACATGGCCTACACGCTGGTGGACGTGGACAGCCCCGTCGGCGATGCGGTGATCGCCAGCCTGGGCAGCATCCCCGGCGTGTTGTCGGTGCGCTACTTGCCGGGCGCCTGAGCCAGCGGGCCACTGCCGCCGGTGGTGATCACAACCGCCCGGCGGCGCGGCGGAATTCCATGCGCGCCATCATGCGCGAGGCCATGTTGGCGGAGAACAGCAGCGCCACCCACTGGGTGCGCGGCTGCACGAACATCGCCGTGCCGCTGATGCCTGACCAGCACAGCTCGCCGGCCGTGCAGGGCATCGCCGCGGGGCCCCAATCGTGGCGCACGGCCAGCCCCAGGCCGAAGCCGAAGCCCGGGCCGCAGTAGCTGGCCGGGCCGGCCACACCCGCGGGCAGCTGGTTGCGCGCCAGCTCGTCGAACAGGCGCTGCGACAACAACCGCTGGCCATTGGCCGCCACGCCGCCGGCCGCCAGCAGCCGGGCGAAGGCGAGCGTGTCGTCCAGCGTGCTGACCAGGCCGCCGCCGCCGCTGTCCATCCACGGCTGGCCGGCCTGCCGCTGGCCGATGGGCGGGATGGTGGCGTGCCAG
Source organism: Burkholderiales bacterium RIFCSPHIGHO2_12_FULL_69_20 (assembly GCA_001770815.1). Classification (GTDB taxonomy): domain Bacteria; phylum Pseudomonadota; class Gammaproteobacteria; order Burkholderiales; family Burkholderiaceae_C; genus Pseudaquabacterium. The sequence continues at coordinate 37,643 of MESD01000019.1, forward strand.
CCGCTGTCCTCGGCATGGGCCACGGCGAGTTGGGCATGCTCGTCGGCCGCGATCTGAAAGCCGGTGTGCTGCATGCCCAGTGGATCGAACAGGCGCTGGCGCAGTGCCTGGCCCAGCGGTTGGCCGTCGAGCTGCGCGACGATGCAGCCCAGCACGTCGGTGGAATAGCCGTACTGGAAGGCGGTGCCCGGCTCGGCGGCCAGCGGCAAGCCGGCCAGCCGGGCCAGAAAGGCCGGCGCGTCCAGGCCGCTCATCGCCGGGGTGAATGCGGCCTGCACCCAGGCCGCGCGCGTGCTGTCGTCGGTGATCTCGAACGGGTAGGGCAGCCCCGAGGTGTGGCGCATCAGGTCGCGCACCGTGGGCGCGGCGCGCGGCGGCACACCGCCGGGCCGGCGCAGATCGCGCAGCACCGGCAGCAGTTCGGCCACCGGCGCGTCCAGGTCCAGAGCGCCCTCGTCGACCAGCATCAGCGCGGCCAGCGTGACCATCGGCTTGGTCAAAGACGCAATGCGAAAGCGCACGCCGGCGTGCATGGCCGCGGTGTCGTCGGGCCGGATGCGGCCGACGGCGTGGCGTGCCAGCACCTGGCCGTCACGTTCGATGTGCACCAGCGCGCCGGGGCAGTGGCGCGCTGCAAGCTGGTGATCCAGCAGGTTGGTGATGGCTGTGGTCATGGCGGTGCGGGCAGTTCAGCCCGAGCATAGGCCCGGATGCGCCGATCACCACCCCGGGTCAGCCCGCTGGCGCTGGGGGCCAGTCGATCGCCCTATCCAGCAGCATGGCGTCGCCGTAGCTGAAGAAGCGGTAGCGCGATTCGATCGCGTGGCGGTACAGCGCCCGCGCATGGGCATGGCCGGCAAAGGCCGACACCAGCATCAGCAGCGTGCTCTTGGGCAGGTGGAAGTTGGTGATCAGCCGGTCGACCACGCGGAAGGGGAAGCCCGGCGTGATGAAGATGTCGGTCTCGCGCGCGCCGGGCTGCAGGCGGCCGCCCAGCGCGGCCGACTCCAGCGCACGCAAGGTGGTGGTGCCGGCCGCCACGATGCGCCCGCCCGCCGCGCGGGTGTGCGCTATCGCCGCCACCGTGGCCTCGCCCACCTCGTACCACTCGCTGTGCATCTTGTGCTCGGCCAGCGTGGCGCTGCGCACCGGCTGGAAGGTGCCGGCGCCCACGTGCAGCGTGACCTGCGCACGCTGCACACCGCGCGCGGCCAGCGCCGCCAGCACCGCTTCGTCGAAGTGCAGCGAGGCAGTGGGTGCGGCCACCGCGCCGGGGCGCCGGGCGAACACGGTCTGGTAGCGCGCCACGTCGTCGGCGCCGTCGGCATGGTTGATGTAGGGCGGCAGCGGCACATGGCCGAAGGCCTCCAGCAGCGCCAGCGGATCACCCGGAAAGCGCAGGTGGAACAGCCCGTCGTCGGGGCCGCCGCGGCCCAGCACCTCGGCCTCGAAGGCGCCGCGCGCAAAGCTGACCAGGCTGCCGGCGCGTGGTGATTTGCTGGCGCGCAGGTGGGCCAGCACCTCGTGGTTGGGCAGCACCCGTTCGATCAGCGCCTCGACCGCGCCGCCGGTGGGTTTTTCACCGAACAGCCGCGCCTTGATGACCCGGGTGTCATTGAACACCAGCAGATCGCCGGGGTTCAGCAGGCCGGGCAGATCGTGGAACACCCGGTCCACCGGCACGGCGCCGGTGCCGTCGAGCAGCCGCGAGCCGCTGCGCTGGGCCGCCGGGTGCTGGGCGATCAGCGCGGGCGGCAGGTCAAAATCAAAATCGGCCAGCGTCAATGGGGCGGCGGCGGATTGGGCGTCGGCTTCGGCGGGGTGGGGTTGATCGCGCATGATGTCCAGGCTGTACCGGCCTGAAGACTCGGGAAGGGGGCGGATTGTTCCATGCAGCCTTTGTGCACCAGCCCCCGCGTGCCGTTTCTCAGGGATACAGCCCACGCGACTGGCGTGCCGCCAGGATGCGCTCGCAGGCCACCGCAAAGGTGGCGGTGCGCAGCGTGATCTGGTGTTGGTCGGCGGTGTCCCAGATCTTCCTGAGTGCGCCGACCATGATCTTGTCCAGCCGCATGTTGATCTCGTCCTCGGTCCAGAAGAAGGACGAGAAGTCCTGCACCCATTCGAAGTAGCTCACCGTCACGCCACCGGCGTTGCAGATCACGTCGGGCACCACCAGGATGCCGCGGTCGGCCAGGATGTCGTCGGCCGCCGATCCGGTGGGGCCGTTGGCGCCTTCGAGCACCAGCCGGGCCTTCAAGCGGTTGGCGCGCGCCGCGGTGATCTGGTTCTCCAGTGCGGCGGGAATCATGATCTGGCAGTCCACGTCCCAGAACGACTCGTTGTCCATCGCCTCGGCGCCGGCAAAACCGGCCACACCGCCGGTGGCCTTGACGTGCGGCACCAGCAGCGACAGGTCGAAGCCGCGGGCGTTGAAGATGCTGCCGGTATGGTCTTGCGCGGCGACGATGATCGCGCCGGCCTGGCCGAACAACTCGGCCGCCGACGAGCCCACGTTGCCGAAGCCCTGCACCGCCACCTTGGCACCGATGATCTCGAGGTGGATGCGCCGCGCCGCCTCGCGCCCGGTGACGAACACGCCGCGGCCGGTGGCCTTCACCCGGCCCAGGCTGCCGCCCAGGTGGATGGGCTTGCCGGTGACCACGCCGGTGGCGGTGGCGCCGGTGTTCATCGAGTAGGTGTCCATCATCCACGCCATGATCTGCGCGTCGGTGTTCACGTCGGGCGCGGGGATGTCCTGCTGCGGGCCGATGATGATGCCGATCTCGCTGGTGTAGCGGCGCGTCAGCTTCTCCAGCTCGTTCAACGACAGCTGCTTGGGATCGACCCGGATGCCGCCCTTGGCCCCGCCAAAGGGCAGGTTGACCGCGGCGTTCTTGATGCTCATCCAGGCCGACAGCGCCATCACCTCCTCAAGCGTGACATCGGGGTGGTAGCGCACGCCGCCCTTGCCGGGGCCGCGCGTCAGGCTGTGCTGCACCCGATAGCCTTCGTAGTGCGCGATGCGGCCGTCGTCCATCTCGATGGGCACGTCGACGATCAGCGTGCGCTTGGGGCGCTTGAGCGTCTCCACCCAGCGCGCCAGCGGCCCCAGGTAGGGGATCACGCGGTCGACCTGGGTCAGGTAGGTGCCCCAGGGGCTGTCCGAGGTCGGGTTCACATACGAAAGTGGCATGGTCGTCCTGTGGTGTGACGGGTGGGGTTGGCGTTGCCGCGGCGCGCCTCGTGGGCGCATCGGGTGTTCGCGCGTTTGGGCTTTCCGGTGTTGCCGGCGCGTCAGACGCCTCGGATCGCCCGGGGCGCAATGTAGAGGCTGGGCACGGGTTTGGCGTGCGTTATGCGTCGATTGCATCATGTCGACCCTGCATCACATGACGCGCTGCAGCATCGCCGCAGCGGCCGGAAGTGGCTGGCTACACTGCCCGGCATGAGCTTTCACCCCCACTCCACCATCGCCTTCATCGGCGGCGGCAACATGGCCAGCGCGCTGATCGGCGGGCTGATCCGGGCGCAGCGCGCGCCCACCAGCATCCTGGTGATCGACCCCGGCGAGGGCCAGCGCGCCCGGCTGGCCGCTGATTTTGGCGTGCGCGTTTTGCCCGCCGCCGATGCGGCGCTGGCCGACGCAGCGCTGGTGGTGTGGGCCGTCAAGCCGCAGCTGTTCGGCGAGGCTGCCGCACCCTGCGCGGTGCATGTGCGCGGCGCCCTGCACCTCAGCGTGATGGCCGGCATCCGCAGCGACGCGATCGCCCGCGCCTGCGGTGCCACGCCGGCCGCGGCGCGCATCGTGCGCAGCATGCCCAACACGCCGGCGCTGATCGGCCGCGGCATCGCCGGGCTGTTTGCCACGCCGTCGGTAACGCCCGAAGAACGCGGCCTGGTCGAACAGGTGCTGGCGCCCACCGGCCAGACGCTGTGGGTCGAGCGCGAGGCCGATCTGGATGCGGTGACCGCGCTGTCGGGCTCGGGCCCGGCGTATGTCTTCTATTTCGTCGAGTCGATGATGGCCGCCGCCACGCAGATGGGCTTGTCGGCCGAGCAGGGCAAGCGCCTGGCGCTGGCCACCTTCGACGGCGCCACCGCGCTGGCCGCGCAGTCGGCCGATCCACCCGAGCTGCTGCGCGAGCGTGTCACCAGCAAGGGCGGCACCACCCACGCCGCGCTGCAATCGCTGGAGGCCAGCGGCGTGAAGGCGGCCTTCGTGCAGGCGCTGATCGCGGCGCAGCAGCGTGCGCGGGCGCTGGGCGACGAGTTCGGCGGGTGAATTCGCGGGTGATGGCCGTCAAGCAGCCGCGGCGGTAGCTGACTTCGCAGCAAGTGCCGCCAGCATCTGCAGCAACTGCTGGGGCTCATAGCAGGCGAGAAAATCCCAGCGACCCAGCTTGCCCCAGCGATTGACCGCCTGTACCCAGCGGCGGGCAGCTTCGTGCTTGGCCGGCGTCTCGGCCTGCTGCGCCCCCTTGATCTCCAGCAGCAAGTGGTTGCCGTCTTGCAGCCGCACCACGAAGTCAGGCTCATAGGCCCTCGCCTGGCCGTGAAATTCGTAGGGCACGTTCAGCTCCAGCCGATCGTTGCGCACGTAGCAGATCACCAGGCCACTCACCGCAGCGATCTCCAGTTGGGTTGCCGCAGCCTGCTCCCATGAGCCGGTATCGGCCGCCACGAAGTTCAAGTGGCTGGCCTGCGTGCCCTGCACCGGCTTCACGGTCTTGAAGCGCACGGCGGCCGAGCTGCCGATCGGCCGATAGCGGTTCAACCGCGGCAGCATCGGGGTTTCGCCCTTGGCCTCGTTGGGCCGGATCGCAGCCACCAGCAGGCCGACCACGGCCTCGGCGTAGGTCTGCAGGCCCAACTCGCAGGCATGGCAGTTGTTGAAGTCCACGCGCTGAGCGACATAGCGTTGTGTGATGGCGAGCACTTGCGGAAACAGGGTGGTTCGCCCAGCGGTGCGCAGACGCTCGCTTCCAGGGTGCGCTGCATCGGTCAGCCTGCGCACCACCTCCCGTGCCATCTCGAAGGCGATGGTCTGCGGGTGCGCCTCGCGGTAATACACCTCGCGCGTCACCTTCTCGAAGCCGAAACCGGTCTGCGCCGCAGGCACGCCCACCGCGTAGCCCACCTGCGGCCGCACGAAGGCCGCCGTGGGCGTGCTCCAGGGGTCGAGCCGCGTGGTCTGCATCGCGTCCACGTCGCACACCACCTGGTGCTGCTGCAGATCGACGACGAAACCCTCCACCACCGGAAAGCGGATCTCGAACGCCGCCCGCTCGGGCATCGCCAGCACCTCGTGCTTGGGCCGGTCATCGGGCGGCGGGCCGTCGCCGGGCGGCCGCCCCTTGAACGGGATCAGCGAGAACGGCACGCCGAACACGTCCACGTACTCCTCGGTCAGCCGGCCGGTGGCCGGGTCGGGCGTGTAGTCCATGCGGCGCAGGCCGCGGCCCACCACCTGCTCGCACAGCAACTGGCTGTGGAAGGCGCGCAGCCCGAGGATGTGCGTCACGTTGTTGGCGTCCCAGCCTTCGCTGAGCATGTTCACGCTCACCACGCAGCGGACATGACCGCCGGGCGTGCCGGGCCGGCCCACGGTGGAGACGATGCGTCGCAGTTCTTCGGCCGCCTCCTTGCGGGTGGCGTTGGGGTCTTCGCTCTCGGCTGCGGCCAGCAGGCTGGAGTCGATGCGCAGCGTCACCTCGGCACCCAGGCGGTTCCACAGTTCCGGGAAGCCTGGCAAGCCATCGCCGTAGCGCTTGACCGGCTTCGCCTTCTTGCGGCGGCGCGGCGGCGCGTCGTCGTCCTCGCTGTCGTCGTCAGCCTGTTCGACTTCGGCTTTGAGGGTTTCCTCGCCCGAGATCACCCGGTGAAAGTGCTCGGCGATGTCGGTGTTGTCACAGACGATGATCATCACCGGCGGGGTGCGGTCCTGCCCTGGCGCGGCGGCATCGATCTGCACCATGCGCTGCTGCCACTGGCCGGCCAGCGTCAGTAGCGCGGCCTGGGCCTTGCGGTACACCACCTCGGGCTTGGGCTTGCCGCCGGTGAAGCGCTCGCCAGCCGACAGGTTGGCCGTCACGTGCTGCCACAGCTTGAAGAACTGCGGCTCGGGGCGGCCGGTGTTGTCGATCGCCGGCAGCCGCGGGATCTTGGTGATACCGCTCTCGATCGCGTCGACCAGCCCGAAATCGCTCACCACCCAGGGGAAAGGCGAGCCCTCGGGGTAGCCGCTGCTGTGCAGGTAGAAGGGCGTGGCCGACAGGTCGACGCAGAAGGCCACGCCGCAGGCCGCGTTGAGCTTGTCCAGGCCGTTGACCCAGACCGTGGCCTCCTCGCGGTCGGCCCGCTCCTCGGCCGTCAGCGCGTCACCGTCGCGCACCGGCGCGGGCCGATAGGCATGGTGGCCCTCGTCGTTCAGCACCATCAGCGGCTCGTCGTGCCACAGCTCGCCCAGCCGGTCACGCGCAAAGGCCTCGGGCGTTTCCGCTCCCAGCCGGCCCACCGCCACCCCCCCGACGCGGATCTCTTCGGCCTTCGGGTTGAAGTCGTGCCAGTTGGTCACCCGCACCCGGCCCTTGCCCAACTCGGGCCGCAATGCCGAAGGCACGATGTCGAACTGGTCGTAGTAGTTGCCCGCGTCCTCGGGGCGCAGCACCGACAGCCGTTCCTTGATCGTCAGGTTGGGGCACACCACCAGCGCGCGCCTCGGGTGGCGCGCATCACCCGGCTGGCGGCCGCGGTTGCAGAACGCCCAGGCGATCAGCATCGCCATCACCACGGTCTTGCCGCTGCCGGTGGCCATCTTGCAGGCATAGCGCAGCAGCGGCGCCAGGCCGGCCTCGTGCGGGCGGTCGGCCAGCTTGGGGTGCTGCGCCACCCGCACCCGCCATTCCAGCGGGCGCGGGTTGTGGCCGCTGAGCAGCGCTTCGTGGTCGGCCAGCGTCAATTGCGGCTTGAAGCGGGGCGTGCGGCCCTGGGCCAGCATCTCGCGCAGGTAGATCACCGTTTCCACCGCTTCGAGCTGGCAGAAGAACAGGCGCCGCGAGCGGTCGTCACGCGACCAGTGGTGCAGCAGCGTCTTGGTGGTCTCGCTGGCGCCCAGCCAGCCCGACGCACGCCAGCGCCGCACGTCCTCGCGCAAGGTGTTGACCAGCGGCAGGTCGTCGCGCTCTTCCTCGGCCATGAAGCCCAGCTGCTGCTGCGCGCTGCCGGTGCGTTCGCTCTTGAACCAGTAGCTGGCCGGCCGGCGACCGGGCGTCCGGGTGGGGATGCCGGTGCGCGTGTCGTAGACCCAGTGCTGGTCGGGCTCGACGTAGGGCGAGCACAGGATCGGCTTGTCCACCGGCTGGATCGGCAGCTCGGCCTGGGCCGCATCGGCAGCCGGATGCGGGCGGGTGCGGGGGGATCGGGTGGCCATCGTCGATTCGCTTTCAGGCGGGCTCAGGCAGCCGTTCGCGCAGGGCATGCCCGGCGCAGTGGGTGGGCGATAAACTGGCCGGACACCTCGGAGATCACCATGCCCGACACCGTCACTGAGCTTGCCGAAATGGGCAAGGCGCTCTCGCCCGAAGAGCGCTCGCGCCTGGTCGACCTGCTGCTGGAATCGCTGCACGAGGCCCCGGCGTCCGAAGTCGAAGCGGCCTGGGCGGCCGAGATCGAGAGCCGGCTGGCCGCGCACGACCGCGGCGAGGTCGAAGCCGTCGAAGCCGAACGGGTGTTCGCCGAGGCCAGCCGCATCGCGCGGTGATCCGCCCGCGCTTCCTGCCCGCCGCCGAAGCCGAGCTTCTGCGAGAAGTGGGCTACTACTCGGACGCACGCACTGGTGCCGGCATCCGGTTCCAGGCCGCAGTGGCGGCGGCGGTTGAGTTGGCATCCCGGCAGCCTCAGGGCGGCGTGCCCGGCCCGCACGGCACGCGCAGCTGGCGGGTGAAGGGCTTTCCGTTCAGCGTCGTCGGCCGGGCCGGCACCGACACGCTGCTGGTCGTGGCGATCGCCCATCATCGGCGCAAGCCCGGGTACTGGGCTGCACGCGTCGCGTGAGGCGGGGCACCTCGCGTGTGCTGCCCGCAGGCACCGCGTCACAGCCCCTCCAGCGTCAGCACCCGCAGGCCTTCGTTGCCGCGCGGGTCAATCACCTTCACCGCCACGCGCCAGGGGCGCCCGGCGGGCAGCGCGGGCGGCCGGGCAAAGGGCAGGCTCTGCCAGCCGGTCAGCGCGTCGAAGCGCGATTCGTCCACCACGCCCTTGTCACCCAGCGCGCGCGCCAGCCTGTCCCACTTCTTGCGGTCGGGGAAAAACGCCTGGCAGATGCAGAAGCTGCGGCCGTCGTAGTCGGTGTCGACAAACCAGGCGGCGATGCGCTCGCGGCTGGTCGGGTACAGCGCGTTGCTCACCGGGTCGTAGATGTCCATGCCCTCGACTTCCAGCACGCACTGGCCATCGTCCAGCCGGCGTGGTGGCTTGACGCGCGGCGCCGAGAACACCATGAACAACTGGCTGCCGGGCTGGGTTTTCAGCAGCTCGCCCATCGCCACGTCGGGCCGGATCAGCGCCATGTGCAGGCGCAGGCGCGGATGGCTGGCCTCGTCGATCACCGCCTGGGCCTGGGCGTCGAAGCCGAAGCCGGCGAACACCAACTCGTCGTAGCCGGCACGGTTGGCGCTGCGCACTGCATCCTCGACCTGGAACGCCGAGACATTGCCCACCTCGGGGCCGATCGACACCGCCACCCGCCGCTCGTCGGCGTCGCCCCAGGCGCCTTCGGCATGCAGCAGGCCCGGCGAGCTGATGGGCTCCAGCCGGGCGAAGCGCTGGTGCTTGTTGCCGGCAAAGTCCACCCCCGCGGCCTTCAGCAGGCGCAGCACCTTGTCGAGATGGGCCTCGGCATTGCTGCTGCTGATGGCGCCGGTGGAGGCTTCATCGGCATCGTCGCCAAAGGTGTCCAGTGATTCGGGCGCGCCGGTGATGGGCGAGGCCGGCGGATCGTCGTGCAGGCCCTGCTCCAGAGCGATCACGCCCTCGATCGAGAACGGCCCGGCCACCCGCACCACGCCGGGCACCGTCTCGGGCTGGTCGACCAGCTCTTCCAGCTCGGCGTTGGCGGCGATGCAGGCATTCACCTCGTCCATCTTGGCGCGCCAGGCCGTGCGGTACGCCGCCAGCGCCTGGGCCAGCAGCGGCGGCCAGTCGGCATCGGCGTCGAACGGTACCTGCCACGGCTGCCAGGCTGTTTTGGGGATGGCGGCGCGGTAGGCGGTGGCCTGCTTGGCGGTGAGTGCCTTCAAAGGCTTGGCGGCCTTGGCTTCGATGAGGGCTGCCGGATGGGTGTCAGGCAGCAGCCAGCGGCGCTGGTCGGCTTCGGTCACCGCGTTGGCGCCTTCTTCGCGGTGCTTGCGCACCAAGCGGCCGGCCAGCTCCTGCCGGTAGGACTTGGCCACCGGCGCCAGCGCGGCGTTCAGCGCCGCCAGCCGCTCGGCCAGCACGGGGTCGTGGCGGGCGAACATCGCGTCGAGTGCGGTGTTGCGTGCAATGCTGCGCAGCGTGATGTGCGGAACCTTTTTGCAATCGAAAGTCTTCGTCTCGGTCGTGTCGTGTCGTGTCGTGTCGTGTCGTGTCGTGTCGTGTCGTAGCCACGCGCCACGCGGGTTGCGGGCCAGGTCTTCAGCGCTCAGAGAACGCAGCTTGAAATGCTCGAAGCTGGCCGTCATCAGCCGCTGCTTGGCCAGCGCCAGCGCCACCCGGCTGGTGTCGCAGGTGATCCAGCGCCGGCCCCATTTCTCGGCGACGAAGGCGGTGGTGCCGCTGCCGCAGGTGGGGTCGAGCACGAGGTCGCCTGGGTCGGTGGCCATCAGGATGCAGCGCTCAATCACCTTGGTGTTGGTCTGCACAACATAGACCTTGGCATCCGTGAAGCTGCCAGTGCTGGTGTCGGTCCACATGTTACCCATCGGTTTGACTGCGAAGTCGGCAATGAATCTCTTGTAGCGGAGTGTCGAACCAGTCACGCCTAGTCGATTCGCTCGCTCCAGCCTTTTCAGGCCTGGGCCATCACTCTTAAAAGTCCCTTTGGTCACTGGAAAATCCTCGCCCCGGAACTCGAACGACTTCAAGTCACCGTCGCCGGCCGACCGTGACGAGGTGATGTTGTCCATCGAGAACAGCCGCGAAGACTCCATCAGTGCCTGACGATCGTCGGAGTTGCTGCCACTGAGCGTCAACTCGTGACCGTTGGCGAATTCGAGGTACTTGTAGATGTTGTCCGGTTCGTTCTCTTTGGGCAGATAGACCGGGTTGAACCGGACGCGGTTGCGGTCCTTGGCATACCAAATGAGGTAGTCATCAACGGTGGCGAGTAGATCGCCGGACCCTGTCGTTGTCGTCTTGAACGACACGACGCTGACGAAATTCTCTGGACCGAACACCTCATCCATCAAGCACCTGACCCGATGCAGGTTCTCATCCGAAATCTGCACAAACACGCTGCCGCTGTCGGTCAGCAGCTCCCGCGCCATCGCCAGGCGGTCGCGCAGGTAGGCCAGGTACGAGTGCACACCCAGCGTCCAGGTGTCGCGGTAGGCCTTCACCATCTCGGGCTCGCGGGTCAGGTCTTGCACCTTGTCCTTGACGTCGCGCTGGCCCAATTGCGGCTGAAAGTTGCTCTTGAAGCTGATGCCGTAGGGCGGGTCGATGTAGACCATCTGCACCTTGCCCGCCAGGTCCTCGCGCCGCGACAGGCTGGCCATCACCGCCAGGCTGTCGCCCAGGATCATGCGGTTGCTCCAGTCCACCTCATGGCGGTAGAACTGCACCGCCTCGGCGTAGCTTTGCTGCGGGTCTGCAAACAGGTCGCGGTTAACGTCCTCGCGCGCCAGCACCCGCAGCATGGCCTGGGTGCTCACCCGCTCATGGATGTGCAGCGCCACCGGGTCGACTTCGAACCAGGGCCGCTCGCGCTTGCCGCTCCATTCCAGCCAGGGCTCGTGGCGGCGCAGCGCGGCGGCCAGCAATTGCGCCTCGTCGTCGCTCAGCGCACGCTGGCGCGCGGTCTGCAGCAGCTCGGGCAGGCGGTCGGTGTCGGCCGGCTGGGTTGACGAGCGCAGCACCGGGCTGAGGTGCGGGTTGTAGTGGTGGCGCAGCTTGGGCGCTTCTTCCACCCGGCCCTGCGCCTCGATGCCGGCCGGCGGGATGTTCTTGCGCCGGGCGCGGTGCTTGACGGTCTGGATCGCGTCGCCGGCGTCCTGCGCAGGGGCCGATGTATCCACAACCTCGGCTTGCAGCTTCTTGCGGGTCGCCATGGACGGAGTCTCCCTGAACTCTGTTGCTTTGATCCAAGCGCCCCAAGGCCGGCCGGGGCCGGCCGTCCCCCACGGGGATCAAGGAAAGTGGCGACGCCACATTTCTCATGAGTCTATGTCCAGGCTGGCAGCGGCCCGGCGGCAGCCGGGTGACTTCAGCGCAGCGCCAGATCCAGCGCCACACCGGCGAACACCGCAAAGCCCAGCCAGTGGTTCAGCCGGAAGGCCTTGAAGCAGCCTTCGCGAGTGCGGCCGCGGATCAGCGTGTAGTGCCACAGCGCCTGCACGCCCGCGGCGGCGATGCCGGCGGCGAACACCGCGCCCAGGCCCAGCCTGTGCCCCAGCACCGCCCAACTGGCCAGGTACGCGGCATAAAAGCCCATCACCGCGGCCACGTCCCAGCCGCCCAGCGTCAGCGCCGAGGTCTGGATGCCGATCTTCAGGTCGTCGTCGCGGTCGACCATCGCGTACTCGGTGTCGTAGGCCAGCACCCAGCACAGGTTGCCCAGCAGCAGCAGCCAGGCGGCCGCGGGCACCGCCGCGGCGATGCCCGCCACGCCCCAATCGCGCCCGCCCAGCACCGCGGAGAAGGCCATCGGGATGCCGAAGCTGAAGGCCACGCCCAGCACCGCCTGCGGCATCGCCACGCTGCGCTTGGCATAGGGATAGATCAGCGCGATGGCCAGCGCGGCGAACGACAGCGTGATGGTGGGCGGGTTGGTCGTCAGCACCAGCATGAAGGCCGCCAGCGCCAGCAGCGCGCCCAGCATCAAGGCCTCGCGCACCGGCAGCGCACCGCTGGTGACCGGCCGGCGCGCGGTGCGCTTGACGTGGCGGTCGAACTCGCGGTCGGCCACGTCGTTGCTGCAGCAGCCGGCGCTGCGCATCAGGATGGTGCCGAGCACGAACACCGCCAGCAGGTGCCAGCCGGGCCAGCCGTCGGCGGCGATCCACAGCGCGCTGAGCGTGGGCCACAGCAGCAGCAGCCAGCCGGCCGGGCGGTCCCAGCGGACCAGATCGAGGTAAAGCGTCAGGCGCGAGGGTGCCGGGGCGGTGAGGGCCATGGCCGGAATTATCGGCCGCCCACGCAAGCCGCCGGCCATGCCGGCCTTCAACCGAAGCGGTAGCTGGCGAAATCGGGCTGCGCGATGGCGCGCTGGTACTCGCCCGTGAAGCCCGGCCACAGCGCCACCACCTTGCCAGCTTCGGTGCGGTACCAACTGCGGCAGCTGGTCCACACCGAGCCGTTCAGCCGCGCCTGCAAGGCATCGTTGTGGGCGCGAAAGACCTCGGGCTTGAGGTCCAGCCAGCGCTCGCCGCCGGCCAGTACCCGCTGCATGCAGGCCACCGCGTAGGCCGCCTCGGGCTCGATGTAGAGCAGGGTGCTGGTGTGGCCGGTGGCGGTGTTGGGGCCCAGCATCAGGAACAGGTTGGGGAAGCCCGCGACGGTGATGCCGAAATAGGCTTCGGGGCCCTGCGCCCAGGCCTCGCGCAGCGTGCGCCCGCCCCGGCCGGTGACGGTGATCGTCGACAGCAGCTGCACCGTGTCGAAGCCGGTGGCGCACACCAACGCATCGATGGCCCGCTCGCGGCCATCGGCGGTGACGATGCCGTGCGGCGTGATGCGGCTGATCGCCTCGGTCACCAGCTCGCAGTGGGGCCGCGCCAGCGCCGGCAAGTACTCGTTGCTGTAGATCAGCCGCTTGCAGCCCAGCGGGTAAGGCGGCGTCAGCTTCTTGCGCAGTGCGGCGTCGGGCACCTGGCGCTGCAGGTGCATCGCCGCGGTCTTGAGCATGCCGCGGCGCGCGGCCGTGCCCTCGTCGAAGCCCTTGCGGCCCCATTCCAGCACCCGGTACCAAAACCCGCGCACCGCCTTGGCATAAGGCGGCAAGTGAGCGAGCAGCCGGTCGAGTGCGTTGTAGCGACGGTCGAGCCGCGGCAGCACCCAGTTGGCGGTGCGCTGGAAGACGTGCAACTGCGCCGCCTGGGCGGCAATCGGCGGGACCAGCTGCGAGGCGGTGGAGCCGGTGCCGATCACCGCCACCCTCTGGCCACTCAGGTCGACGCCGTGATCCCAGCGTGCCGAGTGCAGCAACTGGCCCTTGAAATCATCCAGCCCGGGGATGTCGGGAAAGCGCGCCTGGCTCAGCGGCCCGGTGCTGCAGACGAAGAAGCGCGCGCGCAACCGCTGGCCCGCGGCGGTGGCCAGCTGCCAGTGGCCGCTGGTCTCGTCGAAATGCGCCTCGGTCAGCTGGGTGCCACAGCGGATGTGCGGGGTGATGCCGTGCTGCTGCGCCACCCGCCGCATGTAGGCCTGGATCTCGGGCGCGGTGGCGAAACGCCGCGTCCATTGTGGGTTGGGCGCAAACGAGAACGAGTACAGCGGCGCCGGCACGTCGACCTGCGCGCCGGGGTAGGTGTTGTCCCACCAGGTGCCGCCCAGGCCGGGCGACTTCTCCAGGATCACGAAGTCGTGCAGGCCGGCCTTCTTCAGCGCGATGGCGATGCACAGGCCCGACATGCCGGCGCCCAGGATCACCACGGTGTGCTCGCTGATCTGGGCGGCGGGCGCGGTGGCGGCGGTGGTGTTCACCGCATCGACCGCTTGGCCGATGAAGTGGGCGGCACGCGCCAGCGCCGCATCGGCACTGGGCAGCGCGCCGGCGTGCGACTGGAAGACATGCCAGCGGCCGGCAGTCACCTCGCAGCGCACGGCCCCACCGGCGGCCTGCAGCGCATCGTGCAGGCGCAGGCTTTCGGCGTGCAGCAGGTCGTCGGTGCCGACCTGGATCAGCGCCGGCGGCAGGCCCTGCAGATCACCCAACAAGGGCGAGACGCCCGGCTGCGCCGCATCGGCACCGGCCAGGTAATGCAACGCGCCAGCGGCCACCCAGGCATGGCTGAGCATGGCCTCGCCCGACGTGGGGGGCGGCAGCCGGGCCAGCGTGGCATCGACCCAGGGCGCCATCAGCAGCAGCGCGGCGGGCGCGGCAGCGCCGACATCAGTGGGCTCGGTGGCATCACGCAGCGCCAGCGCGGTGGCCAGCGCCAGGCCGGCGCCGGCCGAATCACCGGCCAGCACCACCGGGCCTTGCAGGCGCAAGGCGCGCACGGCGGCCAGCGCATCGTGCAGTGCGGCGGGAAAGGGATGCTCCGGCGCCAGCCGGTAGTCGAGCGCAAACACCGCCATGCCGGTGCCCCGTGCCAGCGCGCCGGTGATGCCGCGGTGGGTGGCCGGGCTGCCCACGCAGTAGGCGCCGCCGTGCAGGTACAGCACAGTGCCACGGCGCGGTGTGCCGTCTCGTGGACGCACCCACTCGCCGGGCACACCGGCCATGCCGCCAACGCGGTCGGGCGTGATCCGCACACCGCGCGGCGGCAGGTTCAGCCGCGCCACCACGCCCAGCCAGCGGCGCTGCGCGGTGATGGACCAGCGCGGCGAAAACGCCGGCTTGAGCAGGGCCTTCAGCGTGCCGCGCAGCAGCGGGGCCAGCAGCGCTTCGAGGGCGCCTGCGGGATGGAAGGTTTCAAGCGCCATGACGCGGCGACGCAGCGGCCGGGGCGTGGCGGGCCGATGGCCTGATGAGCCGGTCGCTCACGGCTTGGCGAAGAACTTCACCCCGGGGAGGCCTTCGAAGTGCCGGTCCTGGGTCCACAACTCGGCACCGTGTTGGCGTGCGGTGGCGTAGATCAGGCTGTCGGCCATCGGCAGGCCATTGACGGCAGCGGCCAGCACCAGGTTCAGGTCGATCGGTACCACCTGGCCGCGCTGCATCAGGCCGAGTGCCGCCACGGCGGCCTCTTCACCCGCTTCGCGGGCCAGCTTCTTGACCACCTCGTACACGGTCAACACCGGCACGACCAGGGTCTCGACGGCGTCGATGGCGGCGGCGAACTGGTCGGCCTGGGGGCTGTCGGCAAAGTACTCCAGCCAGCACGAGGAGTCGATTACCCGCACGACTGCGGCAGTGGCCGGCGCGCGCCGCGTGCGCCTGGGCTTGGCGGCGGTGGTCACAGCGGCCTATCGTCGTCGCGGATGACGTGGGTGTCGATGCCGCGCGCCAGGCCGCGCAGGGCCGACGGCGGCAACAGCGGCATCAGGCGCAGGCCGCCGTTGAATTCGATGACCTGCAGCTTGGCGCCGGGCTGCAGATTCAGGCGCTGGCGCACCGCCAGCGGGATCACCACCTGGAACTTGGGCGAAACGGTCACGGTCGTCATATCGATGACTCTAGCGTATGACGTTGTGGCTGTCGATCAAAAGGGCGGTCTCAGGGATGCCCGCCCCGCGTGCGCGCGTAGCGAGTCGCCTGTTGGTTATGCTCACCCGGAGATCCCTGGAGTCCCATGAAAGCAATGTCCATCGACGTGGCGGTGTCCACGTTCGGCGCTGCAGCCGCGGCCAAGCTGCGAAGTGCTGCGGCGGTCGGTCAGCCCGAAGACCAGATCCGCGGTCCGTTCGAGCGTTTGCTCGAAGACCTGGCGGCCCTGGGCGGCTTTGGCAAAGGCACGGTGGTCGCCATCGGTGAGAGCATCGTCTCCGACCTGCGAACCCGGCCCGACTACGCCGTCACGGTGCATGGCGCATTGGTCGGCTTCATCGAGCTCAAGGCGCCTGGAAAAGGTGCCGATCCCCGCCGATTCAGAGACGTGCATGACAAGGCCCAGTGGCAGCGTCTGCAGTCGCTGCCCAACCTGATCTATACCGACGGCAACGAGTTCAGCCTGTGGCAGAACGGCCTACTGGCCAGTGCGGTGGTGCGCCTGCAGGGCGACATCGAAATCGACGGTGCCGCGCTGTTGCCGGCCCCGGGCCTGCAAGGGCTGTTCGACTTCTTCCTGCGGTGGCAGCCGATCGCGCCGCGTTCCGCCAAGGAATTGGCCGAGGTGAGCGCCAGGCTGTGCCGCCTGCTGCGCGACGAGGTGATCGAGGCGCTGGAACGCAAGACCGAGGCGTTGACCACGCTGGCGCTCGACTGGCGCGGCCTGCTCTTCCCCCAGGCCAGCGACGAGCAGTTTGCCGACGGCTACGCGCAGGCAGTCACGTTTGGCCTGCTGATCGCGCGGGCGCGAGGCATCACCATCGGCACCGATCTGCACAAAGTGGCCGAAGGTTTGAAGGACTCGGCCTCGCTGATCGGTGCCGCGCTGCAACTGCTGACCGACAACCAGGCCACCCGCCGGGCGCTCAACACCGCCCTCAGCACGCTGGAGCGTGTGCTCGACGCGGTGGACTGGCCCAGGATCAGCAAGGGCAAGGCCGATGCCTGGCTGTACTTCTACGAAGACTTCCTGGGCATCTACGACAACACGCTGCGCAAGGAAACCGGCTCGTACTACACGCCGCCTGAAGTGGTCGGCGCGATGGTGGCGCTGGTCGACCAGGCCTTGCAGCGCCCGGGCTTCGGCCTGCCGCGCGGGCTGGCCGACGACAGCGTGACGGTGGCCGACCCCGCCACCGGCACCGGCACCTTCGTGCTGGGCGTGCTACGGCACCTGGCCGCGCGCATCCATGAGGATGAAGGCGAAGGGGCCGTGCCGGCCGGCATCGAATCGGCGTTGAAGCGGCTGGTGGCCTTCGAGCTGCAGCTGGGGCCGTTTGCAGTGGCCCAGCTGCGCCTGCTGGCCGAGGTGGTGGCCTTGACCGGGGCGCTGCCCAAGGTGGCGCCACGCATGTACGTGACCGACACACTGAGCAACCCCAACGACGACGGCGGCAGCTTTCCCGGCTTCACCGCGGCCATTGGCCAGCAGCGGCGCGCCGCCAACCGCGTCAAGCGCGAGCAGCCCATCACGGTGGTCATCGGCAACCCGCCCTACAAGGACAAGGCCAGGGGCCTGGGCGGCTGGGTCGAAGGCGCCAGCCGCCTGAAGGGCGAGTACGCACCGCTCGACGACTGGCAGCCGCTGCGCGAGTGGGGCATGGGCGCCCATGCCAAGCACCTGCGCAACCTCTACATCTACTTCTGGCGCTGGGCCAGCCGCAAGGTGTTCGAGCCCTTCGACGGCCAGGCCGAGGGCGGTGGGCACGGCATCGTGGCCTTCATCTCGGCGGCGGGCTTCATCAGCGGGCCGGCCTTCGAGCGCATGCGCCAGCACCTGCGCGAGTGGTGCCACGAGATCTGGGTGATCGATTGCTCACCCGAGGGCCACCAGCCCGAGGTGTCGTCCCGCATCTTCCAGGGTGTGCAGCAGCCGGTGTGCATCGTGCTGGCGGCGCGGCATGTGGGCACGCACAGGTCCGGGCCGGCGCAGGTGCGTTGGCGGGCATTGCCTGAAGCGCACCGCAACGCCAAGTTCGAGGCCTTGAAGACCTTGACGCTGAACGACACCGGCTGGCAGGACTGCCCGAGCGACGGGCGCGCGCCGTTCTTGCCGACAACGAGTCGTCAGTGGTCGCAATTCCCTCTTGTAGACGACCTGTTCGTCTACGGCGGCTCAGGAGTTCAACCGATGCGCGTGTGGGTAATTGCGCCTGATGCCGAGTCCCTGGCGTCACGTTGGCGGCGGCTGGTTGAGGCCCCAGCGGACCAAAAGCAGACCCTGTTCCACCCTACCTTGCGCGGCGGCCTGCCCGCCGACCGGCACATCGACTCCGTGGTCAGGGACCCCATTCCTGGCTACCCGCAGAACCTCCAGCCCGTCGCTGAAGACACGGGCGTTTGCCCGCCACCGCTCCGGTATGGCAGTCGATCGTTTGACCGGCAGTGGATCATTCCCGATGCGCGCGTCATCACCCAGCCGAATGCAAATCTCTGGCGCGGGTTGTCGGAGCGGCAGGTTTTCCTGACCTTGCTGCATGATCGCCACCCCGGAAGTGGCCCCGCGACAACGTTTACGGGGCTGGTTCCGGACAAGCATCACTTCAAGGGCTCGTTTGGCGGGCGGGCATTTCCGCTGTGGACCGACGCGTCCTCGGCCCTCCCCAACCTGCGGTCAACGTTGGTGGCGCATTTGGCTGGCACCTTTGGGCAAGCCGTCGATGCCGAGGACCTCTTTGCCTACATCGCCGCCGTCACCGCTCACCCCGGTTATGGGCAACGCTTCGACCAAGACTTGGCCACTCCGGGTCTGCGCATCCCGCTGACCGCCGACGCCGCCACTTTCGCCGAAGCGGTCGCCCTCGGCCGTCGCGTGGTGTGGCTGCACACCTTCGGCGAACGCTTCGCCGACACGGCCGCCGATCGCCCGCCGGCCCCGCCGCGTCTGCCGGCGGGCCGCCGGCCCCAGGTGCCCAAGGGCGGCGCCATCCCACTCGACGCTGTGGGCATGCCCGATGTAATGAGTTACGACGCCGCGTTGCAGCGCCTGCACATCGGCAGCGGCTTCATCGAGCCGGTGCCCAGCGCCGTGTGGCACTACCAGGTGTCGGGCAAGCAGGTGCTGGTGCAGTGGTTCAGCAGCCGCAGGAAGAACCGTGAGCGCCCGCTGATCGGCGACCGTCGCCCGCCCTCGCCGCTGGGCGAGATCCACCCAGACTCCTGGCCGGCCGAGTACACGACCGAGCTGCTCAACGTGCTGAACGTGCTGGGCTTGCTGGTCGATCTGGAGCCGGCGCAGGCCGCGTTGCTGGAGCGCATCTGCACGGGGCCCTTGATCGACGATGCCACGCTGCGCCAGACCGGGGTGTTTGCGGTGACCCAAGTACCGAAGCGCAAGGCCGCCCAAGCCTCGCACGGGCCTGACCTGTTGACCGATGTGCCGTCGCTGGGCGTATGACGCCCACGCGGCTCCGCCCTTGCGGCATGATGTGCCCATGGACCGCGATACCGTCCTCGCCCTGCTGCGCGAACATCTGCCGGTGCTGACCGAGCGTTTCGGCGTGCAGCGTCTGCGCCTGTTTGGCAGCATGGCGCGTGGCACTGCGCGGCCCGACAGCGATGTGGACGTGTTGGTGGACTTTGGCCAGCCTGCCACGCCCGAAGCATTGTTTGGCACCCAGTTCTATCTTGAAGACCTGTTCGGTCGCGATGTCGATCTGGTGACGGAGCGTGCCTTGCGTCCGCAACTAAGACCGTATGTCGAACGAGACGCCATCGCCATTGCCTGAGCGCGAGTGGCGCCTGTATGTGCGCGACATGGTCGAGTTCTGCGACCAGGTGCTGCTGTACACCGACGGTCACAACCTGGAAAGCCTGCTCGCCGACCGCATGCGCCTCGACGCCACCATGCGCAACCTGGAGCTGATCGGCGAAGCCGCCACGCATGTGCCAGCGGCGGTGCGAGACAGCGCGCCAGACATTCCCTGGCGACAGGCCGTCAGCACACGCAACCGGCTGGCGCATGCCTACCTGACGATTGAACCGGAAACGGTCTGGCTGATCATCACGCAGCATTTGCCGCCGCTGCGCGAACGTCTGGCGGCCCTCGCCGGCGACACCGGAGCCACTGGCGCGGGCAGGGATTGACCTGCGGCCGGTCGCTCAATCCCCCAGCCGCTTCTGGAACACCAGCCCCGCGTGCTCGCGCAGCGCGTGGAATTTGATCTTCGGCCAGTTGCTCTCGATGGCGCGCAATTCGGGCGCGTATTCGACCAGCAGCGTGGGTGCGTTCACCGCGTCGTAGGCCATGCGGTGGCTGTTGCCGTCGATGAAGCGCGCCAGCTCCTTCTCGCCGCCGTCGGCCTCTTCGCAGGTCACCCAGCGCGCGATCGAGAAGCGGCACGGGCTGATGCGCGCCTTGCAACTGTATTCATGCTCCAGCCGGTGCGCCACCACCTCGAACTGCAGCTGGCCCACCGCGCCCAGCATCAGCACGCTGCCGGCCATCGGGCGGAAGACCTGGATCGCGCCCTCCTCGCCCAGCTGGGTCAGGCCGGCCTTCAACTGCTTGGTCTTCAGCGGATCGGCCACCTCGACCATGCGAAACATCTCGGGCGCAAAGAAGGGCAAGCCGGTGAACTGCAGCGCCTCACCCTCGGTCAACGTGTCGCCCAGCTGCAGCACGCCGTGGTTGGGGATGCCGATGATGTCGCCGGCATAGGCCTCGTCGAGCAACTCACGCCGCTGGCTGAGGAACGACACCACGGTGTTGGGCCGCAGCTCCTTGCCCGAGCGCACCACCTTCAGCCGCATGCCGCGCTCGAAGTGGCCGCTGGCCACGCGCAGAAAGGCGATGCGGTCGCGGTGGCTGGGGTCCATGTTGGCCTGGATCTTGAACACCACGCCGCTGAACTTGGCCTCGTCGGGGTGCACCACGCGCTGCAGCGCCGGCCGCTCGCCGGGCGGTGGGGCCAGGTCGACCAGCGCGTCCAGCACCTCCTGCACGCCGAAGTTGTTGACCGCCGAGCCAAAGAACATCGGCGTCTGGTGGCCGCTGAGGAACAAGGCTTCGTCGAAGGCGGGCGCCGCGTCGCGCACCAGCTCGACCTCGCCGGCCGCCTGCTCGTAGGCCGCGCCGAAGCGCTCGGCCAGGATCGGATTCGTCAGCCCGTCGATGATCTCGTCGTTGTCATTGGCCCGGTCTTCACCCGGCTTGAACACGCGCATCTGGTGCTTGCGCAGGTCCATCACGCCGCCGAACACCTTGCCCATGCCCACTGGCCAGGTGAAGGGCACCACCGTCATGCCCAGTTCACGCTCGATCTCGTCCATCAGGTTCAGCGGCTCCTGCACCTCGCGGTCCATCTTGTTGACGAAGGTGAGGATGGGCGTGTTGCGCGCGCGGCAGACCTGCAGCAGGCGGCGCGTCTGCGGCTCGACGCCGTTGGCCGCGTCGATCACCATCAGCGCGGCGTCCACCGCGGTCAGCACGCGGTAGGTGTCTTCGCTGAAGTCCTGGTGGCCGGGGGTGTCGAGCAGGTTGATCACGCAGTCGCGGTATTCCATCTGCATGACGGACGAGGCGACCGAGATGCCGCGCTGCTTCTCGATCTCCATCCAGTCGCTGGTGGCGTGGCGCGTGGCCTTGCGTGCCTTCACCGAGCCGGCGATCTGGATCGCGCCCGAGAACAGCAGCAGCTTCTCGGTCAGCGTGGTCTTGCCGGCGTCGGGGTGGCTGATGATGGCGAAGGTGCGGCGGCGGCGCACCTCGCGGCCCAGCGGGCTGGCGGGGGCGTGCACCAGCGGGCCGGGGGGCGGGCCGGGGGGCGGGCTGACGGGCGGGCTGGTGGGTGTGACGGGAGCGGCTTCGGACATGGCAAATCGGCGCGCCGCGGGTGGCGGGCGCGCCGAACCTGAGCAAGGTGGAAACCGGCGATTATCGGCGGGCGGGCGGTTTCGTCGCAGCCCGGCAAGTGCGATGATTTCAGTCCCCCCGGCCCCTCACGCCCACCGCAGCGACCCCACCATGCCCGATCTACTCGCCGCTCACCGCCACACGACCAACAACCGGGCCGAGGTCGAGGCCAGCGCGCTCTGCGGCTGCTGCTATTGCATGCAGACCTTTCCGCCGTCGGAGATCGTGGCCTTCACCGGCCTGGACATGGACAACCTCGATGATCCCGATGCGGCCGACGCGGAAACTGCCCTGTGCCCCCGGTGCGGCAGCGAATCGGTGATCGGCGACCGGTCGGGCTACAAGATCAATGCCCAGTTTCTGGGCAACATGAACGAGGCCTGGTTCCAGCGAACCATCATCCACAAGCCCCGCCCCAAGCCTTAGCTTGGCAGCCCGGTTGCGCGGTGCCGCCTCAGTGGCCCGGCCCGGCCGGCCGGCGCAGCACCCGCGTGCCGGCCAGCCGGTCGTGCAGCGTGCGGCGTTGCTGGCCGAAGAACATCGGCAGCCAGCCCAGCAGGCCCAGCCAGTAGCTGAAGAACTTGGCCAGAAAGCGCCGATAGCCGCGCCAGAAACCGATGCGCTGACCGTCGAGATCGGTGACCACCAGGCCCATCAGCCGCTTGCCCAGCGTGGCCTGGCGCGCCGAGCGTGTGGATGCGGCCGACACGGCGCCCAGGATCGACACCACGGCCAGCAGCAGCCAGGCGTCGCGGACGTCGCTGTCCTGCGGCTTGACCCACTCGAGCTCGATGGCGATGCCCCAGGCAAACAAGGTCAGCACCAGGGCCAGCGCCAGGTCGATCAGCCCGGCCAGCAGCCGGCGCAGGTGGCCGGCGCGGGCGGCGGGGTCGACCGCCCAGGCCTGCGCCGCGCTGAGCGCCGGTGCGGTGGGCTCCGCCGGGGTCTCACCTGGTTGCGCCACGGCGGCCACCACCATCGGCGCGATCGGCACGGGCAGCGGCGGTGCGGCATCGGCGGCGGCGGCCACCTGCCGGCTGACCGCGGCGCGGGCGCGCTGCGCATGCAGCCGGCGCCCGATGGGCTCCAGCAGGTCGTAGGCCAGCAGCGCGGGCAGGCCGGCCAGCACATGCGCCATCAGTTCGATGGCCACCTTCCAGCCGCCGCTGTGGGCGCCGCCCAACTGGTCGAGCCCAGCCGCCAGCTTGGCGCCACCCATCAGGTCGTCGATCTTGCGCGCCAGCAGCATCTGGCCGACGACGAACAGCACCGCCACCACGCCCATCACCGCAAAGCGCCAGCGGGTGCGCCAGAGGCGGTCGATCTCGGCCTCGGCCCGGGCGGCCAGCCGCACCTCGCGGCTGCGAAGGATGAAATCGTCCACCGCCTCGAAGTGGCCGCCGTACTGGGCCGCCCAGGCGGCGTTGGGCGCCGCGTGGCGCTGCCATTCCAGCGCCAGGTCGAGCTCGCGGTCGGACAGCAGCGCGGCGTCGTTGCGGGCGAACAGCGCGGCGCTCTCGGCCAGCCGGCGGTACTGGCGTGCGGCGGCGGCTTCTTCGTCGGCCCAGCGATCGAGCCGCTGCCACACCCGCATCAGGCTCTCGTGCGAGATGTCGATGCGGGTGTCGGGCGCCAGCGCCTCGCCTTCGGGCGGCATCAGGAACGAGCGGCTGCCCTTGCGGAACACCGCCATCACCGCCGTCAGCTCGGCCGCGCTGGCGCCGGTGATGGCGCCCAGGTCGGCCAGCGCGGTGGGCCGGCGGATGCCGCGCGCATCGGTGCCCTTGTCGGTGAGCGCGCGGAACACCCGCTGCGCCAGCTGCTGGCGCGCCGACAGTCCCGGCGGCGCGTCGGGCGCGGCCAGCTCGCCGAAGGCCTTCTCGGCATGCCGGTCGAGCGCGCCGTGCATGCCGCCGATGGCCTCGTAGTCGGCCAGCGCCAGCGGGCCGGTGGCGCCGCCCTCGTTCTCCCAGTGGTACCAGGTGCGGTTCAGCGCATGCTGCAGGATCGACAGCTGGTCGGGGTTGTCGCCCACGTCGTTGAGCAATCGTGTCAGCAGCACCGGGCTGACCTGCGCCTGCGCCAGGCTGGCCGGGCCGGTGATGGCCGCGCGGATCTCGTCGCGCGCCAGCCGCGGCACCAGGTACTGGCCCTCGTTCATCACCTCGGGCAGGCCGTGGAACTGCGCGCAATCGCCCAGGTAATCCGAGCGCATGGTCAGCACCACGTGGATCGGCAGCGCGGTCTGGTCCACCGCCTCGAGCAGCAGCTTGACGAAGGCGGTGGCCTCGGGCCCGGGGCCGTGGGCGTGGCTGTGGTCGGCCACGTCTTGCCGGCCCTGGTAGCGAAACAGCTCCTCGAACTGGTCGACCACCACCAGCAGGTTGGTGCCGGCTGGCAGCCGCGCCTGGCGCACGATGTCGACCAGGCCCAGCCCGCTCATGCGCAGCGTGCCGCGCACCAGCTCCTCGGCGGTCATGCCATCGCCCAGCGATTTGGTGAACAGCACGTCGGGCACCGCCAGCGCCTGCGCCAGTGCGGTGATCGGGTCGTGGCCCGGGCGGCAGGTGGCCATGCGCCAATCGGTGCCGGCACGCGCCATGTAGCCGCGGTGCAGCGCCGGGCGCAGGCCGCAGTTCACCAACGACGACTTGCCGCTGCCCGAGGTGCCCACCACCGCCAGGAAGCGCCGCACCGCCAGCTTGTCGACCATGCGGTCGATCTGCCGCTCGCGGCCGAAGAACAGGTGCTCCTCGTCAGTGCGAAACGGCCGCAGGCCCGGGTAGGGGTTGCGCGTTGCGGTCGCAGCGTCAGCCATGGCGCGCCGCCTCCAGCGCCGCCAGGAAGGGCTCGGCCAGCGCCGCGCTGAAGCCGTCCAGCCCGTTGATCAGCCCGGCCTCGCCGCGGTCGATGCGCTTGGTCTTGTCGAACGACTCGTCGGGCGCCAGCCAGGTGTGCACCGTGGTGATGGGCCGGCCCTGGCGCAGCGACGGCGCCTTGGCCACGTCGGTCAGCACGCTGGCGTACCAGTCCTTGGTGCCGGCGCCGTAGTACACCAGCACCGCGTCGCACTGCGCCAGGCGCTGCTCGTGCGCCAGGCGCGCGGCCTGGGCATCGGGTGCAAAGGCCGGCAGCCGCACCTTGCAGCCGCGCGAGGCCAGCCACTCGCCGATCGGATCGGCCGCATCGCTGTCACGCGGGTCGCAAACCAGGTAGACCAGCTTGCCGCCGCCCTGCACCGGCGCGGCCGGTGGCGGCGCCTCGATCTCGGCCAGCGCGTCGAGCGCGGCCTTCTTCACCGCCTGCAGGTCGGCGGTGATCAGCTCGCCGCCCTGCACCCGCGGATCGGTGTGCAGCGCCTGGATGAACTGCTGCTGGCGCGCATCGCTGCCCTGCAGCCCGGCGGGCAGCGAGACGACGCGGCGCAATCCGCCGCCCTGGGCCCGCGCGGCCGATTCGGCGTTCTGCAGTTCCACCGCCGGGCGCTTGAGCGGGCCCTCGGGCACCCAGCCGCTGTCGTTGCCCACCAGGTGGATGGCCAGCGCGCAGCGCGACAGCGCCTCCTGCACCGCCTGGCGGTAAGCCGCCTCGCCACGCGGCAGCTCGCGGTCGGGCAGCACGCGGTAGCCGCGCACGGCCAGCTCGATGGCCAGCTCGCTGCGGTCGGCGCTGCGGTCGTGGTCGCACTCGGCCAGGTAGACGGCCGGCTTGGCCGGGCCGGCGTCGGCCGCGCTCTGGTCGTTGGCGGCCTCGGACTCGAGGTCGTTGATCAGCGAAGTCAGGTGGAAGGCCAGCGTCATGATCTGGTCGATGTACTTGGCCCGCGACTCCTTGCCGAAGTCGGGGTCGAGCTCCTTGGGCGCGTTGTCGGCATTGCGCTCGAAGAAGTTGTAGCCGGTCATCTCGCGCATCACCGCCGGCAGTGGGTCGAGTGTGGCCGGCGGCGCCTTGAACACCTTGAACACACGCGACTTGTTGTCGCGGGTCAGGCCGCCGGTCTGCTCGGCCGCCTCGCAGAAGGCCTGGGCCTCGTCGCGGCACCACTTCGAGGCCACATAACCTTCGCTGACCACGGCCAGCAGCACCGCCGATTCAGGCAGCCTGGCCATGATCTCGGGCGTGAACACGTCGTTGCCCTGCAGCCGCTCGTCGCGCCAGATCTCGGGCATGCGGCCCAGCCGCTGCTCCAGCACCACGCCCAGCGTCTTGTGGAAGCGGCTGACCCAGCCCTCGGCATCATTGAGCAGCGGCTTGTTGTCCTTGTGCGTGTAGCTGATGAACAGGTGGCGCTTGAAGCGCATGGGGCGGCCCTCGGTCATGCCGGCACCGGGCTGGCACCGCCACGCTGGCAGGGTAGGTGTGCGGGCTGCCGCTGGCAATCCCCAGGCGCCCGCCCAGGCACCCCGCCGCGGGGCGCCCGGTTCAGGCGGTGAGCCGCGTCACGCCGTCGAGCTGGCAGGCATACACCGCGTTGCGCAGCGCCGCGATGGCCTCGTAGCGGGTGAAGCTGCGCCGCCAAGCCAGCACCACGCGGCGCGTGGGCACCGGCGGCTCGAACGGGATGTAGACCACGTGGCCCGGGCCGCCGGGGTGATCCCAGGCGCTGACGCTGAGCTGCGGCACCACGGTGATGCCCATGCCCGAGGCCACCATGTAGCGGATGGTCTCCAGCGACGAGCCTTCGAAGCTCTTGCGGATGCCCTCGGCATCGCTGGCGAAGCGGGCGAACTCGGGGCACACCTCGAGCACATGGTCGCGAAAACAATGCCCGGTGCCCAGCAGCAGCATGGTCTCCTTCTTCAGCTCCTCGCTGCTGATGCGCTGGCGCTGCGCCAGCGGGTGGCTGTCGGGCAAGGCCACCATGAACGGCTCGTCGTAGAGCGGCGCCACGGCCAGGCCGGTGTCGGGGAAGGGCTCGGCCATGATGGCGCAGTCGAGCTCGCCGGTGCGCAGCATGTCCAGCAGCTTGACGGTGAAGTTCTCCTGCAGCATCAGCGGCATCTGCGGTGTCAGCGCGATGACGTTGCGCACCAGCTCGGGCAGCAGGTAGGGGCCGATGGTGTAGATGATGCCCAGGCGCAGCGGGCCGCTCAGCGGGTCTTTGCCGCGCTTGGCGATCTCCTTGATCGCCGCGGCCTGCTCCAGCACCGACTGCGCCTGCCGCACGATGGACTCGCCCAGCGGCGTCACGCTGACCTCGCTGGCGCCGCGCTCGAAGAGCTTCACGTCCAGCTCTTCCTCCAGCTTCTTGATCGCCACGCTCAGCGTGGGCTGCGAGACGAAACACGCCTCGGCGGCGCGGCCGAAGTGCCGTTCACGGGCCACGGCGACGATGTAGCGCAACTCGGTGAGGGTCATGGGCGGATTATGAGCAGGCGCGTGTGGCGGCCGGACACGCCAGAAAAAACGCCCCGGGGCGAACCCCGGGGCGTTGGTCGCGCAAGGTCTGCCGGCCGATCAGTGGTCGATGCGCACGATGGTCGGGTTGGGCATGCCCGCGGCGCCGCCGTAGGCAATCGAGCCCAGGTACTTGGTGCCGGCGGCCAGGCCGCTGGTGCTGATGCCGATGGCCGCGGTCTGGCCCATGACGGCCGCGGCGGGCGCCGTGACGGTCATGTTGCCGGCATCGGCCGAGCCCAGCACCCAGCTGTGCAGCGTGAACGGGCTGGATCCGACCACGCCCCAGCCCTGCACCACCACGGTGTAGGTGTCCGCGGCCGGATTGCGCAGGTTCACCTCTTCGGCCGAGGTGCCACTGCCACTGGCCCCCACCAGCGTGCCGGCGCTGTTGAACACGCACAGGTCGATGTCGGCCCCGGCGCTCACGTCTGCATCGAACAGCGCGAAGCGCGCGTAGGTCGTGCCGGCGGGCACGCTGACCGGCACCAGCTGGGCGTTCGGCGAGCTCAAGGCGCAGGTGCCGTCGGTCGGATCGTCGGCGACGGTGTTGGCCGTCAGCACCGCGGGCACCAGGCCACGCGCCGCGGCGGTGAAGGGGCCGTCATAGCCGAAGGTGACGCTGTAGGCGCCACCGACCTGGACCGGTGCGGCCAGCGCCACCGGCACCACCACGATCGGCAGGCGCACGTTGTGCAGCCCGTCGCTCAGCGTCAGCTGGCCGCCGGTGTAGGCGTTCAGTGCCGCGGTGGTGCGGGTGATGGTGATCGTGATGTCCTTGGTCTGCCCGGCGGCCAGCACCAGCGGCGCTGGACTCACCGAGACGCTGAAGCCCGCGGCAGCGTACGACGCCGCGTAGGTGGCCGGGTTGCCGCCCACGTTGGTGACCCGGCGCTTGACCGTCTGTGAACCCGGCAGGGCGCCGATCGCGATCGACGCCATGTTCAGGTCGCTGGGGTTGAGCACCGGAATACCCGCCGAGGTGCAGAAAGAACTGGGCAGTTGTGTGCCGCACAGGAAGCCCAGCCAGTCGGCGTAGCCCGAGTCGAACACCAGCCCCGGGTTCATCGCCTTGTTGGGCTGAACGTGGCCGGCGCCCTGGCGGAAGATCAGCACCGGGTTGTTGCTCGGGGCGGGTGTGCCACCGTCGAGCACGTCACTGCCGGTGGTCATCAGCGCGGACTTGATCGCCATCGGCGACCAGTTGGGGTAGCGCTGCTTGAACAGCGCGCCCAGGCCGGCCACATGCGGGCTGGACATCGAGGTGCCGCTGTACAGGTCGAACAGCTTGCCGCCGTTTCCGGGAGGCGCCACGCCGGCCAGGATGTCCTGCCCCGGCGCGATCAGGTCGGGCTTGAGCAGGTTGCCGCTGGCCGCCAGCGGGCCGCGTGACGAGAAGCTGGCGGTGAACGGCGCCGCTGCCGTCAGCACCACGCTGGCGCGGTTGACCGTGGCCGTGGCACCCGCCGTGGCGGCATAGGCCTTGACGGCGGCGCGGTCGGTGTCTCGCAGGTGCACGCTTGGCAGGGCATGCAGGTCGGCGTTGATCGAACCGGGCGCGACGTTCACCAGCACCATGCCCAGGCCGCCGGCCTCCTTCACGGCCAGGCTCTTGTTGACGCGGGCGCTGACGCCACGGTCGCACAACACGATCTTGCCGGCCACCACGGCCGGGTCGAGCACCGGCGCGGTGACCGTGCGCAGTACCACCGTCCCGTCGGCGTTGAGGTACTCGTCGCCGGGGCGCAGGCACAGCGCAACGTCCAGCGGCACCGCGCCGGGCAGGCCCGCCTGGGTCGAATCGATGAAGGGCAGCGGACCGACGCCGGTGAGTGTGGCCATCGAGGCCCCGCTGTAGGTGGCGGCATTGCCCAGCGTGGCCGATCCGGCGCCATCACGGTTGTGGGTGCCGGCCGCCACCGTGGTCAGCCAGGGGCCGGGGTGGGCCACGGTGCCGCTGGTCGGACCACTGTTGCCCGCGGACGCGGCGACGAAGACACCGGCATCGGCGGCGTACAGGAACGCGATCTCGACCGGATCGCGGAAGTTGGTGCGCGAGCCGCTGATCGAGTAGTTGATGACATCGACGCCGTCGGCCACGGCCTGGTCGATGGCGGCCAGCAGGTCGACGCCCGAGCACGAGCCGGCGGTGCCCGGCACCGACCAGCAGGCCTTGTAGGCGGCAATGCGCGCGCGCGGCGCGATGCCGTTGGTGCTGCCCAGCACGGCCGCGGGGCCGCTGGTCGCCACCTTGGCATTGCCGCCGGCCGTGCTGGCGGTGTGGGTGCCGTGGCCGTTGTGGTCACGCGGCGAATTGAATTCGAACGGCAGGTCGGCATCGATGCCGGCGTTGCCACCGAAGCCGGCGTTGTAGAAGCGTGCGCCGATCAGCTTCTGGTTGCAGTGGCTGGCAGCAAAGGCTTCACCGGGCTCGCACTTGCCATGCCAGCCGGGAATCTGCTGGTACGACAGCTTGCCGTCCTTGCTGGCATTGCCATTGGCGCCGGTGCGGTCGGAGAAGCTCGGGTGCTCGGGCCAGACACCGCTGTCGACGATGCCGATGATGACGCCTTCGCCGGTGGCGCCGGTGCTGTTCCAGAGGCCGCCGGCGCCGCTGAGGCCCAGGAAGTCCGGCGTGGTGGCGGTGTCGACGCTGCGGAACTCGTCCTTGGTCACGGCCAGCACGCCGGGCAACTGCGCCAGCTTCTGCGCCTGCGCCGGGGTCAGGTCGGCCGCAAAACCGTTGAAGGCGTAGCCGTAGTTGTAGTGCTTCTTGCCCGCGCCGACACGGGCCAGCGCCGCGCTCTGTCTGGCGGCCAGGTAGGCCATGTAGTTGACGACGGCCGGCGCCTTCGGATTGATCTTCTTGCCCTTGCCCGGCTTGGTGGCGGCATAACCCTTGATGCCGCCCTGGTAGGCGGTGACCGGCATGTCGGCCATCTGCACGATGTAGGCCGAGTTGGTGGGGGCGGCGCGCCCCTTGGCCTGGGCCGCCGTGGGGGCGGCGCCGACCGGCAGCGCGACGGTGCCGAGGCCGATCGCCGATATGAGTAACGCCAGGCTCAATGGCCTGGCCAACTGCTTGATGCGCATGGAAGTTCCTTGGTTGATGTGGGTGGTCATCCACCAGCGACGGCGGCTGCTTGACCTCGGCCGACGTGAGGAGCCACTCGACCCTGCGGACAGGCGGCTTGATGACGCATCGGCTCATTAGACAGGTCGGCGCTTTGGTGCGGTACGTCGTGATTTCCCTGCTTTGAGGGGATCGGGAGGGAACCACCCCCTCAAATGAGGGGGTGTCGGTTGCTCAGGCTTTCAGAAAATCCGCCCGCGTGTCCAGCCAGCGCGCCACATGCGCGCGCGCTGCGGCCGGGTGGCGCGCCAGCAGCGGCGGTGCGGCATCACGGGCGCGTTGCAGCAGCGGCGCGTCCTCGGCCAGGTCGGCAAAGCGCAGCAGCGCGTCGCCGCTCTGGCGTGCGCCCATGAACTCGCCCGGCCCGCGGATCTCGAGATCCCGCCGCGCGATCTCGAAGCCGTCGGTGGTCTCGGCCATCGCGCGCAGCCGGTCCTTGCCCGTGGGCGACAGCGGCCCCTGGTAGAGCAGCACGCAGACGCTGGCCACCGCGCCGCGGCCCACCCGGCCACGCAACTGGTGCAGCTGGCTCAGGCCGAAGCGCTCGGCATGCTCGATCACCATCAGGCTGGCATTGGGCACGTCCACGCCCACCTCGATCACCGTGGTGGCCACCAGCACCGCCATCTGGCCGCCGGCAAACAGCGCCATCACCGCGGCCTTCTCGGCCGCGGGCAGCCGCCCGTGCAGCAGGCCGACCGCCATGCCCGGCAGCGCGGCGCTGAGCTGGGCATGGGTCTCGGTGGCGTTCTGCAGATCGATGTGCTCGCTCTCCTCGATCAGCGGGCACACCCAGTACACCTGCCGGCCCTTGGCCACTTCATCGGCGATGCGCGCGATCACCGCGCTGCGGCGCTCGTCGGCAAACACCTTGGTCAGCACCGGCGTGCGCCCGGGCGGCAGCTCGTCGATGGTGCTGACGTCCAGGTCGGCGAAGTAGGTCATCGCCAGCGTGCGTGGGATCGGCGTGGCGGTCATCATGAGCAGATGCGGCTCCAGTGACTGCAGCGCCAGCTTGCGCCGCAGCTCCAGCCGCTGCGCCACGCCGAAGCGGTGCTGCTCGTCGATGATGGCCAGCCCCAGCCGCGCGAAGTGCACGCTGTCCTGGATCACCGCCTGCGTGCCCACCACCAGCGCGGCCTCGCCCGTGGCCACCTTGTCGACCATCCCCGCACGCGCCTTGCCCTTGCGGCTGCCGGTGAGCCAGGCGATGGACTGGCCGCGTGCGGCCAGCAGCGGCTCCAGCCATTGCACCAGCTTGCGAAAATGCTGCTCGGCCAGCAGCTCGGTGGGCGCCATCAGCGCGCATTGCCAGCCGGCGTCGATGGCCACCGCCGCGGCCAGCGCGGCCACCACCGTCTTGCCCGAGCCCACGTCGCCCTGCAGCAGGCGGTTCATCGGCGTGGCGCCATCGCTGTCGGCTGCGGCCCCCTCATCTGCTGCTGCCACACGGCCCAGGTCGGCGGCAATCTCCTCGCCCACCCGGCGCTGGGCGGCGGTCAGCTGGAAGGGCAGCGCGGCCAGCAGCTGCTCGTGCAGGCCGCCGGGCACGGCGCGCAGCCGCGGTGCGCGCAGGCGCTGACGCTCACGTTGAGCGGCCAGTTGCGACAGCTGCTGAGCCAGCAGCTCCTCGAACTTCAACCGCTGCCAGGCCGGGTGGCTGCGGTCTTCCAGCGCCGCCATCGATTCACCGGCCGGCGGGTGGTGCAGCCGCAGCAGCGCCTCGCGCAGCGGGGGCAGGCCGGCTGGCACGGTGCCGGGCGGCAGCACCTCGTCCAGCGGCACGCGGGCCAGTGCGGCGGCCACGGCCTTTCGAAGGTAGGCCTGTGGCAGCTGCGCGCTGGTGGGATAGACCGGCGTCAACGCGCTGGCCAGCGGCGTGTGCTCGTCCACCGCCTTGAAGTGCGGATGCACCATCTCGCGGCCGAAGAAGCCGCTGCGCGCCTCGCCGCGCACCCGCACACGGGCGCCCACAGCCAGGGTCTTCTGGTGGCTGGGGTAGAAGTTGAGGAAGCGCAGCAGCAGCGATTCGCTGGGATCGGTCAGACGCACCAGCAGTTGGCGGCGGCCACGCTGCTCGATGCGCGATTCGGTCACCACGCCCTCGACCTGCACCGGCTCGCCGTCGGGCGCGTCGGCGATGGACAGCACGCGGGTCTCGTCCTCGTAGCGCAGCGGCAGGTGCAGCGCCAGGTCGATGTCGCGCGCCAGCCCCAACTTCTCCATCGCGCGCTGCGGGGCGGATTTCTCCCGCGGGGGCGAGTCGGGCGCGGGCGCAGGAGCGGGCTTGGCCGGGGGCATGGCGGCGATTCTGCCGCCTGGGTCGGCGGGCCGATGCGGCGCTCGACCGCCTACTCGGTCACACCGCGGGCATCTTGTAACTCGGCGCGGCGCAGCGCTGCCGATAATCGCGCCCACCTCGCTGACCGGGCCATCGGCCCCGCCCTTCATGCCCCAAGCCGCCGCCCGCCTTGCGCAGCCCCGCCGCCACGTGCTGCGTGGGCTGCTGATCGGCGGCATCGGCGCGGCGATGCTGGGTGTGGGCTTGCTGGTCGGCTCGGTGGTCTGGTACGGGCCGCAGCTGCCGTCGCTCGATCCCGTCACCACCTACCAGCCACGCCAGCCGCTGCAGGTGTTCACCGCCGACGGGGTGGAGATCGCGCAGTTCGGTGCCGAGCGCCGCCAGTTCACGCCCATCGACAAGATGCCGCTGCTGATGCAGCAGGCGGTGCTGGCGGTGGAGGACGCGCGTTTCTACGACCACAGCGGCATCGACCTGAAGGGCCTGGCACGCGCGGTGCTGGCGCAGTTCACCGGCGGGCTGCGGCAGGGGGCGTCCACCATCACCCAGCAGGTGGCGCGCACCTTCTTCCTGTCGCAGCGCTTCACGCCCGAGCGCAAGATCAAGGAGGCGCTGCTGGCGCTGGAGATCGAGCGGCGCCTGAGCAAGCCGCAGATCCTCGAGCTGTACATGAACCAGATCTACCTGGGTGCACGCAGCTACGGTTTTGCCGCCGCGGCCGATGCCTACTTCGGCAAGCCGCTGGCCCAGCTGTCGATCGCCGAGGCAGCCATGCTGGCCGGCCTGCCGCAGAACCCGCACTACGCCAATCCGCAGACCAACCTGGAGCGGGCCACCCAGCGCCAGCGCATCGTGCTGGCACGCATGGTGGCCACCGGTGTGATCACGCCCGAGCAGCAGGCGGCGGCGCGTGCCGAGGTGCTCAAGCTGCGCACCCCCAGCCAGCAGCCGCTGCATGCCGAATACGTGGCCGAGATGGCGCGCCGCGTGGTGTTCGACCGCTTCGGCGCCAACGCCTATTCGCAGGGCCTGCGGGTGATCACCTCGCTGCGCTCGGCCGACCAGCACGCCGCCTGGGACGCGGTGCGCCGCGCGGTGCTGGGCTACGACGCACGCCAGCGCTGGCGCGGCCCCGAGGGCCAGGAGTCGCTGCCGCCCGAAGGCCGCCCCGAGCTGGAGGCCGCCGCAGCGCTGGCGCTCAAGGACTACCGCGACGACGAAGACCTGCGCGTGGCCATCGTGCTGCGCGCCGTGCCGAAAGCGCTGCTGGCACAACTGGCCAGCGGTGAACAGGTCACGGTGTCCGCCGACGGCCTGCGGCTGGGCCAGGCGGGTCTGGCACGCAGGGCCAGTGCCGAACTGGCGATCCGGCCGGGCTCGGTGGTGCGGCTGGTGCAGGTGGCGGCCAAGCCGGGCAGCAGCGCGCCCGGTGGCTGGCAGCTGACGCAATGGCCCGAGGTGCAGGCCGGCCTGGTGTCGCTGGACCCGGTGACCGGCCGGGTGCGTGCGCTGGTGGGCGGCTTCGACTTCACGCGGCAACCGTTCAACCATGTCACGCAGGCACGGCGCCAGCCGGGCTCGGCGTACAAGCCCTTCCTGTATTCGGCGGCGCTGGAGGCCGGCGTGATGCCGGCCACGCTGGTCAACGACGCGCCGTTCGTGGCCGGCAATGGCTGGTCGCCGCAGAACAGCGATGGCAGTTTCGACGGCCCGATCACGCTGCGCCAGGCGCTGGCGCGCTCGAAGAACCTGGTCAGCATCCGCGTGCTGCAGCAGCTGGGCATGGCGGCGGCGCGCAGCTGGGGCCAGCGCTTCGGTTTTGCCGCCGCCGACCTGCCCGACAACCTGACGCTGGCGCTGGGCGCCGGCAGCACCACGCCGATGCGCCTGGCGCAGGCCTACGGCGTGCTGGCCAACGGCGGCTGGGCGGTGACGCCGGTGGTCATCGAGCGCATCACCGATGCCCAGGGCAAGCTGCTGTTCGAGGCGCCGCGCCCGCTGCCGCTGGAAGGCACCGACCGCGTGGTGCCGGCGCGCAACGTCTTCGTCACCAACAGCCTGCTCAACGACGTCACGCGCCACGGCACCGCGGCACGCGCGCAGGCGCAGTTGGGCCGCAGCGATCTGTACGGCAAGACCGGCACCACCAACGAGGCGGTGGATGCCTGGTTCGCCGGCTTCCAGGCCGGCGCCGGCAATGGCCTGGTGGCGGTGGTGTGGATGGGCCACGACGAGCCGCAGAGCCTGGGCACGCGTGAATCGGGCGGCGGCCTGGCGCTGCCGGTGTGGATCGACTACATGGCCCAGGCGCTGAAAGGCCTGCCGGTGGCGCCGCGCCCCGAGCCCCCGGACGGCCTGGCCTGGCGCGACGACGACTGGGTCTATGCCGAATTCGCCGACGGTGGCGCGGTGGCCGGCATCGGGCTGGACGACGAGCCGCTGGCAGCCGCTGAGGCGGCATCGGCGGCGGCGGCGTCGGCGGCGATCGAGGGCAGCGGCGCCGCATCGGCCGCACCGCTGCCGGCCTCTGCCGGGTCGCGCTGACCTGATCTGCGCTGACCCTGCCCATGCGCACCCCGCCCGCTCGCCCGCCGCCCGCCCGGGGCTGCGGCGAGAATGCGGCAACCCTCCACCCGCCTGCAACCACCGCCATGCAACGTCGAACCCTGCTTGCCGCCGCCGCCCTTCTGGGTGCCACCCTCAGCCCCGTCGCCTGGGCACAGGCCTGGCCCACCCAGCCGGTGAAGATCATCGTGCCCACCGGGCCGGGCAGTTCGCTCGACCTGATCGTGCGGCTGATGAGCAACCAGCTGGCCGCACGCTGGGGCCAGCCGGTGCTCATCGACAACAAGCCCGGCGCCGGCGGCCTGCTGGGCATCGACCTGGCGGCCAAGGCCGGCGATGGCCACACGCTGGCGATCGGCTTCAACGGCCCGCTGGCCTACGCGCCCTACCTGTATGCCAAGGTGCCTTACGACCCGGCGCGCGATCTGAAAGCGATCGTGATGACCACCTCGCAGGCCAACGTGCTGGCGGTCAATGCCGAGAAGGTGCCGGCCAAGACCGTGGCCGAGTTCGTCGCCTGGGCCAAGGCGCAGGGCGGCAAGCTGAACTACAGCTCGCTGGGCCAGGGCAGCTCGGCGCACCTGACGATGGAGCTGTTCCTGGCCGAAGCCGGCCTGCAGGCGGTGCATGTGCCCTTCAACGGCTCACCGCCGGCGGCGATGGCCGTGGCCCAGGGCACGGCCGATGCCACCTTCATGGTGGCACCGGCGTTGCTGCCGCATGTGCAGTCGGGCAAGGTGCGGCTGCTGGCCGTCAGCGCCAATGCGCGCCCCGACAGCCTGAAGGCCCTGCCCTCGCTGGCCGAGGCCGGTTATCCGAAGGTGGAATCGCTGGCCTGGAACGGCCTGGTCGGCCCGGCGTCCATGCCGGATTCGACCGTGGCGCGCATCAACGCCGACGTCAACGAGCTGCTGGCCAAGGACGCGCCGCTGCGTGATGCGATGGCCAAGAGCGGGCTGACCATCGTGGGCGGCAGCGCGGCCGAGTTCCGCCGCTTCATCGACGCCGACGTGGCCCGCTGGGGCCCGGTGATCACCAAGCTGGGCGTCAAGCTGAACTGAACCGGGCAACGGCGGACCATGTCGGGCGCTGTGATCCCCGCCGACCCGGGCGCCGAGCGCGGGCTCGACAAGATCGACCTGCGCATCCTGCGCGTGCTGCAGGCCGACGGCCGCATCAGCAACCTGAAGCTGGCCGAAGAGGTGCACCTGTCGCCCACCGCGGTGCTGGAGCGGGTGAAGCGCCTCACCCGCGACGGCTACATCCTGGGCTACGAAGCACGGCTCAACCCGGCCAAGCTGGGGGCCGGGCTGCTGGTGTTCGTCGAGATCCTGCTCGACCGCACGGTGCACGACGTGATGGACACCTTCCGCGCCGCGGTGCAGGTGCGCGACGAGATCCTCGAATGCCATCTGGTGGCCGGCGGCTTCGACTACCTGCTCAAGACCCGCGTGGCCGACATGGCCGCCTACCGCGAGTTCATCGGCACGGTGATCTGGACCCTGCCCGGCGTGCGCGAGACCCGCACCTACGCGGTGATGGAAGAGGTCAAGCACACCACGCGGTTGAAGGTGTAGGGCGGGAGGGTGTCGGTTGACGCCAGCGCTGCCGCCGCTGGCTGCACTCTTGAATGCGGGCGTTCGACGGCCGCAACGAGCCACGATCAGCACCAGCCCTCACCTGCGCCCACCAACCCCTCGCCCGCCGCGGTTCAGCGTGGGCCGCCGCTCACCACCGCCTGGCCGGTATGGCCACGCAGCGTCATGCCGCCGCGTGCCACCCAGTCGACCAGCGCGTCGAGTGCCGGCCGCGCGGCGGCGGCCTTGTCGTGATTGACCATCGCCGCCACCGCCCACAGCCGGCCCTGCGGGTCGGGCACGTAGCCGGCCACCGCGGTCACGTTGCGCAGCGTGCCGGTCTTCAGCCGGGCCAGGCCGGCGGCGGGGCTGGTCTTCAGGCGGTTGCGCATCGTGCCGTCGACACCGGCGATGGGCAGGCTCATCATCAGCTCGGGCGCCCAACGCCCCTGTTGAGCGGCTTTCAGCATCAGCGCCAGCTGGCGCGGTGTCAGCCGCTCGCTGCGCGACATGCCCGAGCCGTTGTCCAGCACCATGCCGGCGCTGCCGATGTCGCGCTCGGCCAGCCAGCGCCGCACCTCGCGCTCGGCCAGCGCGGCGGTGGTGGCACCGGGTTCGTCGGCCGTTGGGCCCAGGCCCAGCGACAGGTAGAGCATCCGGGTCAGCGCGTTGTCGGACTGCTTGTTCAGCGTGCGCAGCACTTCACCCCAGGGCCGCGCCACGTGGATCGCCAGCAGGCGCACGCCCGCGGGTGTGGCCTCAGGGTGGCCAGTGCGGGCCACGCCGGGGGTGACCACGGCGGCGCCGGGCAGCAAGGGCGGTTGCGCCGCGGCCACCGAGGCGGCCACCACCGCGGCCGGCAGCGGGGTGATCAGCGGCGCCGTGGCTTCGCGTGCGCGGCCGGTCCAGCTGCCGCCCAGGCTGGCCCACAGCCAGCGCAGCTGGCGCTCGACCAGTGCCTGGCGGTCGATCAGCTGCAGGCTGGGTTGCCGCGTGCAGCCTTTCGGAAAACCGCCCTGCAGCCGCACCCGCAGCATGCCGGGCTCGGGTTCGTCGACCAGGGGCGGGGTGATCCAGTCCTCGTCCCAGTCCTTGCACGGGCGGTCGGTCAGGCGCATGCCGCTGGCGTCGATCACCAGGCCGGGCAGCGGCGGCAGGGCGCGCGCGGTTGGCGTGCCTGCCGGCATGTCACCCGACGCGCCACTCGCCGTGCCACCCGGCGGGGCCGGGACTTCGCTGCTGATCTCCAGCCGCATCAGGCTGCCCGCCAGTTGCAGCGCATCGGGGATCACGTTGTAGGGAAACTCGGGCTGCTCGTCGAACGGCGGCACACCCAGCTCCTGGCGCTGCGGGTGGAACAGCGTGCGGTCGATGACGATGTCGCCGGCGATCTCGCGGATGCCGTGGGTGTGGCGCAGTTCGGCCAGCATCGCCCACAGCTGCGGCAGGCCCAGCTCGGGGTCGGCGCCGCCGCGCAGCACCAGGTCACCGGCCAGCACGTCGCCCTGTTGTGGCGCGCTGGTCAGCAGCTCGGTGAAGCCGCGATGGTTGGGCCCCAGCCGGTCGAGCGCGACGATGCTGGTCACCAACTTGATGGTCGAGCCGGGCTGCATCGGCCGGTCGGCCTGGTACTGCCAGCGCGGGCCGAAGCGGGTGAGTGGCAGCACCACGCCGGCCAGCGCGTCGACCGGCACCTGGGCGCGCTGCAGGGCCTCGGTGACGGCGGCGGGCAGGCGCGACTGATTGCCCTGCGCGGCGGCCGGCGCCGCCACCGCGGCCAGGACGGCGGCGGCCAGCAAGGCCACGATGGGTCGGGCGGGTGTCGGGATCAGCACGGTCATGCGGGCAGCGGCCAGTGGTTGACGAACCCCCCGATGCTGCCATCAACCCCGCCGCCGCCGGCCCGCTGCGCCTGAGCGCCTTGCGCCCGCTGCACAATCGACGGCATGTCCTTGCCCGCCTGCCACCCGGCCATCGGTTCGATGGCCCTCAACCGCTGCCTGCACCGCGGCCGCACCTGGGCCATGGGCCTGCTCGTGGGCCTGTCGGCGCTGCTGCTGGCCGGCTGTGCCACGCCCTGGATCGACACCCGCTACACCGCGCAGGGGCAGGACAGCCGCGCGCAGTTCCTGATCCTGCACTACACCGACCTGCCGCTGGACAGCTCGGTGCGCGTGCTCACCCAGCAGTCGGTGAGCGCGCATTACCTGGTCAGCGACGAGACGCCGCCGGTGGTCTACCGCCTCGTCGACGAGCAGCGCCGCGCCTGGCACGCCGGGCTCAGCTTCTGGAAGGGCGCGACGATGCTCAACGCCGCGTCGATCGGCATCGAGATCGTCAACCCCGGCGAAGAGACGCTGGCCGACGGCACCCGCGCCTTCGCGCCCTACCCGCCGGCACAGATCGACCTGCTGCTGCGGCTGGTGCGCGACATCGTCGATCGCCACCAGATCAAGCCCGAGCGCATCCTGGGGCACAGCGACATCGCGCCGCAGCGCAAGATCGACCCCGGCGCGGCCTTTCCGTGGCGGCGGCTGGCCGACGCCGGGCTGATCGCCTGGCCCGATGCCCAGCGGGTGGCCGCCCACCAGCTGCGTTATCAGGAGGCGCTGCCCGACGTGGCCTGGTTCCAGCGCGCGCTGGCCACGGTGGGCTACCAGGTGCCCGATCACGGCCAGTTCGACGAGCCTACGCGCCGGGTGATCGCCGCCTTCCAGATGAAGTACCGGCCCGGTCGATACGATGGCCAGCCCGATGCCGAGACGGCGGCGCTGCTGCAGGTGATCAACACGCCGCTGCCTGCAGCCCTGGCCCGGTGAACGTGCACGACCCGCAGCGCCGCGCCTTCAACGCCGCCGCGCTGGCGGCGGTGGCGGGTGGCCTGGCGGCCTGCACGGCGGTGCCTGTCGCCGTCGAAACACCGCCGGCACGGCCCGCACCGCCACCCGCGCCGCCGGGTGCGCCGGCCGAGTTCCGCGCCGCCTGGGTGGCCACCGTCGCCAACATCGACTGGCCCAGCCGGCCGGGGCTGCCCGCCGCCCAGCAGCGCGCCGAGGCGCTGGCGATGCTGGACCGGGCCGCGGCCATCGGCCTGAACGCCATCGTGCTGCAGGTGCGCCCGGCGGCCGATGCGATCTACCCGTCGGCGCTGGAGCCGTGGAGCGAGTACCTCAGCGGTGCGCAAGGCCAGCCGCCCGACGATGGCGTCGATCCGCTGGCTTTCTGGGTGGCCGAGGCGCACCAGCGCGGCCTGGCGCTGCACGCCTGGTTCAACCCTTACCGGG
Source organism: Burkholderiales bacterium RIFCSPHIGHO2_12_FULL_69_20 (assembly GCA_001770815.1). Lineage (GTDB taxonomy): Bacteria > Pseudomonadota > Gammaproteobacteria > Burkholderiales > Burkholderiaceae_C > Pseudaquabacterium. The sequence continues at coordinate 77,386 of MESD01000019.1, forward strand.
CGCGGCATCCGTCGGCCCAGGGGCCGCTGGCGCCCAACCACCTGGCCCACACCCAGCCCGCGCTGGTCAAGGCCTACGGCGACTTGCTGTGGATGGACCCCGGCGAGCCGCTGGCCGCCGAGCGCACGCTGGCGGTGGTGGCCGACGTGCTGCGGCGCTACGCAGTGGATGGCATCCACATCGACGACTACTTCTACCCCTACCCGGTGCGCAGCGGCAGCGGTGATGCCGCGGTGGTGCAGCCCTTTCCCGACGAGCCCGCCTGGCAGCGCTACCAGCAGGGCGGCGGTGCACTGGCGCGCGACGACTGGCGGCGCGACAACGTCGACCGGCTGGTGCAGGCGATGCATGCGCTGGTCAAGCGTGAACGGCCCCAGGTGCTGTTCGGCATCAGCCCCTTCGGCCTGGGCCGGCCCGAGTGGCGGCCGCCCGGCATCCTGGGTTTCAGCCAGTACCACCAGCTCTATGCCGACGTCGAGCGCTGGTGCGCTGAGGGTTGGTGCGACTACCTGGCGCCGCAGCTGTACTGGCCCATCGACCCGCCGGCGCAGGCCTTCGGTGTGCTGCTGGATTACTGGCTGGCGCAGGCGCGGCCCGGCATGGCCGTGTGGCCGGGGCTGTTCACCAGCCGCATCGGCGCGCCGCAGCGGGCCTGGGGCGCCGACGAGGTGTTGCGCCAGGTGGCGTTGTTGCGAGCGCGCGCTGGCAGTGCCACCGGCGCCGGCCACCCAACGCCCGAGCCGAGCGGCCACATCCACTTCAGCATGATCGCGCTGATGCAGGACCGCGACGCCATCGCCACGCGCTTGCGCGCCGGTCCGTATGCCGTGGCGGCAACCCGCCCGATGCCGGCCCCGCGGGCCTGAACGATCCACCCCCTGCCATGACCACACCGCCGCCGCTGCTCAACACCGAAAGCCCCAGCACCCAGCACCCCACGCTGGACCAGTACGACAGCGCGGCGCTGGTGGCGGCGCTGGCCGGCGACCAGCAGCAGGCGCTGGCGGCGGTGCTGGCTGCCGCGCCGCAGATTGCACAAGCGGTGGACGCCGCGCTGCCGCGGCTGCGCGCGGGCGGGCGGCTGATCTACGTGGGCGCGGGCACCAGCGGGCGGCTGGGCGTGCTCGACAGCGTGGAGCTGAACCCCACCTTCTCGTGGCCGCGCGAGCGCGCCATCGGCCTGCTGGCCGGTGGGCAAGAGGCGATGTTCGCGGCGGTCGAAGGCGCCGAGGACGATCGCGAGCAGGGCGGCTACGACCTGCAGGCGCTGCTGCCCAGCGCGCACGACGTGGTGATCCTGCTGGCCGCCTCGGGCGCCACGCCTTATGCGATGGGCGCGCTGGCCGAGGCCCGGGTGACGGGCGCGCTGACCATCGCCATCGCCAACAACCCCGGCGCGCCGCTGACCACCGGCGCCGACGTCGGCATCCTGCTCGACACCGGGCCCGAGCTGATCTCGGGCAGCACCCGGCTGAAGGCCGGCACCGCGCAGAAGATGACGCTCAACACGCTGAGCAGCGCGCTGATGGTGCGGCTGCACAAGGTCTACGGCAACCTGATGGTCGACGTGCGCGCCACCAATGCCAAGCTGATCAAGCGCGCATTGCGCCTGACCATGCTGGCCAGCGGCGCCGCCGAACCCGAGGCCCGCGCCGCACTGGGCGCCTGCGGCTGGCGGGTGAAAGTGGCGGTGGTGATGCTCAAGGGCGGGCTGAAGGTGCACGAGGCCGAGGACCGGCTCGACGCCGCCGAAGGCAGCGTGCACGCCGCGCTGGCCCCGCCGCCGGTGGCCTGATCGGCGCGCCGGGCGGGCCGCCCGGGCCCGCAACAGCGCACAACCAGGTGGCCAGCGCCGGCCGAAAGAATGGGGCCCGCAGGCCCCACTCCATGCGTCCCGGCCCGGCCGGTGGCGCAGTGCCTGAGCGCCTTTCGGGCGCTCAGGGGCAGGCCGGCGTCGAGCCCAGGATCGCCGGGCGCAGCGCGCGGGTGGTGCCGCTCTCGTCGGGGCCCAGGGTGTTGCGGGTGTAGGTGCAGCCGTAGGTGGGCGCGGCCACGGTGGCGGCCGTCACCACGTCGTCGCCGGCGGGCTTGATGCCGTCGCGCTCCCACTTGATCATGTCGTCGAAGGCCTCCGCCTGCTCGGCCACGGTGAAGTCGCAATGGCTGGCGCCGCGGATGGCGCGCTGCACCAGCCAGCCGCCGTTGCCCTTGGCGGCCGTGCGCTTCTGGTAGACCTGCTGCATGCTGAACGGCACGAACAGGTCGCCCAGCGTGTGGATCGAGACCACCGGGATCTTGAACTCGCCGTTGATCTGCGGAATCCAGCGCAGGCCGTCGCGGCGCAGCCGGTTGGCCTCGGCGGCGGCGGTCATCTTCTGCGCCGTGGTGTTGAGCCCCGCCGTGCCGGCGGCATCACCGTCGATGGCGTAGGTGTAGGCGTTGGTGTCGAGCACGTTCTTGTTGAGGATGCCGCTGACCGTGCCGTCGCTGCCGAAGGTGCCGTAGGCCGACGGAAAGCTGCCGCCGAAGGCGATGCCCTGGTCAAACAGCGGCCGCTCACCACCGGTGATATTTTTCACCACCGACAGGTACTTGACCCCTTGTGCCGTGGGCACCGACGGGAAGGTGGTGAACAGGCTGCCGGTGACCAGCGCCTGGATCTCGCTGAACTTGGCGGTGGGGTAGCTGGGCACGCCGGCCAGCGCCTGCGCCGTGACCTGCATCGCGGCGAACTGGTTGAACAGCTCGGCATCGCCCATCACGCCGCACATCGGCACCGCACCGTGGTACTTGACCTTGTTGATCGCGGTGCTGGCCGCTTCGTCCTCGATTGCCGCACCGGTGATGTGGCCGCCCATCGAATGGCCGGTGATGTAGAGGCGGCTGGGTGCGGCCAGCGTGCGCGAATTGGCCGCGGCGATCTTGTTGAACTCGAGTGCCAGCGCGTTGGTG
>MESD01000020.1:0-1950 GCA_001770815.1 Burkholderiales bacterium RIFCSPHIGHO2_12_FULL_69_20
GACCCGCGTGCGACAGCGGTGCGGCCGCCCGCCCGGGTAGATTGTCCCGCTGCCGCCCATCGCCGAGGAGACCCCATGCGTCGACTGCACATCGCGCCCACCGGCGCCACGCTGGGCGCCACCGTCACCGGTGTGTCGCTGGCCGCGCTCGACGAACCGACCTGGCAAGCGATCTACCGCGCCTGGCTGGAACACGCGCTGCTGATCTTTCCGGGCCAGCACCTGAGCAATCAGCAGCAGATCGGCTTCGCCCGTCGCTTCGGCGCCATCGAGCGCATCGGCGGCGGCGAGATCGTGGCGATTTCCAACGTCAAGGCCGACGGCCGCGTGCGCGCCCACACACCGGCCGAGTGGGACGACATGATGAAGGTCATCGTCGGCAACATGGCCTGGCATGCCGACAGCACCTACATGCCGGTGATGGCCAAGGGCGCGGTGTTCTCGGGCGAGCTGGTGCCGACCGAGCGCGGCGAGACCAGCTTTGCCGACATGCGCGCGGCCTACGACGCGCTGGACCAAGCCACCCGGGCGCTGGTGCACCAGCGCTCGGCGCACCACTCGCTGGTGTATTCACAGTCCAAGCTCGGCCATGTGCCCGGCGCGCAATCGGCCTACCTGGGTTATGGCATGGACCAGACCACCGCGCCGCTGCGCCCGCTGGTCAAGGTGCACCCCGAGACCGGCCGCCAGTCGCTGCTGATCGGCCGCCACGCCCATGCGATACCGGGCATGGACCCGGCCGAGTCCGAGGTGTTCCTCGAAGGCCTGGTCGAATGGGCCTGCCAGCCGCCGCGCATCCACACCCATCACTGGACCGCTGGCGATGTGGTGTTGTGGGACAACCGCTGCCTGCTGCACCGCGCGATGCCCTGGGACCTGGCGCAGCCGCGGGTGATGTGGCACAGCCGGCTGGCGGGCGACCCGGTGGCCGAGGCCGCGCTGCCGCCCGTGGCGCCGGCGGCCGCCACGCACTGAGCGCGCGCAGCCCGGCTGCGGCCTCAGGTCATCGGCCGCGACAGGTACACCGCCTCGCGCCCGACGATGGGCTCGCGCGTGGGCATCAGGATCGTGCAGCCGTCGCAGGGCGAGCGGATCTCGGTCGTTCCTTGTGTGGCGATCAGCTCGCCCTGGGCGAAGGTCTCGAAGCCGATCACCGGGCGGGTGAAGCGGAAGTCGGCGTGCGTGACCATGCAGGTCTGCAGCAGCTCGAAGCGCTGCTGCGGTGCGCGTGGCGCGGCGGGCTCGTCTCGCGTGATCAGGCCGAAGTGGGCCAGGAAGTCCAGCGCCACTTCGGTGGCCAGGTCGCTGCTGGCCTGCAGGAAGTGCTGGCCGCATTCGGCCACCATTGCCACGCCGGGAGGGTCGGCGCTGCCGTGGCGGCCGCAGCGGATCAGCGGCGTGCCCGAGCCCAGGCCGGCCGGCATCACCAGATGCACCGCGGGCCGGCCGATGGCCATGGCGGCGGCGCCGAGGTGAGCCAGCTTCTGGTAGACCCAGAACGGCTGCACCGGCTGGCTGGTGGAGTGGATGTCGAGGATGTGATCGGCCGCCTCCACCGCCGGGCGCATCGCCCGGGCGCGTTCCAGTTCGGGGCTGCGCTCGGGACCATCCAGTTGCTCGTCCGACCAGATGCGGTTGAGGTTGTGCACCAGTTGGCGGCTGTCGAAGGGCCGCGCGGTGTCGAAGGTCTCATAGGCCGCCACGTTGGCAAAGCTGACGGTCAGCGTGCCTTTCAGCGGCCGCGCGCCGGTGTCCAGCAGGTGGCAGGCGGCCACCATGCCGCAGAACTCGTTGCCATGTGTCAGCGCGTTGACCATCACGTGCGGGCCGGGGCGACCCGATTCGAAGCGGTGCACGTAATCGATGCCGGTGTTGCCCTGGCGGTAGGCCGACAGGTCGCGCGGCAGCACTTCGAAGGTGGGGGTCGTCATCGATGGATTCCGTTGGGGT
>MESD01000020.1:1960-37035 GCA_001770815.1 Burkholderiales bacterium RIFCSPHIGHO2_12_FULL_69_20
AATTTGGCGCGCTGGTGGCGAGGGTTACTTGTAGAACGCGTAGCCGACCAGGATGGCGCCGACCACGCCCACCGCATCGGCGATCAGGCCGCAGGTCAGCGCGTAGCGGGTCTTGCGGATGTTGACGCTGCCGAAGTAGACCGCCAGCACGTAGAAGGTGGTTTCGGTCGAGCCCTGGATGATCGACGCCAGCTTGCCCTGGAACGAATCGACGCCGTAGGTCTTGAGCACGTCCACCATCAGCCCGCGTGCGCCGCTGCCGCTCAGCGTCTTCATCAGGCCCACTGGCAGCGCGGGCACGAAGTCGGTGTCCAGCCCCAGCGCGGCCACACCGTTGGCGATGGCGCCGACCAGGTAGTCCATGCAGCCGGTGGTGCGGAACACCGAGATCGCCACCAGGATCGCGATCAGGTAAGGAATGATCTGCACCGCCACGCCGAAGCCTTCTTTCGCGCCGTCGACGAAGGCCTCGTAGACGTTGATGCGCTTGGCCGCCCCGGCCGCCACGAACAGCACGATCACCGACAGCACGATCGCGCTGCCCAGCACGCTGATGTATTGCGACATCACCGCCGGCGGGTACTGGTGCAGCCAGGCATAGAGCCCACCCATCATCGCCGCGAAGCCGCCGAACAGCGCCAGCAGCGGCCACTGCAGCAGGTTGATGCGCTGGTAGGCCGCCACCGCCACCAGCCCGGCGGCAAACGAGATGAAGGTGCCGATCAGCGTGGGCAGGAAGATGTCGGCGCCGTTGAAGCCGACCAGCCCCTGCTCGATGGCGATGCTCTGGCGGATGGCGATCACCGAGGTGGGGATCAGCGTGATGCCGGCGGTGTTGAGCACCAGGAACATCACCATCGCGTTGCTGGCGGTGTCCTTCTGCGGGTTGAGCTCCTGCAGCTCGCGCATGGCTTTGAGGCCCAGCGGCGTGGCGGCGTTGTCCAGCCCCAGCATGTTGGCGCTGAAGTTCATCACGATGCTGCCGCCGGCCGGGTGGCCGGGCGGGATCTCGGGGAACAGCCGCTTGAAGAACGGCGCCATGCCGCGCGCGAACAACCCGATCACGCCAGCCTGCTCGCCGATCTTCATGATGCCCAGCCACAGGCTCATCACGCCCACCAGACCCAGCGAGATGTCGAAGCCGGTCTTGGCGGTGTCGAAGATGCCGGTCAGCACCTGCGCGAAGATGGCCAGGTTGCCCTGCGCCAGCTGCACCAGCGCCACCACGAAGCCGACCAGGATGAAGGCAATCCAGATGTAGTTGAGGATCATTCGGGCGCGGTGGGCAGGGGCGGCGGCGGCGGCGTGGCGCTGGAGCGTGACGTTGGAGCGTGACGTAGGAGCATAAGCGAGCGCCCGGCCAGCCCGCGCTGCGTGACAGCGGCGTGCGCCGGGCTTGGTCACAATCGGGGCCGTCCGGCTGCCCAGCCAAGCCCCTTGGAGTCAGTGTTCATGAACCTCATCCCCCTGCGCCAGTTCGTGGCCGATGTGACCCGTGCGGTCAGTGCCAAATCGGATGAACCCGAGTTGCTGGCCACCGTGCGCCAGCACCTGGCCACGCTGGTGGCGCGCGACGACTGGCTGCCCGAAGAGCTGGCGCAGCCGCACCCGCAGTTCTACCGCCAGTACCTGCTGCATGCCGATGCGCTGGAGCGCTTCTCGGTGGTCAGCTTCGTCTGGGGGCCGGGCCAGCAGACGCCGGTGCACGACCACACCGTGTGGGGCCTGATCGGCATGCTGCGCGGCGAGGAGATCGCCCAGCCCTATGGTCACGACGGTGCCGGCCGGCTGGTGCCGCAGGGCGAGGCGGTGCGTCTGCGCCCGGGCGACGTGGAGGCGGTGTCGCCCTCGATAGGCGACGTGCACCAGGTGCGCAATGCCTTCGCCGACCGCACGTCGATCAGCATCCACGTCTACGGCGGCAACATCGGCGCGGTGCACCGCTGGGTGTATGCCGACGACGGCAGCCGCAAGCCCTTCGTCTCGGGCTATTCCAACGACTGGGTGCCCAACCTGTGGGACCGCTCGAAGGAGGGCGTTTGATGATCACCGACCTGCCGCTGATGACACCACAAGCCGTGCGCCAGCACCTGCTGGCGCGGCGCGAGATCGCGCTGATCGACGTGCGCGAGGAAGACCCCTATGCCCAGGCGCACCCGCTGTTTGCGGTGCAGCTGTCGGCCAACCGCATCGAGCTGGACGCACCCTGGCGGCTGCCGCGCCGCGACGTGACCATCGCCGTCTACGACAACGGCGAGGGCCTGGCCGAACCCGCCGCGCGCCAGCTGCAATCACTGGGCTACAGCGCGGTGCATCTGCTCGAAGGGGGGCTGGCCGGCTGGCGTGATGCCGGTGGTGAGCTGTTTCGCGACGTCAACGTGCCCAGCAAGGCTTTCGGCGAACTGGTCGAACATGAGCGGCACACGCCCTCGCTGCCGGCCGAGGAAGTGAAGGCGCTGCTGGCCAGCGGCGCCGACGTGGTGGTGCTGGACGCGCGCCGCTTCGACGAATTCCAGACCATGTGCATCCCCGGCGGCACCAGCGTGCCCGGCGCCGAACTGGCGCTGCGGGTGCGTGATCTGGCGCCCGACCCCCGCACGCGGGTGATCGTCAACTGCGCCGGCCGCACCCGCAGCATCATCGGCACGCAGAGCCTGGTCAACGCCGGCATCCCCAACCCGGTGGCGGCACTGCGCAACGGCACCATCGGCTGGACGCTGGCCGGCTTCGGGCTGGCGCACGGCCAACAACGCCGCTTCGGCGAGGCCAGTGCCGAGCGTCGTGACGAAGCCCGGCGCGCGGCGCAGGCGCTGGCTGACCGGGCCGGCGCGGTCCGCCTCGATGCCGCTGCATTGGCGCGTTGGGTCGCCGATGGCCAGCGCACGCTGTACCGCTGGGACGTGCGCACGCCCGAGGAATATGCCGCTGGCCACCTGCCGGGCTTCGGCAGTGCGCCCGGCGGCCAGCTGGTGCAGGAGACCGACGTCAACGCGGCCGTGCGCGGTGCGCGCATCGCGCTGGCCGATGGCGGGCCTGAGACCGACGGCGTGCGCGCGGCGATGACCGCGCACTGGCTGGCCCAGCTGGGCTGGGAGGTGGGCTGGCTGACCGACAACAGCGCGGCCCAGCACACCGAGATCGGCGCCTGGCGGCTGGCCCCTGCGCCGTTGCCCGAGGTGGCGCTGCTGTCGCCCCCGGCCCTGGCCGAGGCCCTGCGCGCGCCGGCCGGGCAGGGCAGCACGCTGGTGCTGGACCTGGGCACCAGCGCCCAGTACGTGCGTGGCCATGTGCCCGGCGCGCACTGGGTGCTGCGCACCGATCTGGCGCGCGGTCTGGCCCGGCTGCCGGCTGCCGATCGGTTCGTGCTGACCTGTGCCAACGGCCAGCTGTCGCGCCTGGCCGCGGCCGATCTGGCGGCGATCACCACCAGCCCGGTGGCGGTGCTGGACGGTGGCACGGCGAGCTGGGTGGCCGCAGGCCTGCCGCTGCAGACCGGCGAGACGGCCCTGCTGAGCGAACGCATCGACCGCTACCGCCGGCCCTACGAGGGCACCGACGCGCCGCGCGAGGCGATGCAGGGCTATCTCGACTGGGAGTTCGGACTGGTGGCGCAGCTGGCGCGTGATGGCACGCACGGCTTCAAGGTGCTGCCGGCGGCCCCAGCGTGAAGTAAAACGTCGCGCCTTCGCCCGGCGCGGCCTGTGCCCACACGCGCCCGCCATGCCGCTGCACGATGCGGTCGACGATCGCCAGGCCGACGCCGCTGCCTTCGAACTCGACGTCGGCATGCAGGCGCTGGAACACACCGAACAGCTTCTTGGCGTGCCGCATGTCGAAGCCGGTGCCGTTGTCGTGCACCACGTAGACCACCTGCCCCTGCTGCGTTTCGGTGCCCACCTCGATGCGGGCTTGCGGCTGGCGGCGGGTGTACTTCACCGCGTTGCCCAGCAGGTTGACGAAGACCTGCCGCAGCAACGTGGGATCGGCGCTGCAATCGGGCAATGCGCCGATCTCCACCGCCACCGCCCGGGCGTCGATCTCGCCGCGGAATTCTTCCAGGCAATGGCGCACCAGCGCGGCCACCGGCACCTGCGTGCGCCGGGGGGTTTGACGCGCCGTGCGGGCAAATTCGAGCAGGTCGTGGATCAGCCCGGCCATGCGCGTTGCGCTGGCGCGCAGCAGGCGCAGGCGCTCGCGCCCCTGGTCGTTCAGCGCCGCGTCGTGGTCTTGCTGCAGCAGCGCTGCCAGGCCGTCCACCGCACGCAGCGGGGCGCGCAGGTCGTGTGACACCGAGTACGAAAACGCCTCCAGCTCGTGGTTGGCCTGTTCCAGGGCCAGCGTGCGTTCGGCCACACGGCGCTCCAGTGACGCATTGAGCTCGCGCACTTCGGCCTCGGCGCGGTGGCGCTCGGTCAGGTCGACGCAGGTGCCCGACAGGCGCAGCGCGCGGCCCTGGGCATCACGCAGGATGTAGCCGCGCGCCAGCAGCGGCACGAAGTGCCCGGCCTGGTGCCGCAGGCGCAGCTCGGCCTCGAAGGTGTCGCCGTGCCCCTCCAGCGCGGCCCGCAGTTGTTGCGCCAGCGCCGCCTGTTCGTCGGGATGCAACAGGCCCTGCGCCAGCACCGGATCGGGCGTGGTGTCGATCTGCGCGCGGCCCAGCATCTGCCACAGGCGCGGCGAGACATAGCGCTCGCCACGCAGCAGATCAAGATCCCAGGGCGCATCGCTGGAGCCGCGCAGCATCAGCGCCAGCCGCTCTTCCGATCGGCGCAGCGCCGCATGGTCGCGGGCTGCACGCACGCGGTGGTAGGCGTTCTCCAGCGTGGCCGGCAGCGACATCAGGTAATGGTCGCGCTTGACGACGTAGTCGGTGGCGCCCAGGCGCATGGCCTGCGCGGCCACGTCTTCGCTGCCCTGGCCGGTGACCATCACCACCGGCAGGTCGAGGCCGCGGTCCTGGCGCAGCCACTTCAGCACGTCCAGCCCGGTGTCGCCGGCCAGCCGGTAGTCGAGCAGCAGCACGTCGCAGGGGCCGTCCTCGCCGGCGGGCTGCTGCAGGCGCGCCATCACGGCGGCGGCATCGTGCACGCCGTCGAGCTGGATGTTGGCCGCGTGGCGCTCGAAGTGGCGGCGGGTCAGGTCGATGTCGAGCGGATTGTGCTCGGCGTACAGCACCCGCAACGCCCTGACATGGCGCTCGCGGTCGGCCTGAAAGCGCGCCAGCGCCGCGTTCAGGGTGCCGGCCACGCGGGCCTCGAAACCGTCGGCCTTGGCCAGGTAATCGTCGGCGCCGGCCTTCAGCGCCGACATCACCAGCGCTTCGTCACCCTGGCCGGTGAGAGCCACCACCGCCAGCGGCAAGGCCTGGGCGCGCAGCTCGACCACCAGGTCGATGCCGTGGCCGTCGGGCAGGTTCAGGTCAGTGAGCAGCACGTCGTGGCGGGGCTCCGTTGCGCGCAGCGCGTCGCGGGCCTCGGCCAGCGTGGTGACGATGTCGAGCTGTGGCTGAGGCTCGCTGCGTGCCAGGGCGCGGCGCACCAGGTCGGTGTCGCGCGGGTTGTCCTCGACGTAGAGGATGCGCATGCGGTGGGTTGGTCGGTGGGGTCGGCAGGCTCAATAGGCCCGCTGGTTGACCACCGTCCAGTACAGCTCGATCTTCTCGCTGACGTCCATGAACTTCTCGAACTCGACCGGCTTGACGATGTAGGAGTTGGCGCCCAGGTGGTAGGCGGCCTGCACGTCGGCGCATTCGGCCGAGGTGGTGAGCACCACCACCGGAATCACGCACAACGTGGGGTGCTGCTTGAGCTGGCGCAGCACGTCCAGACCGTCGATCTTGGGCAGTTTCAGGTCGAGCAGGATCACCACGGGCCAGGGCTCGCCGCCTTCCCAGCGCGGCAACCAGGCCAGCGCCTCCTCGCCGTCGCGCGCCACGTGGATGGTGTTGGTGACGCGGCGCCGCTTGAACGCGCGCAAGGTCAGGTCCACGTCCATCGGATTGTCTTCGACGAGAAGGATCGGTCGGTCGGTAACGCTCATCGGGCCTCCGGCAATTGCAGGGTGAAAGTGGCGCCTTGCCCCGGCTGGCTGACTGCCCAGACCCGGCCGCCCATGCGTTCCATGGCCTTGCGCACGATGGCCAGGCCGACGCCGGTGCCGGGGTAGTCCTCGGCGCGGTGCAGGCGCTGGAAGATCGCGAAGATCCGGTCGTGGAACCTCATGTCGAACCCGAGCCCATTGTCCTGAAAGGCCAGCAAAACACCATCCTCGGTTCGGGTGCCGGTGATGGTGATGTGCGGCGGCTGGCGGGTGGCGCTGAACTTCAGCGCGTTGTCCAGCAGGTTGCGCACGCTCATCGTCAGGCCCTGCGCGTCGGCCCTAGCCTGCAGATCGGGCGGGATGTGAATATCCAGCCGCACGCCGCGCGCGGCCAGGTCGGGCTGAAACCCCACCAGTGCGCTGTCGACCAGCGCGGCCAGCGGCAGCGGGTTCAGGGTCAGGTCGCGCCGCTCCAGGCGTGAATAGGTCAGCAGGTCGTCGATCAGCACGCCCATGTGCTGGGTGGCCTGGCGGATGTGGCCGAGGAAGGCGCGCCCCTCGTCGTCGAGCCGGTCCTGGTGGTCCGACAGCAGCAGCCGGCTGTAGCCGTCGATGCCGCGCAGCGGTGCCTTCAGGTCGTGCGAGACCGAGTAGGTGAAGGTCTCCAGCTCCTGATTGGCCTGGCGCAGCTGGGCCACGCTGCGGTCCAGCTCGGCGGTGCGCCGCTGCACGGTGCACTCGAGCGCGTTGCGCTGGCGCGCCAGTTCGGCTTCGGCCTCGCGCCGATCGGTGATGTCGATCCACGAGCCCACCAGTTCGGTCGGTGCGCCGGCGTCGTCGCGCAACAGGCGCACCGCGTCGCGCATCCAGCGCCAGCGGCCGTCGGCATGGGCAAACCGGTACTCCAGCACCGCTTCGCCGTGTTGCGGCAGCTGGTCCATCTGCAGCAGCAGTGCCTCGCGGTCGTCGGGGTGCACATGGTTCAGCCAGAAGCCCGGGTCGGCGATGAACTGCGCCGGCTGCCAGCCCAGCAACTCCTGCAGGTTGGGTGAGTAGTAGGTGGCGCTGAAATCGCCCTGGGTCATCGCGGTGTAGATCACCGTGGGGGCGCTGCGCAGCAGGTAGTTCAGCCGCGACTCGCTGGCGCGCAGCGCAGCGTCGGCGCGTCGGCGCTCGGAGATGTCACGGCTGATCACCAGTGCCGTGGGCGCATCACCGTTGCCCGCGGGCTCCAGCACCAGCTGTGATTCCCAGTGGGTCTCGCCGTTCGGACCGGCAAAGCTGAACTCCAGCCGATCGGCGTGGCCGGTCTCGAACACCCGCTGCAGGCAGGCCATCCAGCGCGCGACGTTCTCGGCCGGCATGCCGAGTTCGGTGTTGGTCTTGCCGATGAAGGCCGCGGACGGCAGGCCGGTGGCGTGCGCCACCGCCGCATTGGCATACAGGTGGCGGCCCTGGCGATCCAGGCGCACCACGACATCGGGCAGGTTGTCGGCCAGTGTGCGGAAGTGCAGTTCGCTGCGCGCCAGCGCACGGCGGCTGCTGGCCATCAAGCGCAGCGATGTGTCGAGGCGCCAGCCACCAAAGGCCATGCCGGCGGCCAGCAGCAGGGTGATGGCGGCGATGCCGGGCACCACCGCATGCCAGCCTGCCAGCACGTCGTCGGTGGCCACGCCGTAGGCCAGTACCAGCGCAGCGGCGTCGCCGTCCAGGCGCCGGTAGGCGACGATGCGGTGCACGCCGTCGAGGTGCCCGGGGGCCACGAACACACCGCTCGGCGCTTGTGCCAGCGCCTGCGCCAACGGGCCTTGCACCCGCTGATTGATCTGTGTCTCGACCAAGGGCGCACGCGCCAGCACGATTGCCGAGCCGTCGGGCTCCACCCGGTGCAGCACCACGCTGCCGCCAGGCGGCAGGCGATCGGATTCGAAGCGGTCCTGCAACGCCCGGTGGGTCAACTCGATGGCAAAGGCCACCACGCCCCGGGTGTTGGGCGCTGCTGGCCGCAGCAACTGCAGCGTGCGCGTGTCGGGCGGGCCTTGTGTCGAGCCCACGGCCCAGGTGCCGGTGGGCACGACGGGCGCCGGGTAGGGCGGGCGCGGGCCGGGGTTGGCCGAAGGCGCGGCGGCAAGGTCGATCGCGCGGCCGTCAGCGGCCAGCGCATGCAGCTCGAAGGGCAGTGGCAGTGCCGCCAGCAATTCGGCACGGTGGGTGGCCAGCGCATCCAGCCCACGCAGCCCGCCGGCCAGTGATGTCGCGGGCGGCAGTGCCTGCAGATGGGCGTCGGTCTGGGCCATCGCCACCTGGGCCAGGGCCAGGGTCTGCGCCAGATCGTCGGCCAGGCGGTTGACCCGCTGCACAGCGAGGGCGGCAGCCTGGTCCAGCCGTTGGGTCCGGCCATGCCAGACGAAGCCGGTTGCCGAGCCGACCAGCAGCAGCACCGCGGCCACCGCCAATATCCTGGGCCGCAGGCGCCCGATGCCCAGCTCGGCCGCATCGGGTGCGGTGTCAGCAGCACCGGCCAGCGGCGGCGCCGGCGTCGAAACCGGCCCGGGACCTTGCGTGTCTGCCTTGCGATTGCCCACCCGCCCGCCTCCCCCGACGGTGTCCGCCGTGTGTTTGCTGTGTGCCCGACGTGTGCCCGCCGGTCTGCGCGGGTCAGTCTAGCAAGGCCGGTTGCTGGTGCGCGGCCCATCTGGTCGGAACACGCCGGCCTAACCTGCGTGGTACGCGCGGTGTGTTCACCAAGACGCCCGGTATAAAGTCGGGCCTCCGCGGGGACAGGATCAACGATCACCGGCGGGCCTCGTGCTAGCAGTCAACACCTGGACAACCCGCTCCATGCATCACCCCCGCAGTAGCCCGTGCGCCAGCGACCCCGCTTCATCGCGACCCCGGGTCGCGCTGGCCCTGGCGGTGGTGCTGTTCATCGTTCAGCAGCCCGCCCGGGCCCAGGGTGGCGGTGACGACTGGCCCTACGTGGTGGTGCGCGGCGACACGCTGATCGGCGTGACCGCCAGGTACCTGGCACCACCGCATGGCTGGCGCGACCTGCAACGCCACAACCATGTCAAGCGGCCGCGCCGGCTGATGCCGGGGTCGACACTGCGCATCCCCGAGGCCTGGCTGGGGCGCACGGCCACGGTGGCCGAGGTGATGTTCCTGCAGGGTGATGCCACGGTGCGCAGCAACGCCCAGGCCGCGTGGGCGCCGCTGGGCGTGGGCAGCACCCTGGCCGCCGGCAGCCAGCTGCGCACTGGCGCCGATGCCTCGCTGACCTTGCGCTTTGCCGATGGATCGAGGCTGCTGGTGGTGCCCGGCACCGAACTGGCGATCGAGCAGTTGTTCAACCTGGGCCCGCGCGCACAGCCGCACATCCGCCTGCGGCTGGACCGCGGCAACGTCGATGCCCAGGTGCAGCCCTTGCCTGCACGGCCGCCGCGTTTTGAGATCCGCACACCGGCCCTCAACCTGGGCGTGCGCGGCACCGAGTTCCGCGCCCGGGTCGAGGCGGTGGGCGGCGCGTCGCGGGCCGAGGTGCTGAGCGGCCTGGTGGCCGCCGCTGGCGGTCGGGTCGAGCAGGCGCTGGCCACGGGCTTCGGCCTGCTGGCCCGCCCGGGCGAGCCGCCGGGGGCGCCGCGCCGGCTGATGGCCGCGCCGCAGTTGCAGGGGCTGCCGGCGCGCGTGGAGCGCCTGCCGCTGGCCCTGGCCTGGACCCCGTTGGACGGCGCCACTGCCTACCGGGCGCAGGTGTTTGCCGCCGATGACCAGGGCCTGCGGCTCGACCCGTTGCACCTGGACGGCCGTTTCGACGCGGCCCAGGCCAAGTGGGCCGATCTGCCTGACGGCCGCTACCTGCTGCGGGTGCGTGCGGTCGACGCGTTGGGGCTGGAGGGCGCCGATGCGCTGCAGGCGTTCACCGTCAAGGCCCGGCCCGAGCCACCCTTCACCCGCCAGCCAGCGGCCGGCGCGCAGGTGGTGGGCGAGCAGGCGCGCTTGGTCTGGGCCGCTTCGACCGCGGCCATGCGCTACCGGCTGCAGGTGGGCGGCAGCCCCGACTTTGTGGCGCCCCTGCTCGACCGCGCCGACCTGCGTGCGCCCGAGTTCACGCTGGCCCTGCCGCCGGGCGCCTACCACTGGCGGGTGGCCAGCATCGTGGGTGACAGCGACCAAGGCCCGTTCGGCGATGCGCAATCCTTCACCCAGAGAGGTCTGCCGACCAGCCCGGTGATGTCGCCGCCGCAGGTTCACGAAGGCGGCCTGTTGTTCCGCTGGCCGGCGCCGGCCGCGGGGCAGCGCGTGCAGTTCCAGTTTGCGGCCGATGCCGGGTTTGAACAGGTGCTGCTCGATCAGGTCACCACGGCGGCCGAGGTCACCGTGCCGACGCCGGCACCGGGCCACTACCACCTGCGCGCGCGCACCATCGACGCCGACGGCGTGGTGGGCCCCTTCGGCGCCACGCAGCAGGTGCAAGTGCCCGAGCCGCCGCGCTCGTGGTGGCCGCTGCTGCTGCCGCTGGGTGCGGTGCTGCTGCTGCTGTGACGGCGGCTGATCGATCCACCGGCCCAGCCGGCGCGGGCCCGGCCGCGGGGGCTCGGCGCCTGGCCTGGCTGCCCGTGGCCGCGCTGGCGCTGGGCCTGTTGTTCTCGCTGACGCCGCTGCGTGATGGCTTGTCGACCGCGCTGGGCGATGCCAGCCGGCGCTGGACGGCCCGCCCGGCGCACTATGACGGCGTGGTGGTGGTCGACGTCGACGATGCCGCGCTGCGCCAGCTTGAGCCGCGCCTGGGCAACTGGCCGTATCGCCGCGACACCTGGGCCTTGGTGATCGACTACCTGCGCGAGGCCGGTGCCCGGTTGATCGTCTTCGACATCGTCTTCAGCGGCGCCCGCGACGGCGACGATGCGCTGGTCCGCGCGATCGCCCGGCGTGCCGACACGGTGCTGGCCACATCCGCACGGTCGCTGGCCGCGGGCATCGATGGCGAGCCGCCCGATGCGGCGTTCGACCGGCTGACCTGGCCCCTCGCGCCCACGATGCCGACCACGGCCTGGCCGGCGCTGAACCTGCCGCACGCCCGGCTGCTGGACGCACTGCAGCCGCGTGGTGCGCTGGGTGTGATCAGCGTGCCGCTGGACGACGACGGCACGTTGCGCCGCTTGCCGCTGCTGCACAGCGTGCAAGGCCGGGTGCTGCCGTCGCTGCCGCTGGCCGCCCTGTGGCGTGTGCGGCTCGATCCCGCCGCAGCCGCCGACCCCGTGGCCTGGGCTGCTCGCTGGCCGCAGGACGCGCAGGGCCGCGTGCTGCCGCTGCTGCCCGCCAACGCCGACGCGGTGCCCGCACTGGCCTTCCACACGCTGGTGGCCGACGCGCTGGGGCAGACCGATGGCCAGGCCGCGCGCGCGGCGGTGGCGGGCCGCACGGTGTTCATCGGCAGCAGCGCCTTCCAGGGCGACGCGGCAATGACGGTGCTGGGCCAGCGGCCGGGCATCGTCCTGCTGGCGCAGGCCCACGGCGCGCTGGCCCGCGGTGACGTGCTGCAGACGCTGGGGGCGCTACCGCAGGCGCTGCTGCTGGCCCTGGCGCTGGTGCCGGCCCTGCTGACCTGGCGCCGCGGGCGGCCCAGCATCCCGGGCGATCTGGGCAGTGCAGCGGCAGTGGCGCTGGCGCTGGCGGCGATCGGCGCGAGCGCGCTGATCGCCTTGCGCCGGCAGGCCGATCTGGTGCCGGCGCTGGCCGTGCTGGGCTTCGGGCTGCTGCTCAGCGTGATGCTGGGCCAGCGCTGGATGGCGCTGGCCAACCGCCGCCTGGCCGAGGAACGGGCGGCCGCACAGGCCGCCAGCCAGGCCAAGGGCGTGCTGGTCTCGGCGCTCAGCCACGAGTTGCGCACGCCGATGAACGCGATGCTGGGTTTTGCGCAACTGCTCGAGACCGATGTGCGGTCGCCGCTGGCGCCGCACCAACTGGCGCGGGTCCAGGAGATCCGCCGCGGTGGCCAGCACCTGCTCGACCTCGTCAACGACCTGCTCGACCAGGCCGCCGTGGAGGCCGGCAAGCTGCGCATCGACCTGCAGTCGGTGCCGGTGGCCGAGGTGGTGGACGAGTGCCTGCTGCTGCTGCGCCCGCTGGCCGATCAGCGCGGCATCACGCTGGTGCACAAGCCCAGCAGCGGTGACGATCTGCACCTGCGGGCCGACCGCCGCCGCCTCAAGCAGGTGCTGCTGAACCTGCTGTCGAACGCGATCAAGTACAACCAGCCTGAAGGCCGGGTGCAGGTGGTGATCTCGGCCGACGGCGCGCAGGTGCGCGTCGACATCAGCGACACCGGACCGGGCATCAGCGCGGCCGACCAGCAGCGGCTGTTCCAGCGCTTCGATCGGCTGGAGGCCGACGGCCATGCGGCGATCGAGGGCAGCGGCCTGGGCTTGGCCTTGTGCAAGCAGCTGGTGGGCCTGATGCAGGGCCAGAGCGGCGTGCTGAGTCAGCCCGGCGTCGGCAGCATTTTCTGGATCCGCCTGCCGCGTGCCGAGGTTGCCGACGCCGCCATCGTCCCCGCCATCGGCGCGCCCCTCGCGTCGGCCATCGCATCGGCCATCGTGCCGGCGCAGGCGCATGTGCTCTACATCGACGACGACCCGGTCAACGTGCTGCTGATGGAGGCGCTGCTGGCGGCCCATTGGCCCGCGCGTTTCACTGCGGCGGCCTCGGGCCGGTCCGGCCTGGCCACCGCGCTGGGCGAGCGGCCCGACGTGATCCTGCTGGACATTCATATGCCCGACATGGATGGCTTCGAGGTGCTGCGCCAGTTGCGTGCCGCGCCGTCCACGTGTGCCACGCCGGTGATCGGCGTCAGTGGCGCGGCCTTCGACGATGACATCGAGGCCGGCTTGCGGGCCGGCTTCGACGCCTACCTGACCAAGCCGCTGGCCGTTGAGCCGCTGCTGGCGGCGCTGAACGCGGTGCTGGGCAGCGGGCGGGCGCCGCGCGGATAGGGGCTGTTTGCGCGCGGGCCGCGGGCAGGGCGGTTGGTTCAGCCCAGCGCGTCGTTCACGCGCTCGTGGAACTCGGCCAGATCGACGGCGGTGTTGACCTCGCGCGGCAAGGCCTCGCGCACCGAGAACACGCCCAGGATCTTGCCGCCCTCGGCCACCACCGGCAGGTGCCGGAAGCCGCGCTCGATCATGATCAGCACCGCATCGGACACCCGCATCTCGGGTGGCACGCAGCGCGGGTGCGGCGTCATCACCTTGGAGACGGGCGTGCCGGTGGGGTCAAGTGCCTTGGCCATCACCCGGGTCATCAGGTCACGCTCGGTCAGGATGCCCAGCAACGTGGTGTGGCTGTCGATGATCAGCACGCTGCCGCAGCCCGCGCGGGTCATCACGCAGGCGGCCTCGTGCACCGTGGCGTCGGGCCCCAGGCTGATGACATGCCGGTGCGACATGGCCTGGAAGATGGTGCGTTCTGACATGGCGAGGCTCCTTCGCAGGGTGCACGGGGGATGGATCGGTCAGCGCAGCGAGGCGTTGATCTTGTCGAGCACGCTGGTGCCGGGGCACAGCTGCCGCTCGCGCAGGCTGTTCAGCGGATCGGCGCAGGTGTTCAGCGAGGTGTGCAGGTCGGTGGCCAGGGTGTCGAGGTACAGCAGCCCGGTCACCACCTCGCCGCGCGCGGCATGCTGCTGCATGTAGCTCATCGCGGCCCAGCGGTCGGTGGGATCGTAGTCGGCGTGCAGCTTGCGCAGGCGCAGCAGGGTGCCGTCGTGCTGCGGCACCTCGATGGTCGCGCCGGGGCCGTACATGGCGGTGATCTCCTGGCCCGGCGTCATGAAGTCGATGCGGCTCACCGCCTCGTTGTGCTGGCGCACGTAGTCGTAGCTCTTGGTGCTGCCACTGTGGTTGTTGAAGGTGACGCAGGGGCTGATCACGTCGATGAAGGCCGCGCCGCCGTGCGTCATGGCGCCCTTGATCAGCGGCACCAGCTGCTCCTTGTCGCCCGAGAAGCTGCGGGCCACGTAGGTGGCGCCCAGCTGCAGCGCGATGCCCACCAGATCGACCGGCGAGTCGCTGTTGATCACGCCCTTCTTGCTCTTGGAGCCGCGGTCGGCGGTGGCCGAGAACTGGCCCTTGGTGAGGCCGTAGACGCCGTTGTTCTCGACGATGTAGGCCATCCGCACCCCGCGCCGCATGGCGTTGGCAAACTGGCCCAGGCCGATGGAGGCGGAGTCGCCGTCACCCGAGACGCCGAGGTACAGCAACTCGCGGTTGGCCAGGTTGGCGCCGGTGGCCACCGAGGGCATGCGCCCGTGCACCGTGTTGAAGCCGTGGCTGGCGCCCAGGAAGTAGTCGGGCGTCTTGCTGCTGCAGCCGATGCCCGAGAGCTTGGCCACGCGGTGCGGCTCGATGTCGAGCTCCCAGCAGGCCTGGATGATGGCCGCCGAGATGCTGTCGTGCCCGCAACCGGCGCACAGCGTGGAGATGCGGCCCTCGTAATCGCGCCGGGTGTAGCCCACCTTGTTGGGCTGCAGGGTGGGATGGTGCAGGCGGGGTTTGGCGATGAAGGTCATGCGGTCTCCTGGATCGAGACGAGGCTCTTGCGGATGGCGCCGGCGATGAAGCGGGCGGTGATCGGCGTGCCGTCGTAATGCAAGACGCGTACCAGTCGGGCCGGGTCGATCTGCAGCTCGTTGACCAGCAACTGGTGCATCTGCGCGTCGCGGTTCTGCTCGACCACGAACACCCGGTCGTGCGCGGCGATGAAGTCGGCCACCGAGGTCGGGAACGGGAAGGCGCGCAGCCGCATCGCGTCGAGGTGCACGCCGTCGACGTCGAGCACGTCGAGTGCTTCGCGCATGGCCGGGCTGGTCGAGCCGAAGTAGAGCACTCCCAGCCGCGAGGGCTGCTGCGCCGCGCGCAGCACCGGCTGCGGCACCAGGGTGGCCGCGGTGGCGAACTTCTTCAGCAGCCGCTCCATGTTGTAGATGTAGTCGGGCCCGCGCTCGGAGTACTGCGCATACGGGTTGCGCGTGGTGCCGCGGGTGAAGAACGCGCCCTTGCTGGGGTGGGTGCCGGGCAGCGTGCGCCAGGGGATGCCGTCGCCGTCCACGTCCTTGTAGCGACCGAAGTCCTTGCCGGCTTCCAGCTCGGCGGCGGTCATCACCTTGCCGCGGTCGTAGCGGCGGGCGTCGTCCCAGACGAAGGGCTTGGACAGGCGCTGGTTCATGCCGATGTCGAGGTCGGTCATCACGAAGATCGGCGTCTGCAGCCGGTCGGCCAGGTCGAGCGCGGCGGCGGCCTGCTCGAAGCACTCGTGCGGATCCTGCGGGAACAGCATCACATGCTTGGTATCGCCGTGCGAGGCGTAGGCGCAGGCGATCAGGTCGGACTGCTGGGTGCGCGTGGGCATGCCGGTGGACGGCCCGCCGCGCTGCACGTTGATGATGGTGCAGGGGATCTCGGCAAAGTAGGCCAGGCCGATGAACTCGGTCATCAGTGACACGCCCGGGCCCGAGGTGGCGGTGAAGGCGCGCGCGCCGTTCCAGCCGGCGCCCACCACCATGCCGATCGAGGCCAGTTCGTCCTCGGCCTGCACGATGGCGAAGCGGTGCGTGCCGGTGGCGGGGTCGATGCGGTACTTCTCGCAGTATTTCTGGAAGGCCTCGGGCACCGACGACGAGGGCGTGATCGGGTACCAGGCCGCCACCGTGGCGCCGCCGTAGATGCAGCCCAGCGCCGCGGCGCTGTTGCCGTCGGTGAAGATCTGGTCGCCCACCTTGTCGGCGCGTTGCACGCGGATGCCCAGCGGCCATTGCAGTTGCGACATCGCGTGGTCGCGGCCCAGGCGCAGCGCCTGCAGGTTGGCGTCGAGCAGGCGCTCCTTGCCACGGTACTGCTCGGCAAACAGCTTCTCGAACACGCCGGGGTCCATGTCGAGCAGCACCGACAGCACGCCCACGTAGATGATGTTCTTGAACAGCTGGCGCTGGCGCGGGTCTTCGTAGGCGTTGTTGGCGATCTCGGTCAGCGGCACCGGGATCACGTGCACGTCGTCGCGCAGGGCCGACGGTGGCATCGGGCGGGTGCTGTCGTAGAGCAGGTAGCCGCCGGGCTCGATCTCGGCCAGGTCGGCGCCCCAGGTCTGCGGGTTCATCGCCACCATCATGTCCACGCCGCCGCGCCGGCCGTGGTAGCCGGCCTCGCAGACGCGGGCCTCGTACCAGGTGGGCAGGCCCTGGATGTTGCTGGGGAAGATGTTGCGCGGGCTGACCGGCACGCCCATGCGCATCACCGCCTTGGCGAACAACTCGTTGGCCGAGGCCGATCCCGAGCCGTTGACGTTGGCGAACTTGATGACGAAATCGTTGACCGCTTCGATGCGCTTCATGCGAACTCCTTGTCACGGCAGCGCTGGCCGGCTTGCGTGGTGTTGAGCAGGAACTTCTGCATGTCCCAGGCGCCGGTGGGGCAGCGCTCGGCGCACAGGCCGCAGTGCAGGCAGACGTCCTCGTCCTTGACCATCGCGCGCCCGCTCTTGAGCTCGGTCGACACGTACAGGTCTTGCGTGGTGTTGGTGGCGGGGGCTTTCAGCCGCCCGCGCACCTCGGCCTCGTCGGCCTCGTGGCCCACCGGGGTGAAGGTGATGCAGTCCATCGGGCAGATGTCGACGCAGGCATCGCACTCGATGCAGGTGTCGCGGTTGAAGACCGTCTGCACGTCGCAGTTCAGGCAGCGCTCGGCCTCCTTGAAGGCGGTGGCGGCGTCGAAGCCCAGTTCCACCTCGACGCGGATGCTGGCCAGCGCCTTCTCGGCCGCGGCCCAGGGCACCTTGGAGCGCACGTCTTCCGACACGTCGTTGTGATAACTCCACTCGTGGATGCCCATCTTCTGCGACATCAGGTGGGTCATCGGCGGCGGCCGGCGCGCCGGGTCTTCACCGTTGACGAAGCGGTCGATCGACACCGCCGCCTCGTGGCCATGCGCCACCGCGGTGATGATGTTCTTGGGGCCGTAGGCCGCATCGCCGCCGAAGAACACCCGCGGCACGGTCGCCTGGAAAGTGTCGGTCTTGAGCACCGGCAGGCCCCAGCGGTCGAACTCGATGCCACTGTCGGCCTCGATCCACGGGAAGGCGTTTTCCTGGCCCACCGCCACCAGCACGGTGTCGCAGGGCACGAAGACATCCGGCGCGCCGGTGGGCACCAGGTTGCGCCGGCCCTTGGCGTCGTACTGCGCCTCGACGATCTGAAAGGTCATGCCGATGAGGCGGCCGCCCTCGTGATCGAAGTGCTTGGGCACGTGGAAGTTGAGGATGGGGATGCCTTCATGCAGCGCGTCTTCCTTCTCCCAGGGCGAGGCCTTCATCTCGTCGAAGCCGCTGCGCACGATGACCTTGACGTCCTGGCCACCCAGGCGCCGGGCCGAGCGGCAGCAGTCCATCGCGGTGTTGCCACCGCCGAGCACGATGACGCGCTGACCCACGCTGCTGATGTGGCCGAACGACACCGAGGCCAGCCAGTCGATGCCGATGTGGATTTGCGCGGCGGCCTCCTGCCGGCCGGGCAGGTCGAGGTCACGCCCACGCGGTGCGCCGCAACCCACGAACACCGCATCGAAGCCCTGGTCCAGCAGCGCGTTCATCGACTCGATGCGCTGGCCGCTCTTGAACCTGACGCCCAGGTCGAGGATGTAGCCGGTCTCTTCGTCGATCACCTCCTCGGGCAGGCGAAAGCGCGGGATCTGGGTGCGGATGAAGCCGCCGGCCTTGGCCTCGCCGTCGAACACGGTGACCTCGTAGCCCAGCGGGGCCAGGTCGCGGGCGACCGTCAACGACGAAGGCCCGGCACCGATGCAGGCCACCCGCTTGCCGTTGAACGGTGCGATGGCGGGCATGCGCGACCTGACGTCGTCCTTGTAGTCGGCCGCCACACGCTTGAGCCGGCAGATGGCCACCGGTTCAGGCGTGCTGCCGTTGTTCTCTTCGACCCGGCTGCGGCGGCAGGCGGGCTCGCAGGGCCGGTCGCAGGTGCGGCCCAGCACCCCGGGAAACACGTTGGACACCCAGTTGATCATGTAGGCATCGCTGTAGCGGCCTTGCCCGATCAGGCGGATGTACTCCGGCACGGGGGTGTGGGCCGGACAGGCCCACTGGCAGTCCACGACCTTGTGGAAGTAGGCCGCGCCGGCGGCATGGGTGAGTTGCACTGAAGTCTCCTTGTCCCATCGTGTCTGGTGGCGACACTCGTTGTGATGCCCAGTCTAGGTGCATCGCCCCTGGGCCGACCAACGGGTTGTGCCCCATCGACAGTATTCTTGATCCAGGTAAAGGCGCGCCGACAGGCTGCTGCCGCCGCCGATCGGCGCGGCCCAGGACCGGTGTTTCGCCGCTGTGGCCGTGCCGCTTGGCCGGTAGTTCCCCGCAGCGCAAGGCGCAGTTGATCTGGCGCAACTTTTCGAGGTGACGCGCGCGCAAAAGTCGACCAATCAGAACCGAAGCGTGCCGCCGGGCGTGCATGCCGGACTGGCCAGACGTAGCGGTCGGTGGTGGTCGAGCAAGGTGGAGAAGGCGATGACGAACTTGTCTCATGTGCGACATCTGGCCTCCGGGCTGCTGCTGTCTCTGCTGGTCGCCTGCGGCGGTGGTAGCGATCCGGCGCCGGCGGCGCCACCGGTCGCGCCACCTGCGGCGGCGGCCACCGTCAAGGACGCCCTCGCTGCCGCTGCGGCCGTGGCCAACAACGACACGGCCACCAACGCCGCGGCATCCTTCACCGTGCTGCAGGCTGCGGGCGTGCCTGCGGTCACGGTGGCCAGCCCGCCGAAGGTCAACTTCGCCGTGTTCTCCGACGGTGCAGTCAAGACTGGCCTCAGCAACGCCAACGCACGTTTCGCGCTCGCCAGATTGGTGCCCGGCACCAACGGCGATCCTGACCAGTGGGTGAGCTATGTCTACCGCAAGGAGACGGCCGCCGCCGGCATCGGCCCCAACGGCACGCCGGCGCTGGCCACGGCCATGCAGGCCACCACCGACACGAGCACCGCGGCGCAGTTGGTCTACAACGCCGACGGGTACTACACCTATACCTTTTCGACGGACATCACCGATCCGGCCAAGACCAACGGCGTGGTGTACGAGCCAACCCGCACGCACCGCATTGCGATCCAGCTGAGCTACACCAATGCAGCCGGCGAGACGGTGCTGGTGAATCCGTACTTCGACTTCACGATCGACGCCAACGGCAAGTCGGTGGCCGTGACTGATGCCAGCAAGACCCGCAAGATGACCGATGTGTCGTCGTGCAACGGTTGCCACGAGAAGCTGTCGCTGCACGGCGGCGGTCGTGTCGACACGCAGTACTGCGTGATGTGCCATAACCCCAGCACGGTGGATGCCAACAGCGGCAACAGCCTGAACCTGGCCACGATGACCCACAAGATCCATGCGGGCCGGCTGCTCAAGAGCAAGCTGGCCACCGGCGGCGAAGATTACGCCATCTGGGGTTACGGCAACAGCAAGCACGACTATGCCGAGGTGGGCTTCCCGCAAGACCTGCGCAACTGCACGGTCTGCCACAACGGCAGCAACCCCGACACCCCGCAGGGCGACAACTGGAAGACCAAGGTCTCGAAGGAAGCCTGCCTGACCTGCCATGCCAACAACACCGGGTCGGACTGGGACACCAAGCACGTCAACTACGCGGTGCTGCTCAACGGTGCGGGTGCCACGGCCAAGGGCATGAGCAACCAGCAGTGCGTGGATTGCCACAAGCCGGGCACCAACATCGCGCCCGACCGCGTGCACTGGAACCAGAACGAGGAAAACGCCGCCAAGTACAAGATGAACATCGACAGCGCCACCTACGACGCTGCCAACCGCAAGGTGGTGGTCACCTACAGCCTGGTCGATCCGAGCAACGGCAACGCGGCCTACAACCTGGTGGCCGCCGACTGCGCCAGCACCACGGTGCCGACCTGCAGCACCAGCACCAGGTTCGGCAACCTGCGCTTCTACCTGGCCTACCAGAACATGGTGGGGCAGCTGGGCGCGGTGACCGAGTTCTCGGCCTACAACAACGGCGGCAGCAGCGCCAACGCCTATGCCTACAAGGGCATCAACGACGGCGGCAATCGCTACACGGTCGACATCCCGCTGCCCGCCGACACGGCCACCGCGGTAGCCAGTGGCACCGCACGGGTGGTCAGCATCGGGCAGATCAAGGAGCCGCAGCTGCAGGCCAAGTGGGCCACCGACCCGCGGCCCGAGGTGGTGCCGCTGACGCTGGTCAACACCGTGGTCCAGCACAGCTACAAGGACGTGGCGCTGACCGGCAGCCTGCAGGCGCGGCGCGACGTGGTGTCCAACGACAAGTGCAACGTCTGCCACGGCGCGCTGGGCACGACCTCGGGCTCCAACACCCTGGCGGAAGCCTTTCACCGAGGCGCCAGAAACACCGTCGAGTCGTGCGTGATCTGCCACGACGCCAACCGCGGCTCCAGCGGCAACATGATGACCAGCGGGCTGAACCTGTACGAGCCTTACCAGTTCAAGCGCATGATCCACGGCATCCACGGCAACTCCAAGCGCACCTATCCGTTCACTCATGGCAACCGGGTGGTCGGCGCGTTCGCCAAGGACGGCAGTTCGCTCACCGGTGGCGCACCCCTGGCCAGCACGGTCGAGAACTACGCGGCGGAGGTGGCCTATCCGCAGGTCGGCCTGAACTGCAACGCCTGCCACGTGAACAACTCCTACAAGACCGACAAGAGCACGTTGGGCTCGGTGGTGTTCAAGGACACCGGTGTCACCGACCCGAACCTGTGGAAGGTGATCTCGCCCAAGGCGGCCAGCTGCACCGGCTGCCACGACTCGAGCAGCGCGATCGGCCACGTCACCACCTTTGGCGGTTCGTCGTTCGGCAACCTGGCGCAGAACGCCCGACCGCAGGAAACCTGCGATGACTGCCATGCACCGGGTGGCTTCAAGGGTGTGGACGCGGTCCACGGCCAGAAGTAGGCGCCAGCGCTGTCGTCAGCGTGGGAGGGCTTTTGCAGGCCCTCCCATTTTGTTTGGTGGACCACCGCCGCCGCGGGGCTGGGTGCCGCGATCGGACCTGACCATGGGCCCGGGATACTGGCAATTGAGGGGGATTCGAATGCGGATCAAGCGTCTGTTGGCTGCCGTCACCTTGGGCCTGTGGGCACCGCTGGCAGGGTTGTCGCTGGCCTGGGCCGCCGCCGGTGACGAACGCTCGGCGGTCTGCGTGGAATGCCACGACGACCTGCCCGACATGGGCCGCTCGGCCCATGTCACCGCCGCCGACCCGCGCACGCCCGACTGCGTGGCCTGCCACGGCCCCAGCACGGCGCATGCAAAGAAGCTGCGCGGCCAGAAGCAGGGCAAGCCCGACCGCGCTTTCACCGGCGACGATGCGCTGACCGCGCGCGACAGCAGTGCCGTGTGCCAGGGCTGCCACGACAAGGACGCCAAACGCGCGCTGTGGGCGGGCAGCCAGCACCACAACGCCGACGTGGCCTGCAGCACCTGCCACCAGGTGCACACCAACCACGACAAGACGCTGGCCAAGGCCACGCAGGCCGAGACCTGCTACGCCTGCCACAAGGCGCAGCGCGCCCAGTACAGCCGGCCGTCGCGCCACCCGGTGCCCGAAGGCCAGATGAGCTGCTCGGATTGCCACAATGCGCACGGCTCGGCCGGTGCCATGCTGGCCCGGCGCGACAGCACCAATGCCACCTGCTACACCTGCCACGCCGAGAAGCGCGGGCCGTTCGTGCATGCGCACGAGCCGGTGGCCGACGATTGCAGCCACTGCCACAGCCCGCATGGCAGCACGGTGCCGGCGATGCTCAAGGCCCGCCCGCCGATGCTGTGCCAGCAATGCCACACGCCGCACGTGGCGGGTGGCGTGGGCGCCGTGGGCGGACAGCCGGGCGTGTTTGCCCCCAAGGTGCCTGGGCAGAGCGGGCCGGCCGTCACCGCCGTCACCAGCGGCAAGAACGTCGTGAACCTGTGGCAAGGGCGCAGCTGCATGAACTGCCATGCCCAGGTGCACGGCTCGAACAACCCGTCGACGAGCAGCGGGGTGCCCCTCTTGCTGGGGCGCTGAGGCCATGCATCGCAACATCCGGGGAAGCACCATGCACCACGACGGTCGGCACTTTCAACTGCGCCAGCGTGCCCTGGCATGGGCGCTGCTGGCCGCGTTCGGGCCGGTGCTGGCCCAGGGCGAGGTGGTGAATGCCAGCGTCACCGTGGGCGCGGGCCTGATGATGGGTGACGCGGCCGACCGCGCCTGGTTCGGCCAGTACAACGGCCTGCGCTACGGCGACAGGGCGCTGGGTGTGCTGGATCTGCGCTACCACCGGCGCAGCGATGCCGCCGGCACCGAGCAGATCGACGTGCTGGGCACCCGCCTGCTCACCAACACACGCGAATTGAGCCTGCGCTGGCAGCAGCAGGGGCGCTGGCGCCTCAGTGCCGACATCGGTCAGAGCCAGCGTCACGATCCCTACACCCTGCGCACCGGGCTGGTCGGTGCCGGCAGCACCACGCCCGAGGTGGTGCCGGTCGCGATTGCCGGCGGCACCGACCGGGACCTCAAGCTCAAGCGCACCAGCGTGGGCGTGGGGATGTGGACGGCCTTGTCGCCGCGCTTCGATCTCGACATCAGCCTCAAGAGCGAAGAAAAGCGCGGCGAACGCCTGTTCGGCATGGGCATGAACTGCCCCTTGCCGGTGACACCCGGCTGCCGCGG
This sequence comes from Burkholderiales bacterium RIFCSPHIGHO2_12_FULL_69_20, assembly GCA_001770815.1. Lineage (GTDB taxonomy): Bacteria > Pseudomonadota > Gammaproteobacteria > Burkholderiales > Burkholderiaceae_C > Pseudaquabacterium. The sequence goes on from MESD01000020.1 coordinate 24,768, forward strand.
CGCCACCACCGCCCACACCGGCTGGGCGCTGCTGGCCCTGCCCGAACCGGTGAACGCCCGTCACAGCCAGATCGAGGCCCGGGTGAGTTATGCCGGCGAGTCGCTGCGCCTGAGCGGCGGCTATTACGGCTCGTTCTACAACAACGCGCATGGCGCGATGTCACCCCGCGTGCCCGGCAGCCTGAACAACGCCCTGGGCGAGTTGCTGCCGCTCAACACCGGGTTGCAGGCGCTGTTGAACCTGCCAGTCGCGCTGGCCCCCGACAACCAGGCGCACCAGTTCGATGTCACCGGCAACTACACGGTGGCGAGCCACACGCAGATGCGCTTCAAGCTCGCGTTCGGCCGTGCCGAGCAGCACCAGGATTTCCGGGCCGCCGGCTTCCTGGACGCGCCCGCCGGCGTGGCCAACCTGGGTGGGCGGATCAACACCACGCTGGCCGAGGTGGGCGTGTCGTCGCGGCCACTGCCCAAACTGACGCTGGTGGCCGATCTGCGCCAGGAGGACAAGGACGACGCCACGCCGCTGGCGGTCTACAACGTGGCCGGCACGCTGACCTACACCAACCGCGCGCTGCCCAGCCGGCGCACACGGGCCAAGGCGAGTGCGGCCTACCAGTTCAGCAGCGCCCTGAAGGGCGTTCTGGGCGCCCACCACGAAGCCATCGACCGCGGCGTCTTCACCGCCAGCAGCGCCGTGGGGGGCCTCAGTGCGCTGCGCCAGAAGACCGACGAAACGGGCCTGCGGGCCGAATTGCGTCGCCTGATGTCCGAGAGCTTCAGTGCCTCGCTCAGCCTCGAATCCAGCCAACGCCGCGGCAGCAACTGGCTGCGGCCCGGCAGCACGCTCGGCGTCATCGAGGTGCCCGATCCGCTGGATCCGGCCAACGGTTTCGGCAACACGGCGATCTTCATGCCCACGCTGGCCGATCGCCAGCGCGACAAGATCAAGCTGCAGGCCGATTGGCAGCCGAGTGCCGCGATGTCGGTCCAGTTCAGCGTCGAGGATGGCCAGGACCGCTACCGTGTCAGCAGCCAACAGGGGCTGCGCCATTCGGGCATCCGCCAGGTCAGCATCGACGGCAGTTATGCGCTGTCCGACAAATGGGGCGTCACCGGCTTCTTCAGCTACGGCGACCAGCAGCTGCACCAATCGCGAGCCGAGGGCTACATCCTGTCGTTCCGCAATGCCAACACCCACTTCGGCCTGGGGCTGACCGGCAAGCCCAGCGACAAGCTGCAGGTGGGCGCCGAGCTGAACTGGAGCGACGACAAGAACGTCTACGCCCAGGCACTGGACGGCTACGCGCCGCCCGACAGCGTGGCGCTGCTGGCGGCCACGGGGGGCCTGCCCGACATCGTGTTTCGGCAGTCCACCCTGAAGCTGTTCGTCAAGGCCGACATCGACAAGCGCTCATCGGCCCGCATCGACCTGGTGCACCAGCGCGCGCGGCTGAACGACTGGGGCTGGGGCTACAACGGCGTGCCGTTCGCCTATTCAGACGGCGCCACGCTGTGGCAGCAGCCGAACCAGCAGGTGACGGCGATGGCGGTGAGCTACACCTATCAGTGGAAATGAGCGACTAGGCTGCCCGGGCCGGGCGGCTTTGTCTCACTGCAGCGACGACGTCTTCACCGGGGCCTTGGGCTCCTCTGGCTCGACGGGCTCCTGGTGCGCCACGCCGGTGTGGCACTCGATGCAGGTGGCCTTGCCCGAACTGAACTTCTTGTGCTGCTTGACGGCATCCTCGTTCTGCTTGGCGGCGTCCATCGCCTCGGGGGTGTGGCAGGTGCGGCAGTTGGCCGAGTTGTCAGCCTTCATCTCGTCCCACACGTGGTTGGCCAGTTCCCAGCGCCTGGCGTCGAACTTCGCCTGCGTGGAGATGGTGCCGCGCGCCTCGGCGATGGCATCGCGGATGCCGGCTTGCGCCTTGTAGATCAGCTTGGCCGGGTAGGTGTGGGGCACGTGGCAGTCGCTGCAGCCCGCCTGCACGCCGGTGCGGTTCTTGCCATGCACCGAGGCCTTGTACTCGGGGTAGATGAACTGCGTGTGCGAATGGCAGGCCGTGCCGCAGAACTCGTTGCTGCCGGTGACCGCCATGGCCACCTGGGTGCCGGCGGTGGCGACGAAGCCGATGATCAGGCCGACCAGCAACAGCGCAAACACCGACCACCGCGCCGACGGCGAGAACAACCAGGTGAAGAACCGGCGAATCACGCCAGGCCTGCCGGAATCTGCCATTGCCTACCCCTGGTTGCTGGCCAAAGTTGTTGACCACGTTGTTGACCACGCTCGCTTGAGCTCATTGACGGCGATCACCGCCACGCTGGTGCTGGGCCACGGCTCAGAACCTGACTGACCGACGACCCTGGCCATGGGTCGGGCCGAGGTGCCAATGCCGCGCAGCCCAAGACCGGGGCAGGGCGTTCAGCCGCCGGCCGCCGCCGTCTGGCCGGCCTACCTGGACGCGAGCACGACCGCCACCAAGGCCTTGATGTCGGCGTCGGTCGCTTCGACCTTTTTGTGGTCGTCGTCGTCGGACATCTTGCCGCCCGTCTTCAGGTAGACGAACAGCTTGTCCGACGCGTCGGCCTTGCCGGCGTACTTCTCGGCCACCGAAGCCCACGACGGCCCTTTCTTGGTCGTCTTGGCCGTGTGGCACTTGCTGCACTTCTGCGCTGCGGCCAGATCTTCGCCCGGCCCGGCGAACACAGGGCCGCTGAGGGCCAGCACGAAGGAGGCGACGGCAAGGGGCAAGTCGATGCGCATGGGAAAACTCCGGGTGACTCTGGCTTGGCCAGCGGCTGTCCGGTAACCCGTGGGGCCGGACAAATTCATTGTCCGGACGCAAGGCGCCGAAATCTTGACCCCCATCAATCATCATGGCGGGCAATCCCGGGGTCACCGATCAACCCCGTCTGGCGCGCGCTGCGGCGGCGGCACTGCGGTGACCAGCGCCTGATGCACGAAGGCGTCGACCAGGGTGTCGGCGATGCGGTTGAACAGCGGCCCGGCGGCGCGCGTCATGAAGGCGCTGTCGAACTCGTAGTCGAGCGCAAAGTTCACCTTGCAGGCGTCGCTGGCCAGTTCGGTCAGGCGCCACTCGCCCTCGAAGCGACGGAACGGCCCGCGCTCCAGGTGGATGGCCATGTAGCCCGGCCGTTGCTTGGGGTTGCGCGTGCGCAAATCGAAGTTCATGCCGTGCCAGCACACCCGCAGATCGGCCGATACCAGTTGGTCGTCACGGCTGACGATCTGCGCGTCGGCGCACCAGGGCAGGAAGCGCGGGTAGTGCTCGGCCGCCTCGATCAGATCGAACAGGCGCGTGGCCGGCTGGGGCACCAGGGCCGAACGGCGCACGATCATCGGATGCCTGGTGCCGTGTCCAGCGCGGTCGACACGGCTCAGAGCCGCGCGATCCGCCCTTCAATGACCAGCGGGCGGTACAGCGCGATGTCGGCCTCGATGCGATCGCGCAGGCCTTGCGGCGTGGACGGCGTGAGCTCGAAGCCGGCCTGCTCGGCCTGCGCCCGCACCTCGGGCAGGGCCATCACCGCGGTGACGGCCTGATGCAGTTGCGCCAGCAGCGGCGCCGGTGTGCCGGCCACCGCCACCAGCGCGGCCCAGGGGTGCATCGCCACTGGCGGGCCACCCGCCTCGGCCAGCGTGGGCAGGTGCGGGTGCGTGGCCAGGCGCTGGCGTGCGGCCACGGCCAGCGGGCGCAGCTTGCCGGCAGCCAGCAGGCCGGCCGTGCTGTTGACGCTGAAGGCGGTGAAGTCGACATCGCCCGAGGCCACCGCGGTGAACAGCGCACCGGCGTCCTTGAAGGGCACGTGCAGCAGGCGCAGGCCAGCCGCCCGGGCCATGGTTTCGACCGCCAACTGGCTGGCGTGGCCGTTGCCCAGCGTGGCGTAGCTCACGCCTTCGGGCGTGCGGCGCGCGGCCTCCAGCAGATCGGCCACGTTGTGCAGCCGGCTGCTGCCGCCGGTCAGCAATACGAAGGTGGCGCGGAACAGCAGCGTCAGCGGCGCCAGATCCCGCACCGGGTCGTAGGGCAGGCTGGCATGCAGCAGCGGGTTGACGGCCAGCGTGGCGGTGTCGGCCAGGTACAGCGTGTGGCCGTCGGGCGGGGTGCGGCGCACGTCGCCAAAGGCCACGATGCCCGAGGCGCCAGGCTTGTTGTCCACCAGCACCGGCTGGCCCCAGCGCTGCGCCAGCCGCTCGGCCACGCTGCGCGCCACCACGTCGGGGCCGATGCCCACCGAGTAGGGCACCACCAGACGCACCGCGCGCTCGGGAAAGCCAGCGCCGCGGTGGGCCCAGGCCGATGCCGTGGGGCCGGCCGCGGCCAAGGCGGCCAGCAGGCTGCGGCGCTGGATCACGCCGACGTTCATGCCAGCACCGTGCCCAACAAGGTGGCGGCCGACAGCAGCGCGGCAAACCACAGCTCGAGCCGGAAGGTGCGGAACAGGATCTCGTTGAAGGCCAGGCCCGGCGCGCAGCGGCCCAGATCGCGCCGCAACTGCAGGGCGGTGGGCACCAGCACCAGCGGCAGCAGCAGGGCGGGTGAGCGCGCCAGCCAGGCCATCGCCGGCACCAGCGCAAACGGCCCCAGCACCAGCAGGGCGTAGAGCGCACGCGAGGCCGCATCGCCATAGCTGACCGCAAAGGTGTTGCGACCGACCAGCCGGTCGTGGGCGATGTCGCGGTGGTTGTTGACGGCCAGCGCCGCGGCGGCCAGCGCGCCGATGGCCACCGACGCCAGCATGCTGACGCTGCCGATCTGGTCGGTGAGCACCCAGTCGGTGCCCATCACCGCCACCAGGCCGAAGAACACGAACACCGTCAGCTCGCCAAAGGGCGTGTAGGCGATGGGTCTGGGCCCGCCCATGTAGGCCAGCGCCGCCAGCAGCGAGGCCACGCCGATCGCCAGCACCGGCCAGCCGCGATAGGCCATCAGCGCCACACCCAGGCCGGTGGCCACCAGCGCCACCACCACGATGCCGGCGCGCACATGGCGCACGCTGAGCCAGCCGTTGGCGGTGGCGCGTGGCAGGCCGGTGCGGGTGCCGCTGCACTCGGCACCACGCACGGTGTAGCCCACGTCGTTCTGCATGTTGGTGACCACCTGCACCAGCAGCGCCGCACCCAGCACCAGCAGCGCGGCGAGCAGGTCGATGCTGCCGTTGCGGGCGAAGCCCAGCGTGGCGCCCACCAGCACGGGGCTGAACGCCACCAGCAGGCTGTGCGGCCGGATGGCCACCATCCAGGCGGCCACGGAGCCTGAGCGCACCTGGGCGGTGCTGACGACGGACCCTCGGTTGGCTGTCATGCGGGATGGCCTCCGGTGGCTCGATGCAGGCCACCCTGCCTGGCATTCTGGGCAGCCGAGGGGGGCTCAAACTTGCGCAAGGTCAAGTACGCCGTTGCGTGCGGGCAGCTTGCGGCGCCGCGGTCCGCTCAGTGGGTGCTGCGCATCGGTGGGCGCCTGCCCATGTGGATGCAGGCGATGCCCAGGCTGAGGTTGCGGTAGTGCACGCCTTCGAAGCCGGCCTGCTCGATCAGCGCCTGGAAGGCCCGCTGGTCGGGGAAGCGGCGGATCGACTCGACCAGGTAGCTGTAGGCCTCGGGGGCCTGTGCGATCCAGGCGCCCAGGCGCGGGATCACGGTGAACGAGAACAGGTTGTAGAACGGCCGCACCGGCGCGTAGGGGCGCGAGAACTCCAGGCACAGGAAACGGCCGCCGGGCTTGAGCACCCGCAGGATCTCGCCCAGCGCGTCGTCCAGGCGGGTGACGTTGCGGATGCCGAAGGCGATGGTCAGCGTGTCGACCGACGCGGAGGCCAGCGGGATGGCCTCGCCGGTGCCTTCCAGCCACTCGACGCCGACATGGCCACGCGCGCGGCCCACGTCCATCATCGGCAGGCTGGGGTCGCAGACAGTGACCCGCCGACCGGGCGCGGCCATCAGCGCGGCCACGTCGCCGGTGCCGCCGGCCAGGTCGACGATGAACTGGCGGTCGCGCGGTGCGGCCAGGCGCACCAGGGTGCGCTTCCACAGCCGGTGGATGCCCAGGCTCATCAGGTCGTTCATCAGGTCGTAGCGCGCGGCCACGGCTTCGAAGACACGGCGGATGCGCTGCTCGCGCTCCAACTCGTCAACGCTGTGCTTGCCGAAGGTCTTGGACAGATCGGTCATAGGGCAATCAGCGTAGCAGAGCGACCGGCGCGCTTGATCACGCCTGAGCACGCGCTTGACCCAGCCCGGCCCGCGCCTGACTGCACCGTGGGTCAGAATGTCAGATCTGACCAGGCAGGGGTGCTGCCGCAAACCACATTGCATCGAACATGCCTTTTGAGCTGAGTTGGGAACCCGCCGGGGTCTATCGCCGCTATTTCGGTCATGTCACGATCGCCGATCGGCAGCGCTCGCTCGAACGGATCTGCGCCGATCCCCGCTTCGACGAACTGCAGTTCACCATCACCGACTACCGGGATGCCGAGCGCTACGACACCTCGCGTGAGGCCACCGCCGAGATCGCCGCCCTGCACGTCGGGCCCTTGATGACCAACCCCAACATCGTGATTGCGGCGGTCGCCGTCGACGAACGGATCGTCGCTTCGATTCAACACTTCATCGGACTGGGGTTCATCACCCAGCCCTACCGCATCTTTTCGACGGTGGCCGCGGCCAGGGCCTGGATGGCCAGCCAGCCGCCCCGACTGAATCCGCGCGCGCCCCACCTGCCGCGTTGATCGTCGCCGGGCCCGGCCCGCTCGAGCGCGCTCTCGGGCCAGGCGTCAGGGTTTGACCCGCGCAGCAGTGCGCCGGCGCGGCGGTCAACTTGACTTGCATCAGGCGCGGCGCGGCCCGCAGTGCCTAGAGTGGCGCAGCGGAGGGTGCCATGAGTCCTGTGGGAATGAGCCTGCTGATGATGCTGGCCTTCGCGGGCTTTGCCACGCTGGCCTGGCGCAAGCTGCAGCTGGTGCTGGCCTTGCAGCCCGAGCCGCGCTGGGACCAGCCGGTCGAGCGCCTGCGCAGCGTGCTGGTCAACGGCCTGCTGCAGCGGCGCATGGTGCAGCGCGAGTGGCGACCGGGGCTGATGCACGCGGTGATCTTTCTCGGCTTCATGTCGCTGCTGCTGCGCAAGCTGCAGTTGATCGCGATCGGATACCACGAGCCGGCGGTGTTCCCGGATTGGTTCGGCGGGCCGTTCGCGGCGTTCAAGGACTTCATCGAGCTGGCGGTGATCGCCGCGGTGCTGTATGCCTTCTGGCGCCGCTTCGTGGCCCGGCCGGCGCGGCTGGAGCCCAACCGCGAGGCGGTGCTGGTGCTGGGGCTGATCCTGGTGATCATGCTCACCGACCTGGCCTTCGACGGCTTCCGCTTCACGCTGCTGTCGGCCAGCGCGCCGGGCATCGCGCACGAGCGGGCCTTCGCCTTTGCCGGGGGCGCGGTGGCGAGTGTTTTCCAGGGCTGGTCGCCCGGCGTGCTGCAGGCCGGTTATGGGCTGTCGTACTGGACGCAGATGGTGGTGGTGTTCTGCTTCCTGGTGCTGCTGCCCACCGGCGAGCACTTCCACATCGTCACCGCATTGCCCACGCTGTTCTTCCGCCGCGGGCGGCCGGCCAACCAGGTGCCCAGCGTCGACATCGACAGGCTGATGGCGGCCACCGACGAGGCCGACATGAAGGCCGGCGTGCGCACCGCCGCCGACCTGGTGTGGAAGGACGGGCTGGACGTCTTCACCTGCACCGAATGCGGCCGCTGCACGGACGCCTGCCCGACCCACCTGACCGGCAAGCCGCTGTCGATGAAGAGGGTCAACGACCGCCTCAAGCACCACCTGGTCGAACAGCGTGACCTGCTCATCGCCCATGACCCGAAGGCCGAACTGCCGGCGCTGGTGGGCACCGTGATCAGCGAGGACACGCTGTGGGCCTGCACCACCTGCGGCTACTGCGAGGCGGCCTGCCCGATCGAGCTGGAGCACCTGCCGCGCTTCCTGCGCATGCGCCAGCATCAGGTGATGATCGCCGGCGAATTTCCGCACGCGCTGAAGAAGGTGTTCGAGGCCTACGAGTCGCAAGGCAACCCCTGGGGCCTGCAGGCCGCTCAACGTGGTGATTGGGCGCAGGGCCTGAATGTGCCGGTGGTGCGCAGCGCCGAGGACATGGCCGCGCTGGACTGCCTGTTCTACGTCGGCTCGGCGATGAGCTTCGATCCACGTGGGCAGAAGATCGCGCGCGCCTTCGTCACCATCCTGCAACGTGCCGGCGTGCGCTTCGGCATCCTGGGGCCCGACGAGGGCGCCACCGGCGAATGTGTGCGGCGCGTGGGCAACGAGATGCTGTTCCAGCAACTGGCCGCCACGCTGGTGGAGACGCTCAATCAGCGTGGCGTCCAGCGCATCGTCACCTGCGACCCGCATGCGCTGAATTCGCTGCGCAACGAGTACCCCGAGTTCGGCGGCCACTACGCGCTGGTGCACCACAGCCAGTTCATCGCCGAGTTGCTGGCGCAGGGCCGCATCCGTGTGAGCAACGGGTTGATGCGGGTGGTCTTCCACGACCCCTGCTACCTGGGCCGGCACAACGGTGAGTTCGACGCCCCGCGCGAGGTGCTGGGCCAGCTGTGCAGCGACGCGCCGCTGGAGATGGCGCTCTCGCGCGAGAAGGCGATGTGCTGCGGCGCCGGTGGCGGGCGCATGTGGCTGGAAGAGACCATCGGCAAGCGCATCAACATCACCCGGGTGGAACAGGCGCTGGCACTGAAGCCGCAGACGATTGCCACCGCCTGCCCCTACTGCGCGGTGATGATGGCCGACGGGTTGGCTGCGCTGCCCGAGGCCGGCGCCACGCAGTCACGCGACATCGCCGAACTGGTGGCCGAGGCACTGGTGGCCGGGACGGCCTGAAACCCGCCCCGTGCAGGCCTGGCGATGTATCGATCAGCGCCAAGCCGGGCACCGACGGCGCGCCCTGCCTGGCGAACACCAGCGTCAGCGCGTCGTCGCCGCTGGCGTGCTGCACCTGCGGTTTGTCGAAGGCCGCAAAGCCGAACAGGTAGCGACCGGCCAGGTTGTCGAACTGCACGTCGAACTTGGCCGCCGGTGACCAGCTTGCGCGCCACCACCGAGGTGTGCAGGCCATTGGCCCGCCCTTGTCGGCCGGGTCCTTCAGCTTCTTCCAGCTGCCGTCGGCCTGCTTCTGGTAGGGCCCGCGGCGGGTAGGGCCCGCGGCGGCGCGAATCGGTGGGGTCGGGGTGCTGCACCAGCATGTACAGCCTGTCGCCGGCCCACGCCGCCTTCAGCGTGGCGGTGTTCTCGCCCTTGCCGCCGGCAAAGTTGACCGCGCCGCTCAGCGGCACGTCCAGCCCGCGCGCCTGGGCCCACACCGGATCATTGGCGCCGGCGGCCATGTTCGGTGCGGCAGCGGCCTTCACGGCAACCAGGGTGTTGGGGGCGGTCGAAACCTGCACGGCGGTGCAGCCGGCCAGGCCCAGCAAGGCGGCGGCGGTTGCCGTGGCCGACAGGCGGAGGGTGAGTTGCATGAGCAGAACTCCTTGGCGTTGGGCCTTGTTCGCCCCGCACCGTCTGCCGGCCGACCGCACCGGCGTTTGAGGAGCAGCGCTCATGCTGCGGCGCGGCAGGCTGAAGCGGACTGTTCGACGTCAACCTTTGCGCCCGCTACAGCCCTGGCTGGGAGCCCACTGCCGCCAGGGCGATGCGCGCCGGGCCGGGGGCGGCGCCGCCTTGCTTGATCGGCGGCGGAAAGTGGTAATGGGCGTCGTTGAGGTAGACGGCCACCTGCTGGATGTCGTCGTCGGTCCAGGCCAGCTGGGCCGTGGCCTGCCAGGCCCGCACCTGCGCGCGCAGGCTGGGCCAGTCGGAGGCCTGCTTCTTGGCGCGCCAATGCACCTGCGTGTTGTGGCAGGCGATGCAGTGGGTGGTGTAGAGCAGTTCGCCTCGGCTCTGCGCCGCCGCAGGTGCGGCGACGGCGGCCAGCAGCGCCATGGCCAGCAGCGCCCTGGCCGGGCCCGTGGCGGCGGTGCGCAACGGCGCGGTCATCGTGAACAGTGTCATTCGATCTTCTCCTTGGCGCACCGCTCCACCAGGTACAGGATCGATTGGTAGGGCATGTCGGCCATCTCGGACAGGCCGATCTCGCAGGTGCGGCTGCTGGAGTATCCCTGGCTGCAGCCGGCCGGCAGCGCGGCCTTCAGGTGGCGCAGCGCATGTTCGTTCAGCTCGGGTCGCATGAAACCACGCTCGCCGGCAAAACCGCAGCACTGCACGGCGTCGACCGACACCACCTCGGCGCTGCAGCGGCGGGCCACCGCCAGCAGCTGGTCGGTGCTGCCCATCTTGCGCACGCTGCACACCGGGTGCACCGCCACTGCTGCGGGTTGGGGATCGATGCGCAAGCGCGGCAGCAACGTGTCGTGGGCGAAGGCGACGCTGTCGTGCAGCGGCAGCCGGCCGGCCAGGAACTTCTGCATCCGGTAGCTGCAGGGGCTGGTGTCGAAGACGATGGGCCAACGGCCCCCGTCGCTGGCCTCGGTCAGCGCGGCTTCGAGCTCGGCCGCCTTGTGATCGGCGGCGTCCGTCAGGCCTTTGCTCTCGAACGGCTGGCCGCAGCACAGGCCGTCCAGGCCGTGGGGATAGACCACGTCGAAGCCGGCGCGCCGGAACAGCCGCTCGGCCACGATGGGCAGCGCCTCCACGCCGTCGTGACCACGCTGCGGGCCCATGTTGCGCGCCGCGCAGCTGGGGAAATAGACGATGCGCTCGGCGCGCTGCGGTGGCTGCACCCGCGGCACGAAGTGCAGCGGCCGCGCCAGCGCCGGTGACCACTTGGGCAGCCGCCCGCCGCTGAGCTTGCGCAGGCCGTCGAGCGTGCCCTTCATCACCGTGGTGCCGACCACGCCGTGCAGCAGATCGGCCGCGCCCAAGCCCAGACGCACGCCGGTGGTCAGCGGGCCGTAATGGCGTGCGGCGAAACCGGCCGCGCGGTGCGCCAGCGGGCTGGCGCGCTGACCGCGCAAGGACTTGATCAGCAACCCGGTCTCGATGCCGACCGGGCAGGCGGTGGCGCACAGGCCGCAGGCCGCGCAGGTCTCGATACCTTGGTAGTCGTAGAGCGCCTTGAGTTCTTTCGAGCGCTGCGGCTCGCTGCCTGCCGCATCCAGCCGGGCGATCTCGCGCCAGCCCACGATGCGCTGGCGCGGCGACAGCGTGAGCCCGCGCGACGGGCACTTGGGTTCGCAGAAGCCGCATTCGATGCATTTGTCGACCAGCACATCGGCCGCGGGCAGCGGCTTCAGATGCTTCAGATGCGACTGCGGATCGGCGTTGAGGATCACACCCGGGTTCAGCAGCCCCTGCGGGTCGAGCAGGGCCTTGATGCGCTGCATCAGCGCAAAGGCCGGCGCGCCCCATTCCCTCTCGACGAAGGGTGCCATGTTGCGGCCGGTGCCATGCTCGGCCTTCAGCGAGCCGTCGTACTTGTGCACCACCATGTCGCACACGGCGTCCATGAAGCGGGCATAACGCTGCACCTCGGCGGCATTGCCGAAATCCTGGGTGAAGACGAAGTGCAGGTTGCCTTCGAGGGCATGGCCGTAGACGATGGCCTCGGGGTAGCCGTGTTCGGCCAGCAACTGCTGCAGCTCGAGCGTGGCCTCGGCCAGGCGCTCGACCGGAAAGGCCACGTCCTCGATGATCACCGTGGTGCCGGTGGGCCGCACCGCGCCCACGGCCGGGAAGATGCCCTTGCGCACCTTCCACAACGCGGCCGACTCGGCGGCATCGGTGCTGAAGTGCAGCGGCGTGGCCAGCGTGATGCCCTGCAGCGCCAGCGTGATGGCGGCGATCTTCAAGTCCAGCGCAACGGCGGTGGCCGCACGCGTCTCGACCAGCAGCGCGGCGCCATCGGGGGGCAACGTGCCCAGCGCGGCGGGCAAACCGGGTTGGGCCTGCACCGCGCGCAGCGAGGCGCGGTCGAGCAGCTCCACCGCCACCACCGGCGTGGGCTTGAGCTGGCTGACCGCGCTGCAGGCCGTCTGCAGGTGGTCGAACAGGATCAGCGCGCTGGCCTTGTGCGCATGCTCCTCGACGGTGAAATAGCTGATCTCGCTGATGAAGCCCAGCGTGCCTTCCGAGCCGATCATCAGATGCGACAGGATGTCGACCGGGTCGGCATGGTCCAGCAGCGCATTCAGCCCGTAGCCGGTGGTGTTCTTCAGCCGGTACTTGTGGCGGATGCG
>MESD01000021.1:0-80182 GCA_001770815.1 Burkholderiales bacterium RIFCSPHIGHO2_12_FULL_69_20
TATGACAAGATCACGCCACATCGCGTGCCTTGGCCGCCACGGCCGGGGCCGCCCACGTTTCGCGGCGCTTCCCGCCGATTTGCCATGCCCCACTCCATGACCGCTTTCCATCCCCATCTGCGCCTGCCGGTGCTGGCCGGGCTGCCCCTGCTGCTGGCGCTGGCCGCCTGCGGCCCTCAGGGCGGTGCCGGTGGCGCGGGCGCCGGCGGCCCCCCGGGGGGTGGCATGCCGCCGGCCACAGTGGGCGTGGTCACGGTGCAGCCCGGCCCGGTGCCGCTGGCTACCGAGCTGCCCGGCCGGCTGGAGGCCTGGCGCGTGGCCCAGGTGCGGGCGCGGGTGCCGGGCATCGTGGCCCGCCGCCAGTTCACCGAAGGCGCGCTGGTGAAGGCCGGTCAGCCGCTGTTCCAGCTCGATGCCGCGGCGTTCCAGGCGGCGGTGGCCAGTGCCGAGGCGGCGGTGGCGCGCGCCGATGCCGGCGTGGCCCAGGCCCAGGCGCAGCTGCAGCGCAACCAGCCGCTGGCCGAGGCCCGCGCCATCAGTGCGCAGGAATGGCTGCAGACGCAGACCACGCTGAAGCTGGCCCAGGCCGAGGTGGCCACCGCGCGTGCGGCGCTGCAGACGGCACGCATCAACCTGGCCTACACCGCAATCAAGGCGCCGATTGCCGGGCGCATCGGCCGCGCGCTGGTGACCGAGGGCGCGCTGGTGGGGCAGGGCGACGCCACCCAGCTGGCGGTGATCCAGCAGACGCATCCGCTGTACGTCAACTTCAGCCAGTCGGCGGCCGACGCGCTGCGCCTGCGCCGTGCCTTCGACAGTGGCCAGCTGAAAAAGGCAACCGGCGGCGCGGCCGAGATCCGCGTGGTGCTCGACGACGGCAGCGACTACCCGCTGCCCGGCAAGCTGCTGTTTGCCGATCCCACGGTGGATGCCGCCACCGGCCAGGTCAGCCTGCGCGCCGAGCTGCCCAACCCGCAGGGTCTGCTGCTGCCGGGCCTGTTCGTCAAGGTGCGGCTGGTGCAGGCCACCAGCGAAAACGCCTTTGCGCTGCCGCAGCAGGCCGTCACCCGCAGTGGCACCGGCGACACGGTGCTGGTGGTGGGCGCCGACAACAAGCCGGCACCGCGCAAGATCACCGTGGGCGGCAGCCAGGGCGCCAACTGGGTGGTGACCGGCGGGCTGGCCGCCGGCGAGCGCGTGATCGTCGACGGCTTCCAGAAGATGATGCCCGGCGCGCCGGTCAACCCGGTGCCGTGGGCGCCACCGGGCAAGGCGGGTGCCGCGGCCCCGGCCGCGTCTTCGGCCGCCTCCACCGCTGCCAGCCGCTGATCCGGGAGCCGACGCATGCTCTCCGGATTCTTCATCGACCGCCCGATCTTCGCCTGGGTGATCGCGCTGTTCATCACCGTGCTCGGTGGTGCGGCGATCACCAAGCTGCCGGTTGCGCAATACCCCACGGTGGCGCCGCCGGCCATCGTCATCAACACCGCCTACCCGGGCGCCTCGGCCAAGGTGCTGGAGGACAGCGTGCTGTCGGTCATCGAGCAGGAGCTCAACGGCGCGCCGGGCATGATCTACATGGAGTCGATCGCCCAGGCCAACGGCGGTGGCTCGATCACCGCCACCTTCGAGCCCGGCACCGATGTGTCGCTGGCGCAGATCGAGATCCAGAACCGGCTGTCGCGCGCCACGCCGCGCCTGCCCAGCGCGGTGGTGCAGCAGGGTGTGCGCATCGACAAGGCGCGCTCGAACTTTTTGCTGTTCGTCTCGCTCACCTCCAGCAACCCGGCCGACGATCCGGTGAGCCTGGGCGACTACGCGGCGCGCTACATCCAGCCCGAGCTGCAGCGCATTGCCGGCGTCGGCCAGGCCCAGTTGTTCGGCACCGAGCGCGCGATGCGCATCTGGCTCGATCCGGCCAAGCTGGTGGCCTTCGGCCTGAGCCCGGCCGAGGTCAATGCCGCCATCCGGGCGCAGAACGCCCAGGTCTCGGCCGGCACGCTGGGCGAGCAACCCGGCGTGCCCGGCCAGACCATGAGCGCCACCGTGGTGGTGCAGGGCCAGCTGGTCGACCCCACGCAATTCGGCGCCATCGTGCTGCGCGCCAACAACGACGGCAGCACCGTGCGGCTGCGCGATGTCGCCCGCATCGAACTGGGTGCGCAGGGCTACGGCACCTTCTCGCGGCTGAACGGCCAGCCCAGCGCCGGCGTCGGCGTGCAGCTGTCGCCCACCGGCAATGCGCTGGCCACGGCCGACGCGGTGAAGGCGCGCATGGAGCAGCTCAAGGCCTTCTTTCCGCCGGGCATGACCTACAAGGTGCCGTACGACAGTTCCAAGTTCGTGCGCATCTCGATCCAGCAGGTGGTGGTGACGCTGGCCGAGGCGGTGGGCCTGGTGTTCATCGTGATGCTGGTGTTCCTGCAGAACCTGCGCTACACGCTGATCCCCACCATCGTGGTGCCGGTGGCGCTGCTGGGCACCTTCGGCATGCTGCTGGCGCTGGGCTACTCGATCAACGTGCTGACGCTGTTCGGCATGGTGCTGGCCATCGGCATCCTGGTCGACGACGCCATCGTGGTGGTCGAGAACGTCGAGCGCCTGATGGCCGAGGAGGGCCTGGCCCCACGCGAGGCCACGCGCAAGGCGATGGGCCAGATCACTGGCGCGGTGATCGGCATCACCGTGGTGCTGGTCAGCGTGTTCGTTCCGATGGCCTTCTTCGGCGGCGCGGTGGGCAGCATCTACCGCCAGTTCTCGCTGAGCATGGTGTCGGCGATCCTGTTCTCGGCCTTCCTGGCGCTGACGCTCACGCCCGCGCTGTGCGCCACCTTCCTCAAGCCGGCGCAGGCGCACCATGAGCGGCGCGGCTTCTACGGTCTGTTCAACCGCTTCTTCCACCGCACCGCCAAGGGCTACGAAGGCACGGTGGCACGGGTGCTGCCGCGTGCCGGGCGCTGGATGCTGGCCTTCGGCGTGGTGGTGGCGCTGGTGGGCTGGATGTACACCCGGCTGCCGTCGTCCTTCCTGCCCAACGAGGACCAGGGCTACCTGATCGTCAACGTGCAATTGCCGCCGGGCGCCACGGTGGCGCGCACCCAGGCGGTGATGCAGCAGGTCGAGGGCTTCCTGATGAAGCAGCCCGAGGTCGACCAGGTGGTGGCGGTGCTGGGTTTCAGCTTCTCGGGCCAGGGCCAGAACGCCGGCCTGGTGTTCGTGCCGCTGAAGGATTGGTCACAGCGCAAGGGCGAAGCGCACACCGCGCAGGCGCTGGCCGGGCGTGCCTTCGGGGCCTTCATGGGCATCCGCGATGCCTTCGTCTACCCGCTGTCGCCGCCGCCCATTCCTGAACTGGGCACCGCCACCGGCTTCAACTTCCGGCTGCAGGACCGCGGTGGCAACGGCCACGAGGCGCTGCTGGCCGCGCGCAACCAGCTGCTGGGCATGGCGCGCCAGAGCAAGGTGCTGGCCGGGGTTCGGCCTGATGGCCTGGAAGACGCGCCGCAGGTGCAGCTCGACATCGACCGCGAGCGCGCCTATGCGCAGGGCGTGGGCTTCGAGGCGATCAACGCGCTGCTGTCGACCGCGCTGGGCTCGTCCTACATCAACGACTTCGCCAGCAAGGGCCGGCTGCAGCGCGTCATCGTGCAGGCCGATGCGCCGGCACGCATGGCGCCCGAAGACCTGCTCCGGCTGCAGGTGCCCAACAACCGCGGCCAGCTGGTGCCGATGTCGGCCTTTGCCAGCACGCGCTGGATCACCGGCCCGATGCAGACCACGCGCTACAACGGCTATCCGGCGATGCGCCTGGCCGGTGATGCCGCGCCCGGCCAATCCACCGGCGAAGCCATGGCCGAGATGGAATCGCTGGCCAGGCGGCTGCCGCCGGGCTTCGGCTTCGAGTGGACGGGCCAGTCGCGCGAGGAGAAGCTCTCGGGCGCGCAGGCCACCATCCTGCTGGCCTTCTCGATGCTGGCGGTGTTCTTGTGCCTGGCCGCGCTGTACGAGAGTTGGGCCATTCCGCTGGCGGTGCTGCTGGTGGTGCCGCTGGGCGTGCTGGGCGCGCTGAGTGGCGTGTGGCTGCGTGGCATGCCCAACGACGTGTACTTCAAGGTCGGGCTGATCACGGTGATCGGGTTGTCGGCGAAGAACGCCATCCTGATCATCGAATTCGCCAAAGACCTGCAGGCCGAGGGCAAGGGCCTGATCGAGGCCACGCTGACCGCCTGCCACTTGCGCTTCCGGCCGATCGTGATGACCTCGCTGGCCTTCATCCTGGGCGTGTTGCCGCTGGCCCTGGCCACCGGTGCCGGCGCCAACAGCCAGCGCGCCATCGGCACGGGGGTGATGGGCGGCATGATCACCGCCACGGTGCTGGCGGTGTTCTTCGTGCCGGTGTTCTTCGTGGTGGTGCGCCGGCTGTTCCCCAGCAGCCATGTGGCGCCGCACAGCACGTCGATTTCGGCGCCGATGCCGCCGGTGCACGTGCCCTCGCACCTGCCCGCGCTGGGCCCCACGCCGCCTGCGGCGTCCAACCCGGGAGATCCGGCATGACCCGGCACCCGCTCTTTCGTCGCGGCACCTTGTCCGCCTGCGTGCTGGCGCTGATCGGCGCGCTGGCGGGCTGCGCCACACCGCGCAACCCGGGTGCCGCGGCGCCCGACCAGGTCTTGCAGCAGGCTGCCGTGCCGGCGCAATTGCCCGTCGGCGCCGGTGCCGCCGCCGACACCCCGGTGCTCGACTGGCAGACCGTGGTGCTGGAGCCCCGCCTGCGCCACTGGGTGGCGCAGGCGCTGGCGCACAACCGCGACCTGCGCGTGGCCGCGCTCAACGTGCAGCGCGCGCAGGCCCAGCTGGGCCTGGCCGATGCCAACCGCCTGCCCACGGTGGGCGCGGCGCTGAATGCCAGCCGCGCGCCCAACAGCCAGGGCAACCAGGCCAGCAGCCTGGCCGCGGGCCTGCAAATCACCGCCTGGGAGATCGACGTGTTCGGCCGCCTGGCCAACCTCAGCGAGGCCGCCAAGGCGCAGCTGGCGGCCAGCCAGGCGGGCCAGCGCGCCACCGCACTGACCGTGACCGCGGCGGTGGTGCAGGTCGCGCTGGCCTTGCAGGCCGACGACGAGTTGTTGACGCTGGCGCGCCAGACCTTGGCCAGCCGCGAGCAGAGCCTGAAGCTCGTGCAGCTGCGCGAATCGGCCGGGGCCTCGTCGCTGCTGGACCTGCAGGCCCAGCTGACGCTGGCGGCCCAGGCCCGCGCCACGCTGGCGCAGCTGACACGCCAGCAGGCGCAGGACGCCAGCGCCCTGGCGCTGCTGCTGGGCCAGCCGGCGCCGCCGGCCACCGCCAGTGCCGAGGGTGGCACGCGCCTGGCCGACGAGGCCTGGCTGGCCGAGGTCAGCGCCGGGCTGTCGTCGGCGGTGCTGCTGCGCCGGCCCGACGTGGTGCAGGCCGAGCAGGCGATGCGCGCGGCCGCTGCCAACATCGCCGCCGCACGCGCCGCCTACTGGCCCAGCATCACCCTCACCGCGCAGGCGGGCCAGGCCTCGCCGCAGCTGTCGGGCCTGTTCCAGGGCGGCAACTTCGTCTACACGCTGGCCGCCAACGCGGCGCTGGCGGTGTTCGACGCCGGCCGGCGCGCGTCCAACGTGGCGGCGGCCGAGGCGTCGCAGCAGATCGCCCAGGCGCAGTACGAGCGCGCCATCCAGTCGGCCTTCAAGGACACGGCCGATGCACTGGCTGGCGGCGCCACCTGGCGCGAACAGCGCCTGGCGCTGGAGGCGCAGCGCCGCGCCGCGCGCGAGACTGCCCGGCTCACCGAGCTGAAGGCGCGACAGGGCGCCGCCAATACGCTTGAACTGCTGGAGGCGCAGCGCGGCCTGTGGCTGGCCGAGCAGGCGGTGGTGCAGGCCCGGCTGGGCGAGCTGAACAACCGCGTGGCGCTGTTCAAGGCGCTGGGCGGCTGACACCGCCGCCGCGCCGGCCGGGGATCGGGTCAATCCGGTGTTGAGGCGCTGGCCACGGCGGCCGCACCGAACGCCAGCTGGTAGCAGTGGTCGACGCCCGGCGGCGGCACCACGGCGGCAAAGCGGGCGTGGTGGATCGCGGCGACCTTGGCCACCACCCGGTGGCCCAGCCCGAGGCCCAGCACCCGGGGCGGCGACCCCAGGGGCGGCATCCCCGCGCCATCGGCCGATGCCGGCGCCTGCTGCAACGGGCCGTCGCACACCTGCAGCAAGCGCACAGCGGGCTGCAGGCGCAACTCGACCAGCGTGCCCGCGGGTGTGTGCGCCACGGCGTTGTCGACCAGGTTGCGCAGCGCCAGTTCCAGCAGCACCGCGTGGCCGTCGACGATGAACGGCCCGTCGCTGGCCAGCGCCAGCTCGTGGCCGGCGTGCAGCGCGGCTTGGGCGCTGTCGGCCAGCACACGGCGCGCCAGCGCATCCAGGTCCACCGGCCGCGCGGCCTCGGCCAGCGCGGTGTGGCTGGCACGGGCCAGTGCCAGCAGCTGGGTCAGCACCTGGCCGGCATGCAGCGCGTCGTGCTCCAGCCGGGCCAGGGCTTGCGGATCGGCCGGTGCCGGCGCTTCACGCAATGCGCGCGCCTGCAGCACCAGCGCCGACAGCGGCGTGCGCAACTCGTGCGCCAGCTCGCTGGCCAGCTCGCGCTCGCGCTGCAGGGCCGCGTGGTAGCGCTGCACCAGCGCGTTGATGGCGGCCACCATGTTGTTGAACTCGCGCTCGGGGTGGTCGTCGTGCAGCCCCTGGGCCTGCAACACGTCCAGCGCCTGCACGTCGTCGGACAAGGCCCGCAGCGGCCGCAGGCCGCGCCGGATGGCCAGGCCCAGCGCCAGCGCCACGGCTGGCAGCAGCCACAGCCCCGGCTGCGCCACCTGGCCGGCGATGTCCCAGGCCAGCTCGCGGCGCTGTGATTCGCTGATCAGCACCATCACGCGCCGCCGCGGCTCGTCGCGGGTCCAGCGGGCAAAGCTGCGCCAGCGCTGCGCCGGCAGGCCCAGGTCCAGGCTGGCGAAGCCCTCGGCCTGGCCAAAGGCCGGCAGCGGCGCCGCGCCGGTGCGCTGCAGCAGGCGGCCATCGGCATCCCACACCACCACGCTGACCGGCACCTGGTAATCGTGGCTGCGCACCGGGTCGACCGCCGCCGCCGCGCGGGCCCCGCCTGGCGCGGCGGGTGGCACCAGGCGGGCACCGCCGCCGTCGACCAGCAGGGCCGCCACGCTGGCGAGATGGCCGTCGGTCAGCTCATCGGTCTCGACCAGTCCGGTGCGGTAGCCCGCCACCACCAGGCCCAGCCACAGCACCGCCAGCGCGCCCAGCGCCCAGGCCATCAACTGGCCCAGCAGGCTGCGCGGGCGACGCGGCACGGCCATGCTCAGCCGCCGTCCGCATCGGGCACGAAGTAGCCCACGCCGCGCAAGGTGCGGATCACGCCCTCGCCCAGCTTCTTGCGCAGGTGGTGCACATGCACCTCGATGGCATTGCTGTCGAGCGCGCTGTCCCAGTTGTAGAGCGCGGCCTCGATCTGCTGGCGCGACAACACCCGCGGCCGGGCTTCCAGCAGCGCCTGCAGCACCGCGAACTCGCGGCTCGACAGCGCCACCGGCTCACCGGCGCGCAGCGCCGTGCGGGCGGCCGGGTCGAGCACCAGATCACCGTGGCGCAGCAGCGCCTGGCTGCGGCCGGCGGCGCGCCGGCGCAGCGCGCGCATGCGGGCGGCCAGTTCGTCGGGGTCGAAGGGCTTGGTGACGTAGTCGTCGGCGCCCAGGTCGAGTGCGGCGATGCGCGAGGCCACCTCGTCGCGCGCCGTCATCACCAGCACCGGCGTGTGCGGATCGGGCAGCGATTCGGCGGGCGCGGCGCGCAGGCGCGCCAGCAGCGTGCCGCCGTCGCCGTCGGGCAGGCCCAGGTCGAGCAGCACCAGGTCGAAGGGCTCGCCGCGCAAGGCGGCCCATCCGGCGGCCAGCGTGGCCGCATGGTCCACCGCATGGCCCTGTCGGCCCAGGTGGGCCGCCAGGCCACTGGCAATGCGCTCGTCGTCTTCCACCACCAGTACCCGCATGACGGGGGATTGTGCGTCCGCCGCCCGCGCCGGCTTGCGCACTTAATGTGGGCTTAATGCGGGCTTGCGATCCTCCGCCGCCTATGAAGTCGCCCGCCCCCGTTGTCCGCGTTCGCGCGCTCCCCCTGGCCCGAGAGGCCGACCGGCTGCTGCTGGTTGCCACCGCCGCGCTGGCGCTGATCTTCCTGGGCTGGGAGTCGGCCGATGGTGATCTGCTGCTGGCCTACTGGGCCGGCGGGGGCGGTGGCTTCAGCCTGCGTGACCATTGGCTGCTGACCCGTGTGATGCACAGCGGCGCGCGCTGGCTGGCCTGGGCGCTGGCGCTGGGGCTGTGCCTGGCGGTGTGGTGGCCTGTCGGCGTGCTGCGGCGGCTGCCGGCGTCGCGCCGCCTGCAACTGGCCGGCGGCGTGTTGTTGTCGGTGCTGACGGTGTCGGTGCTCAAGTCGTTCAATCCGGCCGCCTGCCCGTGGGATCTGGCCGGCTTCGGCGGCGTGGCCCAGTCGGTGTCGCACTGGCTGTGGTGGGCGGCGCCGGCCGGCGGCAGCGGGCGCTGCTTTCCGGCGGGCCATGCCAGCGCGGGCTTTGCCTTCGTCGGCGGCTACTTCGTCTTCCGCCAGCAGGCGCCCGAGATCGCGCGCCGCTGGCTGCTGGCCGCCGTGGCGGCGGGGCTGGTGCTGGGGCTGGCCCAGCAGTGGCGCGGTGCGCACTTCATGAGCCACACGCTGTGGAGCGGCTGGTTGTGCTGGTGCCTGGCCTGGGGGCTGGACGCCGCGCACGCCCGGCTGGCGCCCGCCAACCACCGCGCCAATGGGGACGTGGCATGAAGGCGCTGCCCATCGATGCGCGCGGCCCGCTGGCGCTGATCGTCGCCACCAGCCTGTGGATGGCCACGCTGGGCAACCTGCCGCTGTGGCGATCGCTGGCCGATCTGGGCGTGCTGCGCGGCGGCGCCGGCTGGGGCCTGGGCGCGGCGCTGGCGCTGATGATTGCCGGCGCACTGGTGACGCTGCAAAGCCTGCTGGCCTGGCGCTTCACCCTCAAGCCGGTGGCCATGGTGCTGCTGATCGCCACGGCCGCGGGGGCGCACTTCATGTCGGCCTACAGCGTGGTGATCGACAGCACCATGCTGGTCAACGTGGCGCAGACCAACCTGCGTGAAGCCGCCGACCTGTTCAGCCTGCGCCTGCTGGCCACGCTGCTGCTGGGCGGGCTGCTGCCGGCTTGGGCTGTGTGGCGCGCGCCGGTGCACTACGGCCGCTGGCCACGGCGCCTGGCGCGCAACGCGCTGAAGGTGCTGGGGGCGCTGGTGCTGGTGGTGGTGGCGCTGCTGGCCAGCTTCCAGTCGATGTCGTCGACGATGCGCAACCACAAGTCGGTGCGCTACCTGATCAACCCGCTGAACTCGGTGTACGCATTGGGGGTGATCGCCAGCGAGCCGCTGCGCCGCGACGAGCGCACGCTGCTGACGCTGGCCAGCGACGCCCGCCTGGCTGCGCGCACGGCCCAGGCCACCAAACCGCCGCTGCTGCTGCTGGTGCTGGGCGAGACGGCGCGCGCCGCCAACTTCGGCCTCAACGGTTATGCGCGGCCCACCACGCCCGAGCTGGCGCAGCTGTCGGCCAGCCAGCCGGTGATCAGCTGGCGCAACGCCTGGTCGTGTGGCACCAATACCGCCGCCTCGGTGCCGTGCATGTTCTCGCACCTGGGGCGCGACGGTTATGCCGGGCGCCGCAACAACCACGAGAACCTGCTCGACGTGGCGCAGCGCGCCGGCCTGGCCGTGCTGTGGTTGGACAACCAGGCCGGCTGCAAGGGCGTGTGCGACCGCGTGCCCAACGCCATGACTTCGGGGCTGGTCGATCCCCAACTGTGCCCCGACGGCGAGTGCTTCGACGAGATCATGCTCAAGCAGCTCGACCAGCGCATCGCCGCGCTGCCGGCCGAGGCGCGTGCGCGCGGTGTGCTGGTGGTGATGCACCAGATGGGCAGCCACGGCCCGGCCTACTACAAGCGCACGCCGCCGGCCTTCAAGCGCTTTTTGCCCGAGTGCAGCACCAACGTGCTGCAGGACTGCAGCGCCGAGCAGCTGACCAACGCCTACGACAACACCATCGCCTACACCGACCACTTTCTGGCCGCTGGCATCACCTGGCTGCGCCAGCGCGAGGCGCTCAACCACACCGCGATGATGTACGTGTCCGACCACGGTGAATCGCTGGGCGAGAACAACCTCTACCTGCACGGCCTGCCCCATGCCATCGCACCCGATGTGCAGAAGCGCGTGCCCTGGATCACCTGGCTGAGCCCCGGCTTTGTGCAGCAGCAGGCGCTGGACCTGGCCTGCCTGAAGGGCCGCGCCGAAGTGGAAATCTCGCACGACCACTACTTCCATTCGGTGCTGGGCCTGCTGGACGTGCAGACCGGCAGCTACCAGGCGCCGCTCGATGCCTACGCCGCCTGCCGCCGGGCGCGGCCTGCGGCCGATGCCTAGATCCGCCGTCGGCGCCTAGATCAGCGCGGCCGGCTCGGTGGGCCGCGGATCAGCCGCCCGCTTTGCGGGGGCGGTGCGCGGCAAGTGGCTGTCTTGCCCGGCCACCACCAGCCGGCCGCGGCCGGCGCCCTTGGCGGCGTACAGCGCGTGGTCGGCACGGTGCAGCAGCGCCTGCAAGCTGTCGTCGCCGGTCTGCAGCGTGGTCATGCCGGTGCTGAAACCCAGCGGGAAACCCAGCTCCGACATCGAGCGCTCGGCCAGTGCGCTGCGCAGGCGCTGGTCGAACGCGGCGCCGGCCTGGCCACCGCCGCGCGCCAGCACGACGCAGAACTCTTCGCCACCCCAGCGGGCCACCAGATCACCGCGCCGCATCGCGGCCTGCAGCAGGGCGGCCACCAGGCACAGGGCGCGGTCGCCGCTGTCGTGGCCGCGGCTGTCGTTGATCTGTTTGAAGCGGTCGAGGTCGATCAACAGCACGGTCACCAGGTCACCGTGGCGGCGGGCCTGGGCGATCAAGGCGGTGGCCTCATCCTGCAGCGCGCGGCGGTTGAGCAGCCCGGTCAGGCTGTCGGTGCGCGCCAGCGAGCGCAGCGCGCGCTCGGCTTCCTCGCGCCAGGCCACCAGCAGGCCCACCGCGTTGATCACCACCGTCAGGTTGCTCAGCAGCGCTGCCACCAGGTTCACCGGGTGCGGCGTGCGCAGCGTGGGGTAGATCTCGGTGAAAAAAGCGCCCAGCACGCCGCGCCACGCGGTGGCCACGGCCAGCGCACCCAGGCTGGCGACCATGATCAGGCGCCAGCGCCGGCTGGCCTGGGGCGCCGGCCACATCAAGGCCACGCAGACCGTGGCCATCTGCAGCGCCAGCCCGAAGTTGGACCAGCCCGAGCGGAACGGGTAGCTGTGGAAGCCGATGCCGTAGCCCAGCGGCGTCAGCACGGCCAGGGACCAGACCAGCCGGCCACCCGGGCGCAGGCCCAGCCAGCCGCGCATCGACTGCCACAGCAGCGCCAGGCCCAGTGACAGGCCCGCGACGGCGGTGGTCGACAAGAGCCGGTCGGATGCGCCGCCTGCGAGCACCAGGCAGATCCAACCCACGGTCTGCGAGATCAGCGCCCCCTGCGCGTGGCGCGCAGCCACGCTGACGCGCCATCCCATGATGGTGGGGATCGCGATCGACAACGCGATCATGTTGATCATCATCACGACCAACAGCGTCTGGACGTCGAGTTTCATCGGCCCGGGTGGGTGGCGCGCAAGTTGACCGCGGTGCCCCGGCGCCAGCGCGCCGGGATCGGTTGGGGGAGCAGCGGCCAACCGCGACGGCGCCACTGCAACGGCACCGTCTGTCGGCGCCTCAGGCTGGTTTCGGCCTGCCAGACCCAAACTGAAGCGCGGCGCCGGACCTCGGCGCCAGCAACGTGGCTACTGGAACGCCACCTCGGCAAAGCTGCGCAGCTTGCGGCTGTGCAACTGGTCGAGCCGCTGGCGGCGCAGCAGCTCGATGGCGCGCATGCCGATGCGCAGGTGCTGATCCACCCGCTCGCGGTAGAAGGCGTTGGCCATGCCGGGCAGCTTGATCTCGCCGTGCAGCGGTTTGTCGCTGACGCACAGCAGCGTGCCGTAGGGCACCCGGAAGCGGAAGCCGTTGGCGGCGATGGTGGCCGATTCCATGTCCAGCGCCACCGCGCGGCTCTGGCTGAAGCGGCGCTCGGGGCCCGGGTGCGGCAGCAGCTCCCAGTTGCGGTTGTCGGTGCTGGCCACGGTGCCGGTGCGCAGGATTTTCTTCAGCTCGAAGCCCTCGAGCTGGGTGACCTCGGCCACCGCGCGCTCCAGCGCCAGCTGCACCTCGGCCAGCGCGGGGATGGGCACCCACAGCGGCAGCTCTTCGTCGAGCACATGGTCTTCGCGCACATAGGCATGCGCCAGCACGTAGTCGCCCAGGTTCTGCGTATTGCGCAGGCCGGCGCAGTGGCCCAGCATCAGCCAGGCATGCGGGCGCAGCACGGCGATGTGGTCGCTGATGTTCTTGGCGTTGGCCGGGCCCACGCCGATGTTGACCATGGTGATGCCCGAGCCATCGGGGCGCACCAGGTGGTAGGCCGGCATCTGCGGCAGGCGCGGCAGTGCGGCGCCATAGGCGTCTTCGGCGGCGGCGGCGGTGCCGGCGCGGCGCGTGACCAGGTTGCCGGGTTCGACGAAGGCGATGTAGTCGTCGCTCTCGGCGGCATGCTTGGGCCAGTTGCCCAGCAGGCCACCCTGGCCCAGCGGCTTGGCCATCATCTCGTGGCCCAGCCGCACGAACTCGTCGATGTAGAACTGGTAGTTGGTGAACAGCACGAAGTTCTGGAAGTGCTCGGGCGAGGTGCCGGTGTAGTGGCGCATGCGCTGCAACGAGTAGTCCACCCGCGGCGCGGTGAACAGCGCCAGCGGGTGCGGATCACGCGGGCCGGGCTCGTAGGTGCCGTTGGCGATGCCGTCGTCCATCGCCGCCAGGTCGGGCAGGTCGAACACGTCGCGCATCAGCTGGCGGCGTTCGGCGCTCATCGTGCCTTCGACATGGTCGTGCTGGGCGAACGAGAAGTGGATCGGGATCGGCTGCTTGCTCATGCCCACCTCGATCGGGCCGCCGTGGTTGCGCAGCAGCAGGTCGAACTGTTCGCGGTAGTAGTTGGCGAACAGGTCGGGCCGCGTCAGCGTGGTCTCGTAGGTGCCCGGGCCGGCGACAAAGCCGTAGCTCAGGCGCGAATCGGCGCGGGCCACGGTGTCGGTGCGCACCCGCACGAAGGGGTAGCAGGCACGCACGCGGCCGGCGGGCGTGGCGCCGGCCACGAAATCATGCAGGCTCTGTCGCAGGTGGTTGATGCCGCTGGTGTAGATGGTGCTGGCATGCGCCAGCGCGGCATCGGCGTCGTTGAAGCTCTGGGTGACGATGAGGGTGGGGCTTGTCATGGCCGATTGTCGCCGCGCTGCCGGCGCGGATTGAGAGAAATCATGGCCAATCGGCGCCCGGCAGGGCACCATGCAACGATGCATGCCGCTCCCCGAAAGCCTGTGATGACCCTCTGCGTGACGCGCTGCCTTCAAACGGCGTCGACGTCGGCCCTGTTGCCGGCCCTGTTGCTGGCGCTCCACCTCGGCACGGCCGTGGCCCAGTCCCCGCGCGCCGCGGCAGCGGTGGCCACCCCCGCCCCTGCGCCGGCGGCCAACCGGCTGGTGATCCGGTCCAACACCTTGCCCGCGCACGGCCTGTTCGACGGCGACCGGCTCAGCGATGCGGCCCGCGCCCGGCTGGACGCGGTGCTGGCCGAAGCCGCGGACCTGGATGTTGAAGTGGCCCTGCTGGTGCCCGCAGGCCCATGGCGCCTGGACGGTCAGCCCGGCGACGAGCGCAGCCTGACGCCCGCGCGGCTGGCGGCGCTGCGCCAGCACCTGGTGCAGCGCGGCCTGCCCGCCCGGCGGATCTATGTCGAAAGCCGCATCGAACCCTCGGCCACCGCGCCGCGGCTGGTGATCGAGCTGGTGGGGCGGCCGTCACCGCAGTGAGCTGACCACCGGTTCGCCGGTCTGGCGGTACGGGGCAGCCGTCAGCCGCCCATCGTCGGGTCAGCCGCGCAGGTGGTCGAGGCCTTGATCCGCTGATCTGAAGACGCCGGCGTGGACGGATTCAACCTGTGCTGCCCAGCCACCCGGCCAGCCACCCCGCGCCAGCCAAGGGTTGACACCTCGCGGCGCGGCGTCACACCGTGCGGCGCAAGGCCTCGAAGAACAGCGCCGACTGCAGCCGCTCGCCCAGGGTTTGCGCGGCCACGCGCGCGGCCAGCGCCGCATCCACCGGCGCCAGCGGGCGGCCGGTGGATTGGGCCAGCACCTGCGCCTGGCAGGCGCGTTCCAGGTAGTACAGGTCGTCGTAGGCGTGGGCCATGCGGGGCCCGCAGACCACCACGCCATGGTTGGCCAGGAACACCACGTCGGCGCTGCCCATCGCGCGGGCGATGCGCTCGCCTTCCGAGGCATCCAGCGCCAGGCCGTTGTAGCGGCCGTCCACTGCGAGCCGGCCGTGGAAGCGCATCGCCGTCTGCGACAGCGTGGTGTCGAGCGCGCGGTCGGAGGTCAGCGTCAGCGCGGTGGCAAACGGCATGTGGGTGTGCAGCACGCAGGGCTGGCGCGCGATGCGGTGGATGGCCGCGTGGATGAACATTGCGGTGGGCTCCACCGGATGGCGGCCAGCCAGCGCCTGGCCTTGATGGTCGACCATCACGATGTCGTCGGCACCCACCTCGCGCCACAGCAGCCCGCGTGGGTTGAGCAGGAAACGGCCCGAGGCGTCGGGCAGTTCGACGCTGAAGTGGTTGCACACGCCCTCGGCAAGCCCGTGGTGGGCGGCGGCGCGCAGCGCCAGCGCCAGGTCGGCGCGCAGGCCGGCCACGGGGGCGCTGGCGAAATCCTGGGCATGTCGGTCGGTCATCGGCGGTCCTCGGGTTGGATCAACGGCGCGCGCCGTCGCGGCGCTGCTCGCGCAGCATGAACAGGTAGAGGCTTTCCACCTTCTCGCGCGCCCAGGGCGTCTTGCGCAGGAACTTCAGGCTCGACGCCACGCTGGGGTCGTGGGTGAAGCAGCGCAGCGCGATGCGCTCGCCCAGGCCGGGCCAGCCATAGTGCGCTGCCAACGCGGTGACGATGGCCTCCAGCGTCAGGCCGTGCAGCGGGTTGCGGGGCTGGGGCGGGGTGTCGGCGGTATCGGTGGTATCGGCGGGCAGATCGGCAGGCAGCATGGGCCGATTCTGGCAGCGTGGCCGGCCGCACCCGCGCCATACTGCCGACCATCACCCGGGCTTGGCCGGGCGCCACCACCGGACACCAACCCATGCCGAGAACCGTGAAATCCATGGTCGACGAGGCCCTGGCCCTGATCACCACCCACCAGGTCGACGAGGCGCGCGCGCTGCACGGCCGCGACGACGTGGTGTTCGTCGATCTGCGCGACCCGCGTGAGCTTGAGCGCGAAGGCGTGATACCCGGCGCCTTCCACGCGCCGCGCGGCATGCTGGAGTTCTGGGTCGACCCCGCGTCGCCATACCACAAGCCGGTGTTCAACCAGCCCCACAAGCACTACCTGGTGTTCTGCGCCGGCGGTTGGCGCTCGGCACTGGCGGCACGGGTGATGGTGGAGATGGGCCTGCCGCGTGTGTCGCACCTGCATGGTGGCTTCACCGCGTGGAAGGCCGCTGGCGCGCCGGTGGCCGACAAGCCCGCCGGCCGCAGCAAAGGCTGAAGGCGTCAGCCTTGGTCGCGGGGCGGGCCGGGTTCAGGCGGCGAAGCGGGTCAGCGTGGCGGCCAGGCGCTCACCGAAGGCGCGGGCGGTGGTGATGTCTCCGGCCACCATCTCGTCGGTCGAGGCGTCGGAGGGGGTGGCGGTCATCAGGCCGGCCGACGAGCCGACGAAGTTGATCGAGTCGCGCGTGGCGGCCTTGCTGTTGGACGGCATCATGCCGGTGCCCACCCACAGGCCCGAATGCTGCATCGCCAGCGTCATGAAGTAGTGCAGCGTGCTGTGCTTGTCGCCGTTCATCGTGGCCGAGTTGGTGAAGCCGGCGAACAGCTTGTCCTTCCAGGCCTGGCCGAACCAGGCCTTGCTGGAGGCGTCGGCAAACTTCTTGAACTGCCAGCTCACGCTGCCCATGTAGGTGGGCGATCCGAAGACGATCATCTTGGCGGCGGCCAGCGCCTCCCAGCCGCCTTCGGGCAGGTTGCCCTCGGCGTCGATGGCCAGCAGCTTCGCGCCGCTGGTGGCGGCCACGGCTTCGGCGATCTTGGCAGTATGGCCGTAGCCGCTGTGGTAAATGATGACGATGTGGCTCATGGCGAATCCTTGTGCAGTGGGCGTCGCAAGAGGTTGCAGCGCATGACCGTCAGTGTGGGCGGCCGGTCCCGCGCGGTGATTCGCAGCGTTTCAGTCAACCATTCGAAATCATTGACGGACCGTACCCCGCCGGGCTTAGCCCAACGGCTCGGCCAGCAACTCGGCCACCTGCTCCGCCATCGCCAGCGACGAGGTGAGCCCGGGGGACTCGATGCCGAACAGGTTCACCAGCCCCGGCACGCCGTGCAGCGCCGGGCCGTCGATGCGGAAGTCGGCCGCCGGTTCACCCGGGCCGCTGATCTTGGGCCGCAGCCCGGCATAACCCGGTTGCAGCACGGCATCGGGCAGCGCCGGCCAGTAGCGGCGCACCTGGTCATAAAAGGCATCGGCGCCGGCGGCGTCCACCGTGTAATCGATGCGGTCCACCCATTCGAAACTGGGGCCGAAGCGGGCCTGGCCGCCCAGGTCCAGCGTCAGGTGCACACCCAGGTGGCTGCTCTGGCCGGGCGCCGGGTAGACCAGGCGCGAGAACGGCGCGCGCCCCGGCAGCGTGAAGTAGCAGCCCTTGGCCAGGTGGTCCTGCGGCACGTGGCGTGCATCCAGCCCGGCCAGCGTGCGTGCCAGCGCCGGGGCGTGCAGGCCGGCGCTGTTGACCACGCTGCGGGCGCACAGGGTGGTCGTTGGCTGGTCGGGCGTTTCACCGCCCACGTCCAGCTCGATGCCGTGCGGCGTGACGCGCCCACCCAGCACCGGCGAGCACAGTGCCAGCATCGCGCCATGCCGCTCGGCATCGCCCAGCAGCGCCAGCATCAGGCCGTGGCTGTCGATGATGCCGGTGGACGGCGACAGCAGCGCGCCCACGCAGTGCAGGGCCGGCTCCAGCGCCAGCGCTTGCGCGGCGCTCAGGCGCTGCAGGTCGTGCACGCCGTTGGCGGTGGCGGTGGCCTGCAGCCGGTCCAGCGCCGGCAACTCGTCGCCTTGCGTGGCCACGATCAGCTTGCCGCAGCGCTGGTGCGCCACGCCGTGGCTGGCACAGTAGTCGTACAGCAGCTGCTTGCCACGCACGCACAGCAACGCACGCAGCGAGCCGGTGGGGTAGTACAGGCCGGCGTGGATGACCTCGCTGTTGCGTGCGCTGGTGCCGGTGCCAAAGGCGTTCTCCGCCTCCAGCACGATCACCTCGCGCCCGGCCATCGCCAGCGCGCGGGCCACCGCCAGGCCCACCACGCCGGCGCCGATCACCACTGCGTCGGCTTGCTCCATCACGGTTTCTTCTCGGTGCTTCGGTTCCGTCGCACGTCGGGCATTCAAAGCTGCCTGATCTTTGCCAGCGCGTCAGACAGGCGCTCGGCCCCATCGATGGGGTTGTTTTCGAACACCATCATGTAGCGGTAGTCCTGGCCGGCCTTGGCTTGCCACAGCTTGCCCAGCTTCAGCTTCAGTTCCGAATCGGTGTTGTCGCGGTCATCACCCTTGGTCTCCAGCGCGATGATCCGGCCGGCCTTGGTCTTCACGATGAAGTCGGGGTAATGGTTCAGAAAACCGTTGATCCGGAAGCCCTTGCCGCGCGAACCATTGCGGTGCCACCACTGCACGCTGTCGAGATTGGCCACATCGTTGATCAGCCGGCGCTCGAAATCGCCCATGGCAGCCTCGGTCACATACAAGCTCTTCGGCACTGCCGATGCGTTGGCGCTCGGCGTGATCGACTCGGGCAGTGCATAGCTTGGTTGCACAGCGATCCGGTCCACGTCCAGCCGGTCGGTGAAGGTCTTCATCGCGTGGGTGTTGGCCAGCGTCGTGATCTTCTGCTTGATCTTGCGCACGTAGGCCACGTCGCGTTCGATGCAATCGCGAACTTGCTCGGCGTTCATGCCGGTCACCACACGGCGGATGTACTCCTTCACCTCGGGGTCGGTGATCGGGTACAGATTGCCCACCAGTTCGGCCAGCCGTGACACGAGGTTCATCACCTGGCTCTCGCGCGACAAGGCCAGCAGGTAGCTGGTAAACCGGGCCCGCTCGCGTGCTGCCAACTTGAAGGCGCGCGGCGCGTAGTTCTCGTCGCCCAATTGCTCCAGATCCACGCGGTAGACCTCGGACTCGACATCCTCGAACGAGATCGTCGCGTCTGCCTGCGACAAGCGGAAGTCCTTCAGCAGTTCCTCGCGCTCGAACAATTGATACGGCTGGTCCTCCTCGAAGAAGCCGCCGTTTTGCACCCGGATGAAGAACTGTGGCAGACGAATCGCCAACGCCTCTTCGCGGAAGATGTCTTTGACCTGGTGGCGGTTCATCTTGTCTTCCAGCTCCGCTGATACATCGTCGTTGCTGGCTTGCGCCTTTGCCTCGAAAGCTTGGCTTGCAGCCAGTGCATCGGCCTGGAGTTGTGCCACAAAGGCCGCACCGGCGTGGCCCTGGCCTGAGGATGCGGCGGTGGCGGCCGAGGCGTCGGCTTGCCAGTCAGGCGGCACGCAGCTCGCGTCCAACTCGCCGACGCGTTCGGCGTCGGTCTCGGCGGCGGGCTGGTCGAACAGGCCGCCCAAAGGCAGCTGTGCATCGCCGGCTGCACCCGTCCGCGCCGCGCTGCCAGCACCCGAGCCGGGCAAACCCACGTCGATGGCGCGATAGTCCTTGTCGGAGAAGCCGGCACGGTTCAGGCCCTTCACCACGTTTTGCAGCGTGTCCATGAAGCGGTTGCTGGCGGTGAACACGTAAGACAGGTTCAGTAGGTCGTGGCCGTGCTGCTGCACATGGGGCATGCGCAGCACACGGCCCAGAATCTGCTCCACGTCCACCGCCGAAGTCTTGTCGGCCAGCGATGCCAGGATGTAGGCAAACGGGCAGTCCCAGCCCTCCTTGAGGGCGTTCACGGTGATGATGTAGCGCACCGGGCAATCCCGGCTCATCAGGTCAACCCCCTTCAACTCGTTGATGTCGGCGGTCTTGATCCTGATCTGATCCTCAGGAACCTTCCACTCGACCAATTGCTTGCGAATCTTCTCGAAGGTGGTGTTGTCGTCGTCGGTACGCGGCTGGGCCTGAAACAGCACGATGGGGCGGATGTACCTGCCGCCGGCGACTTGCTCCGCGATCGCCAACTCTTCGAGTTGCCGGCGCAGGATCAGCGCCGACTCGATGACCTCGTTCTTGCTGCTGCGGTTGGCCACTATCACTGGCAACTTCACCATGTGCTGCTTCTTCAGCGCCAGCACGTCGACGTAGCTGATGATGTTGCTGTTGTTGCGCGGTGTGGCGGTCAGGTCGAGGATGAAGTCCGGATTCAGGTTCTTCATCATCTCCACCGACAACAGGCTCTCGGCGTTGTGGCTCTCGTCGACCACCACCACCGGCCGCAGCCGCCGTATCACATTGATCAGCGCCGAGGCGTCGTGCTCGGGCAGCAGCCATTCGCCGCTGTCGCCGGCATCCAGGCCCGCGTCGGGCTGCAGGAATGACGCGAGGTTGCCGTTCTCCTGAAAGATCTTGCGGTCTTCCTTGTTCCTGGCACGCAGCGAGTCGAAGCTCATCACCACGATGGACAACTGTGCTTGTGCCGTGTCATACGAAAAGCCGGCGCCCATCAGCAGGTCGCGCTTCTCGTACACCGCCACCCGGTGCCTGAACAACTGATCCAGCCGCTTGCGGTAGGGGTGCTCCGGGCTGCTCAGGGCCTTGACCGTCTGGTCCAGGATGGTCAGCGAGGGCACCAGCCACACCACCATCTTGGGCCGTCTGGGGGCACGTTTGGCCAGCGCGCTGAACACGGTGTCCAGCGCATTCACGGCGATGAAGGTCTTGCCACCCGCGGTGGGCACCTTGGCGCAGATGTGCGGCACGCCGGGCACGGTGTTCTTGTAGGGCGCCATGCCAGCCTGGCTGCCGTCGCTGTCCACCCGAACGCCCTTGCCGGCCCAGTAGTGCCTGAAGGCCTGCGCCAGGTCGCGTGTGCCGTCGAGCACCTCGAGGTAAGCGGCCAGATCGGCCAGCACCCGGGCCTGGTAGTCCTTCAGTTCCATGCGGGCTGTTCCCGCACCGGCGTCATTTCTGCCAGCAAGGTCTCGGGGGCGATGTCCTGTCCATGCGGCCAGGTCAGCGCACCCAGGAGCACGTTCACGCGGTTGAAGTAGCCCTCGTCCTTCAGTTCGCGGAAGACGCCATGGTCAAGGTACGGCGTCAGGTCGAAGATGCCGCGCCGGCCGTCCTCGGTTTCGACGTAGAGGCGGTGGTCGGGCAGGGGTTTGACGGTCTTCACATCCCAGTGCATGGCAGGCCTCACAAAGGTTCGATCTTGTAGGGCAGTTCGCCGCTGGCGGCCAACGCCCAGTCGGCGACCAGTTCGTCGCGGTGCAATTCAATCCAGGCCTGAACCAGGCGCAGTTGCTTGCGCGGCAACTCGCCAGCCAGTACCTCGCCATCGGCAATGCCCACCGACGCCTCGAACTCGGCATAACGGGCGTGGATATGCGGCAGGTGGTGGTGCTGGTTGTCCAGCAGATACAGCCGGATGATGATGCCGTAGAACATCGAGATCACGGGCATGGACACACTCCTTCAAAAGCGCGTGATGTCGCGCGGAATCTTCTTGAAGATGATGCCGTGCCGGGCCATGAAGGCGGCCGACAGCAGGCAGCGGTCGGCATAGATGATCACCGTGGACGGCTTGCCGGCGCCGGTGTTGCCGCCGAAGCGCAGCCCGGCCAGAAAGTCCATGTCCAGGCTGGTGGTGCGGTCGGGCTCGTAGTGGAAGAACCAGGCCGTTTCGCGGTTCAGGCCCAGCAGATAGGGGCTGTGCAGGTTTTCGGTCGATGCACGATCCGCGGCCGGGATGCCTTCGCTGTAGGCCACATAGCCCCGGATGGCCTCGGTGCCGACTTCCTCGTTGAGGTTGTCGTCGGGCAAGAACATCGGTTCGCCGACGGTGTAGAAGTCGAAGCCGCCGCCGAGGCCTTGGATCGCCTTTTGGCCCTCACCGTAGCCAATGATCACCCGTCGGACCCGCTCGGCGGTCAAAGTCTCGGCATAGTTCTCGGTCTCGATCATCACGAAGCGCCGAGTCCCCGAGTCTTGCGCGTTCAACCTGAGCACTGCGTGCCCCGTCGTACCTGAGCCAGCGAAGGAATCCAGCACGATGTCGTTTGCCGATGCTGCAATCTGGATGACCCGCTCGATCAATGCGCTGGGCTTCGGCGTATCGAATGACGCAGCGCCGGCAAAGATCGCGCGCTGCTCGTTCTTCGACGAGCGATTACTACCCACCGCCTCCTTGGTCCAGAGCGTGCGCGGAACCAGGTCTGCGACCTCCTTCAAGTAGCGTTTGATGCTGGGGCGCGCTTCGCCGGTTGGTCCCCACCATATTCGGCCTTCGTCATCCAATTCCCTCAGCTTCTCCTCAGACACCCGCCAGTAGCGACCTGCCGGGGGCGAAAACTCCCGGCCGGTTGGCCCCGCTATCGTGAATAGACCCTTTGAATATGGCTTGTTGGCAAAGGGATCGCCCGGAATCCAAGGGCCGCGCTCGTCATCGTCTTGGTTCTGATAGATCGCGTCCGACTCTTCGTTGCGCGGTAGGCGAGTCGGCGTCCAGCCTGGCTTTTTCGAGTAAACGACGATGTAGTCGTGATCGGTCGAGAACTGGCGTGCCGAGTTTCTGGGGGAGTCTGCTTTTTCCCAGATAACTGTCGCGATGAAGTTGGCACTGCCGAATATCTCGTCCAAAAGTGGACGGAGCAATCCGGAGGCGTTGTCGTCAATCGAAACCCAAATTGACCCATCCGCGTGCAGCAGCCGATGCAGCAGCTTCAACCGCGGATACATCATGCACAGCCACTTGTCGTGCCGCGACAGGTCTTCGCCCTCTTTGCCCACCACCTGCCCCAGCCAGCGCTTCATCTTGGGGTCGTTGACGGCATCGTTGTAGACCCAGCCCTCGTTGCCGGTGTTGTAGGGCGGATCGATGTAGATGCACTTCACCTGGCCCTCGAACTCGGGCAGCAGGCTTTTCAGGGCTTCCAGGTTGTCGCCGTGGATGATCCGGTTGTCGGTGCTGTTGGCGGGCAGACCATCGGGCGCGGTGAAGGTCGACACCTTGTCGAGCACGCGAAACGGCACGTCGTGGTGGTGGTTCACCACCTTGTCTTTTCCTACCCAGTGCAGTGTCGGCATGTACTTGGTTCTAGCGGTCAGGTTCTGGCGGCAGACTTCGCGCGGCGGCCCGATGTGGCGTCACCTGGCCCCCGGCCACAGCCGCGCAAAGTCAAAACAAAGCTGGCGGTGATGCCGGATGGACAGCAGGCAAACGGCGCCGCTGGCCTGCGTGGTTGCATCCACTACCGTGTAGAGCATCAGGTAGTCGCCATGCAGGTATTCACGCAAGGCATCCGGGGCGCCGGCCGTGAACTGATCGGCGATCGCTGCCAACTGGGCCAGCGCTTCGACCGATTGCGGCGGGTTGGCCAGGTAGCGCCGGCCGATGCGCGGGAATCGCCGCAGGTTGGGGATGACCTTGGCGCGCAATTCGTCCAGCAGTTTGTCGAAGGCAAAGCCCGCATCGGCCGCCACCAGAAACGCCTCAATGGCGTCCAGGCGCTCCAGAAAACTGGCGGTCAGCTCGACCCGGTAAAGCCGGTCAGCCACGCGCGTCAGTGGGCTCGGTCGGGCTGGAAGCCTGGGCAGCCGCCGCGCGGCGTTTCTGAATCCGGCCGATGGCGTCATCGGCCTCGACGCTGCGGCCGGCCGCGATGTCGGCCAGGCCGCGTTGCGCGTCGGCGATCAGCAGCAGGTGGATGCGCTCGCGCTCCAGGCGGTGGTAGTAGTCCAGCCGGTCGGCGTCGATCAGCGCGACGTAGCTCTCACCGTTCTTGGTGATGATCTTCTCGGCGCCGGCCTTGGCCTGATCGGCCAGCTCGGACAAGTTGGCGCGCGCCTGGGTGAAAGGCACCACATCGCTGGTTGAAAAGCCCATGAGCGGCTCCTTTGGGAGGGGGTGGCAGAATTCTGTGCAGTCTACGTCAGCAATGTGGCCCACGGGAGCGTCATGCGCCGCCGGCCACCAACGCGGCGATGGCTTCGCCCATCTGCGTGGTGTTGGCGCTGCCCCCCAGGTCGGCCGTGCGCGGGCCGTCGAGCAGCACCGCCTCGATGGCGCGCAGCACCGCGTCGTGCGCCTCGCGGTGGCCCAGGAAGTCGAGCATCATCGCCACGCTCCAGATCATGGCCACCGGGTTGGCGATGTTCTTGCCGTAGATGTCGGGCGCCGAGCCGTGCACCGGCTCGAACAGGCTGGGGAACTGGCGTTCCGGGTTGAGGTTGGCGCTGGGCGCGATGCCGATGGTGCCGGTGCAGGCCGGGCCCAGATCGCTGAGGATGTCGCCGAACAGGTTGGTGGCGGCCACCACGTCGAAGCGCTGCGGCTGCAGCACGAAGCGCGCGGCCAGGATGTCGATGTGCTGCTTGTCCCAGGTGACGTCGGGGTGGCGCGCGGCGGCCTCGGCGGCGCGCTCGTCCCACCACGGCATGGAAATCGCGATGCCGTTGCTCTTGGTGGCCACCGTCACATGCTTGCGTTGGCGGCTGCGCGCCAGGTTGAAGGCGTAGTTCAGCAGCCGCTCGCTGCCGTGGCGGGTGAACACGCTTTCCTGCAGCACGAATTCACGCGCCGTGCCTTCGAACATCACGCCGCCCACCGACGAATACTCGCCCTCGGTGTTCTCGCGCACGATCAGCATGTCGATGTCGCCGGGCTTCTGATTCGCCAGCGGGCAGGGCACGCCGGGCATCAGCCGCGCCGGGCGCAGGTTGATGTACTGGTCGAACTCGCGGCGAAACTTCAGCAGGCTGCCCCACAGCGAGATGTGGTCGGGCACCACGGCCGGCCAGCCCACCGCGCCGAACAGGATGGCGTCCATGCCGCCGATCTGCGCCTTCCAGTCGTTGGGCATCATCTGGCCGTGCTGCGCAAAGTAGTCGCAGCTGGCCCACTCGATCGGGGTGAGGGCCAAAGACAAGCCGAAGCGCTTGGCTGCAACGGCGAGTACGCGCTCACCTTCGGGCATCACTTCCTTGCCGATGCCGTCGCCGGGAATGATCGCGATGCGGTGCGGGGTGCTCATGTCGGGCCTCTGCTCACAGGGTGGGGAAACGGGGACCGGCATGCTAGACCATCCCGCACATGGGGCTGCAGTGGGGCCGCATCGCCAGCGGTGATCGGGTTCGCCCTGATCTTTGTCAATACAGGCGCATCGGCCGGCGATTAGCCTGCCGTCTGCTTTGCACTGACCACGGCCGCCGCGCGGCTGGCGCCCCATGCCGACTGCATCCGTTCTGCCCGCCGACCTGTCCGCCGATCGATCCGCCGATCGATCCGCCGATCTGCCCCCGGACGCGCCCGCTGCCATCCCCGCCTTCATGCTGCCCGCGCTGGCGGCCAGCGGCCTGAAGGCCATGACGTTGGCCGGCCGCCGGCTGCTGCCCATCGTGCAGGGCGGCATGGGTGTGGGCATTTCGGCCCACCGCCTGGCCGGTGCGGTGGCGGCGCTGGGCGGGGTGGGCACGCTCAGCTCGGTCGATCTGCGCCGCCACCACCCCGACCTGATGGAACGCACCACCGGCCTGTCGCAGCGCACCGGCCGCGATGCCGATACCAAGCTGCAGATCGACGCCGCCAACCTCGAAGCCGTCGAGCGCGAGGTGAAGGCCGCCCGCGCTGATGCCGGGGGCCGCGGCCTGATCGCGATGAACATCATGCGGGCGGTCAGCGATTACGCCGCCTACGTCAGGCGCTCGCTCGAAGCCGGTGTCGACATGGTGGTGGTGGGCGCCGGCCTGCCACTCGACCTGCCCGACCTGGCCGCCGACCACCCCAAGGCGCTGCTGGTGCCGATCCTGTCGGATTCGCGCGGGGTGTCGCTGATCGTCAAGAAGTGGGAGCGCAAGAAGCGCCTGCCCGATGCCATCGTCATCGAGCACCCGCGCCTGGCGGCCGGCCACCTGGGTGCGGCGAAGATCGCCGATCTGAACGACCCGCGCTTCGACTTCGACCGGGTGATCCCCGAATCGCTCGAATTCCTGCGCAAGGCCGGGCTGGAAGGCCAGATCCCGCTGATCGCCGCCGGCGGCATCCGCAGCAACGAGGACATCGCCCGCATCCAGGGGCTGGGCGGGGCCGGGGTGCAGCTGGGCACGCCGTTCGCCGTCACCATCGAATGCGACGCCAGCGAGGGCTTCAAGCACGTGCTGGCCGAGGCCCGCGACGAAGACCTGGTCGAGTTCACCAGCGTGGCCGGCCTGCCGGCGCGCGCGGTGGCCACGCCCTGGCTCAAGGCCTACCTGAAGATCGAGCCCAAGCTGCAGGCCGTGGCCCATGCCAAGAGCCGCTGCACCAAGGCCTTTGACTGCCTGGCCCAGTGCGGCCTGCGCGACGGATTCAAGGACTGGGGCCAGTTCTGCATCGACAACCAGCTTGCCGCCGCGCTGCGCGGTGATCTGAAGAAAGGCCTGTACTTCCGCGGCCGCGGCGCGCTGCCCTTTGGCAGCCAGATCCGCAGCGTGCGTGAGCTGGTCGAGCGCCTGCTCACGCCGGGCCTGCCGCAGCCGCAGTCCTTGCGCGCGCTGGCCCACGCCCTGCCGGCCTGAGGGCCGGCCACCGTTGCCTTGCCGTGCGAGGCCGGTCGACGGGGCCCTCGGGGCGCCGTCGCTGGCGCTCAGGCGTGGGCGTGCGCGGGCGCGGGCGCACCGCGGCGCGGGCTGACCCCACCCAGGCTGGCGGGTCCGCACGCCGGGTGAGCGCCGCCGTTGAGCACCGGTGACAGGTCGGCAGGGCGGCTTGTGGCAGACTCTGCCAATCATCACACCATTGAGACCCGCCATGGCCCAACCCACTCCGCACAACCGCATCGCCCTGGTCACCGGGGCCGGCTCGGGCATCGGCCTGGCCTGCGCCGCCGCGCTGGTGGCCGATGGCTGGCGCGTGGTCTACACCGGCCGGCGTGCCGAGGCGCTGGCCGCGGCCATCGCCCGCGCCGGCGACCCCTGGGGCGACATCGCCGAGCGGGCGGTGGCTATCCCTTGCGACGTGGGCGACGAGCATTCGGTGGCTGCGCTGTTTGCGGGCGTTCACCAGCGCTTCGGCCGGCTCGACCTGCTGTTCAACAACGCCGGCATCTCGCTGCCGGTGCAGACGCCCGATCAGATCGACGCCGCCACCTGGCGCCGCGCGGTCGACACCAACCTCAACGGCATGTTCTTCTGCCTGTCGAACGCCTTCAAGCAGATGCGCGAGCAATCGCCGCAGGGCGGGCGCATCATCAACAACGGCTCGATCTCGGCCAGCGCGCCGCGGCCCGGCTCGATCGCCTACACCGCCACCAAGCATGCGGTGAGCGGCCTGACCCGTGCGGCCTCGCTCGATGGCCGGCCGTTCGACATCGCGGTGGGCCAGATCGACATCGGCAACGTGGCCAGCGACATGACCGAGCGCATGACCCAGGGCGTGCCGCAGGCCGATGGCAGCATCCGCCCCGAGGCGCGCATGGAGGTGCAGGCGGTGGTCGACAGCTTCATGACCATGGCCCGTCTGCCGCTGACTGCCAACGTGCTGTTCATGACGGTGATGGCCACCAAGATGCCGTTCGTCGGCCGGGGCTGAGGCAACGCGGCATGCGCCGTGAGCCCGCACTGGCGCCCGAACGGTGAAGCGACCGACGTGCAGCGCAAGCAGGCGGCGGCATGAGTTCGATGGCGGCGTCGGGTCCGGTGTACTGGCCGCTGCGGGGCCGGGGGCCGTCGCCGCTGCTGCGGCAATGCCTGACGCTGGCCGTGCTGCTGCACATCCTGGTGGTGGTGGTGTTCGGCAACACCGAGGGCGGCAGCGCCCGGCCGGGCGCGGGCGTGTGGGGTGCGCTGAACATCCGTCTGACCGGCACCGACCCCGCCGGGCAGCCCGAGGCCACCGTGGCCGCCGATGCCTACAGCGGCCCGCAAGGCAGTGCCCGCGAGCGCCGCTGGGGCGGTGCCGTGCGGGCGCCGCAAGACCCGCCGCAGCAGCACAGCGCGCCGGGTGCAGCCCGCCTGGGCGAATGGGCGGAGCAGCCGCGAACGCAGCCGCAGCCGCAGCCGCAGCCGCAGCCGCAGCCGCAGCCGCAGTTGCCAGCGGCACCAGCGGCACCAGCGGCCGACGGGCCGCCACCACCCGCCGCCACGCCTGCGCCACGGACGGCGCCGCAACCACCGCCGCTGCCGGCCGTCCCGGTGTTGACAACGCCCGCCCCGGCCGATGCCGCGCTGCCGGACCTGCCGCTGCCGTCGCTCAACCTGCCTGCACCTGCACCTGCACCTGCACCTGCACCACCAGCCGAGCGACCTGCGCCGGTGGCCGCACCGCCGCCGCCGGCACCCGCGCCCGTGCTGTCGCCATTGCCGTCACCTGCCGAGCCGCCACCGCCGCCACGGGTTTTGCCCGTCCCGCAGCGCCCGACGGTGATCGCACCGCCGGCC
The DNA here is from genome assembly GCA_001770815.1 of Burkholderiales bacterium RIFCSPHIGHO2_12_FULL_69_20. GTDB lineage: Bacteria > Pseudomonadota > Gammaproteobacteria > Burkholderiales > Burkholderiaceae_C > Pseudaquabacterium. The sequence continues at coordinate 27,921 of MESD01000021.1, forward strand.
TTGCCCGACTTGCCCACGTCGCCGGTCGACCGTGTGCCGCTGCCGCTGCCGCCTCTCGCCCCGGCCCCGGCCCCGGCCCCGGTGGCGGTGATGCCCACCGCGGTGGCGCCATCGCCCGCCAAGGTGCTGCCCGCACCCGTCGCAACGCCAACGTCTGTCGCAGCGCCAACGCCCGAGCCGGTGCTGCCCGCGCGCGAACGGCCGCCGCTGACCCCGCCCACCGCGATCGCGCCAACCGTGTTGCCGCCGCCCGTGGTGGAGACTGGCCTCGAGCGCTTGCCGATGCCGGCCATCGCCGCCGCACCGGTGGTGGCGCCGACCACGCCCGCAGCCACCGCACCTGTGGCGCTGCCGACGCCGGCCGCGCTGTCACCCTCGGCATCTCCAGCCGCTGCCGTGCCGTTGTCTGCCGCGGTCCGAGAGGGTGCCGGCGGCGCGCCACCCGGCAGCAGCACCTCGCCCGGCCGCAATGCCGCCGCTGGTGCTCCCGATGCCGGTGGCCGCATCGGCCACGACGTGGCCACCGCGCCGTCGCTGCCGGCCAGTGCGCCGCGGCTCAACCTCGATCTGGTGCGCCCGCGCGGCGGCATGATCTCGTCGCAGGGCCGCCGGGGTCTGCTGCCGATGGTGCCGCATCCGCCCGAGGCCAGAACCAAACTGGCCGACGACATCCAGAAGGCCGCCAAGGCCGATTGCCGCAAGGCCTATGGCGCCATGGGCCTGCTGGCGGTGGTGCCGCTGGCCGTCGATGCCGTGCGCGACAAGGGCTGCCGCTGGTGATCGCCCGCCGGGGAATGTACGCAGCCAGGGATCACCAACGGCCCACGACACTGACCAGCGATTGCACGGCCGCCCACCCACCCGTCCACCCACCTGACCATCAAGAGGTTGATCCCATGACACAACGACTCCAGGGCAAGCGCGCCTTCATCACCGCCGCCGGCCAGGGCATCGGCCGCGCCATCGCCGAGGCCTTCGTACGCGAAGGCGCCCAGGTCATCGCCACCGATGTCAACGCCGCGCTGCTGCATGGCCTGGTCGAGGCCATCGGCTGCCGCGCACAGGTGCTCGACGCCACCGACGCCGCGGCCATCACCGCCGTGGCGGCCGAAGCGGGCGCGGTCGACGTGCTGGTCAATGCCGCGGGCTTCGTGCACTCGGGCACGGTGCTCGAGTGCACCGAGGCCGAATGGGACTTCGCCTTCAACCTCAATGTGCGCTCGCAGTTCCGCACCATCCGGGCCTTTCTTCCCGGCATGCTGGCGGCGGGCAACGGCTCGATCATCAACCTGGCCTCGGTGGCCGGCAGCCTGAAGGGCGCCCCCAACCGCTTTGTCTACGGCGCCACCAAGGCCGCGGTGATCGGGCTGACCAAATCGGTGGCCGCCGACTACATCACCCGCGGCGTGCGCTGCAACGCGATCTGCCCGGGCACGGTCGAATCACCCTCGCTGCGCGACCGCATTGCCGCCCAGGCCACCGCCAGCGGCCAGACCACCGAGCAGGTCGAGGCCGCGTTCATTGCACGCCAGCCGATGGGCCGGCTGGGCCGCGTCACCGAGATCGCCGCATTGGCCGTGTACCTGGCCAGCGACGAGAGCGCCTTCACCACCGGCACCGCCCAAGTGATCGACGGCGGCTGGTCCAACTGATTTCAACCGGAGACAACTCATGAAACTGCTTCGACACGGCCCCAAGGGCCACGAGAAACCCGCGCTGCTCGATGCGCAGGGTCGGGTGCGCGACCTGTCGGGCCTGATCACCGATCTGCGTGCCGACATGCTCACGCCCGAGGGACTGGCGGTGCTGCGTGCCATCGATCCGGCGCAGCTGCCGATCGTGGCCGATCCCGGGCGCATGGCGCCGCCCTGGAGCGGCATGGGCAAGTTCGTCTGCGTGGGTCTGAACTACGCCGACCACGCCGCCGAATCCAACCTGCCGGTGCCCGCCGAGCCGGTGCTGTTCACCAAGCACACCAGCACCGTGGTCGGCTGCAACGACCCGGTGGTGCTGCCGCAGGGCTCGGTCAAGACCGACTGGGAGGTGGAGCTGGGCGTGGTGATCGGCGCCAAGGCGCGCTACGTGTCCGAGGCCGATGCGCTGGCGCACGTGGCGGGTTATTGCGTGGTCAACGATGTGTCCGAGCGCGAGTACCAGATCGAGCGTGGCGGCACCTGGGACAAGGGCAAGGGCTGCGACACCTTCGGCCCCATCGGCCCCTGGCTGGTGACGGCCGACGAGGTGGCCGATCCGCAGCAACTGCGCCTGTGGCTGGAGGTCAACGGCCACCGCCACCAGGATGGCAGCACCCGCACGATGGTGTTCGGAGTCGCTCACCTGGTGAGCTATATCAGCCGCTTCATGACCCTCTATCCAGGGGATCTGATCACCACCGGAACTCCGCCAGGAGTGGGAATGGGTCACAAACCTCAGCCGTTATTTTTGAAGCCCGGCGATAAAATGCGCCTCGGCATCGACGGACTGGGAGAGCAAAACCAGACGGTGCACGCGTGGGATCCGGCACTGATCGACAACTGATTCAGTAACCGGCTCGGGACGCGGCATGGTGCCCACGACAACAGTGTGTCGCTGGGGAAGGTTACCGGCGGCTTCAGGGGGGGGGAACCCTTTGAAGGCCCAGAGGTCATGCAGACTAGAACCGTCACCATCTACAACGGCACACGCATCCGCGTCCCCGAACACATCCAGCGTATCGACACGCACAGCACCCACGGCTGGCAGATGCGTTATGGGCAACCCACGCTGTTCTTCTCTGACGGGCAGGGCACCGGCAACGGGCCGCGCCCGGCGCTCAAACGGGCGGTCGACGCGCTGCGCCTGCGCATCGCCGACCTGCCCGCGCCCACTGGCCTGCAGCGCGGCACCAGCCCCAACAAGCAGAACGATCTGCCGGTCGGCATCAGCGGGCCCATCCTGCGCCAGCGACCCGGCCGCTCGGTGCCCGAGTGCCATTTCTCGGTCAACCTGCCGCGTTTCGGCGGCAAGCCGCTGCGCCGCAGCGTGTACATCGCCAACCAGAACACCTACTCCCCCGAGCGCTACACCGAAGCGCTCAACGCCGCGCTCGACATGCGCCGCAAGGCCGAAGAGCAGTACCAGATCGACGCCACTGCCGCCAAGCGGCGCGAAGCCGCCAAGCTGTAGGCCGGCTTGCGTTTGCGGGCCGGGGGTGGCCAGGAGACCACCCCCATGACAGCCCCCACGATCCGCATCCATCCCGCCGACAACGTCATCATCGCCCGCCGCCAGTTGCTGGGCGGCATGGTGCTGGCCGAGGAGGGCGGCCTGGTGGTCGCCGGCCTGGTGCCCCCAGGCCACAAGCTGGCCACAGCGGCGATTGCGCCTGGTGAGCCGGTACGCCGCTACAACCAGGTGATAGGCCATGCCACCCAGGCCATCGCGCCCGGGCAGCATGTGCACACCCACAACCTGGCCTTCGCCAGCTTCGAGCGTGCGCACGAGCCCGGCGCGGGTGCCCAACCCACAACGTACGCGGCCGAGCCCGCCACCTTCGACGGCATCGTGCGTGCCGATGCACGCGTGGCCACGCGCAACTACATCGGCGTGCTGACCAGCGTGAACTGCTCGGCTACGGCCGCGCGGGCGATCGCCGACCACTTCCGCCGCGACGTGCACCCCGAGGCGCTGGCCGATTTTCCCAACGTCGACGGTGTGGTGGCGCTGACCCACGGCATGGGCTGCGCCACCGCCAGCGACGGCGAAGAGCTGCAGGTGCTGCGCCGCACGCTGGGCGGTTATGCCCGCCATGCCAACTTCTACGGCCTGCTGGTGGTGGGCCTGGGCTGCGAGACCAACCAGATCCAGGGGCTGATCGCGCAGGAAGGCCTGCAGGAAGGCGCCCGGCTGGTGGCCTTCAACATCCAGGACACCGGCGGCACGGCCAAGACCGTGGCGCGTGGGGTCGAGCTGATTCGCGCCATGCTTCCCGAGGCCAACCGCGTGCAGCGCCAGCCAGTGCCGGCGCGCCACCTGGTGGTGGGCCTGCAGTGCGGCGGCTCGGACGGTTATTCGGGCATCAGCGCCAACCCGGCGCTGGGTGCGGCGGTGGACCGGCTGGTGCGCCACGGCGGCACCGCCATCCTGAGCGAGACGCCCGAGATCTACGGCGGCGAGCACCTGCTGACCCGCCGCGCCGCCAGCGCGGCCGTGGCCGACAAGCTGATGGCGCGCATCCGCTGGTGGGAGGCCTACACTGCCCGCAACGGCATGACGATGGACAACAACCCCTCGGCCGGCAACAAGGCCGGCGGGCTGACCACCATCCTGGAAAAGTCGCTGGGCGCCATCGCCAAGAGCGGCACCACGCAGCTGGTGGATGTCTACGAGTTTGCGCAGGCCATCACCGCACGCGGCTTCGTCTACATGGATTCACCGGGCTACGACCCGGTGTCGGCCACTGGCCAGGTGGCCAGCGGCGCCAACCTGATCTGCTTCACCACCGGCCGTGGCTCTGCCTATGGCTGCGCGCCGTCGCCCTCGCTCAAGCTGGCCACCAACACCGTCTTGTGGCAGCGGCAGGAGGAGGACATGGACATCAACTGCGGCGGCATCGTCGACGGCAGCGAGACGGTGGACGAGGCCGGCGAGCGCATCTTCCGATTGATGCTGGCCACCGCCTCGGGCCGCGCCACCAAGAGCGAGTTGCACGGCTACGGCCAGAGCGAGTTCGTGCCCTGGCAGCTGGGCGCGGTGATGTGAGGCGTGAGGGCTGAGGTGCCGGCGCGCGGTGTTCATCCGGGCGTCGCGCGGTTCAGGGCGTCGGGAGGGCAGTTCGTCGCGCGGCGCTCGCGCCGATGGGTCCGGGGGCCGAAAGTACGCTCATCGCAACCGCCCCACCCCAGGAGCCGCACCATGACCACCCCCCGCTTTCTTGCCCCCGGCCAGCATCTGTTCAGCTTGATGATGGCCGCGGCGATCACCTCGGCGGTGCTGCTGTCGCTGGGTGCGCAGGCCGATGAACAACATGCCGGCGCGCTGATGTCGTCGCAGGTCGCGGCCGGCCAGCAACTGTGCGCCGCGCCCGCGCGCGCCGAACGCTCGTGATCCGCCGCGGCCGCTGCGCAGCGGCTCAGGCCGCCAGCGTGACGTAGATGTCGGTGTCGGGCAACAGGCCACGCAGCGTCTCGAAGGCGCTGTCGGCCAGCGTGGCGCCACCGCAGTGCCGGCCCACGGCCAGCTGCAGTTCCACCTCGCCGGGCAGCAGCTTGAGCGCGCGCACCAAGCCGGCACCGGCACGTGGGCCGGATTCGCCGTCAAACCCCAGCGCCGGCGCCAGCGCGGCCATCAGCCGCTGCACCTCGTCGGCCGGGCCGCTGAGCTGCGGCGCCTCGCTGGCATCGCCGCGCACGGTGCGGCACACCGGCGCGGCGCTGTCGGCGTGCAGGCAGTGGCCGCAGCCCGACACCTCGGGCGCGGCGTTCTGGATCGTGATGGTTCGGGTCTCGCCGTGCATGTGCTGCATGTTGCCTTCATGGCCTGACCGGAAAGTGACGGTGGCTTTTCACTTCAGGCGATGCCCAGTTGCGTGGCCAGGGCGCCCAGGTCGGGCGCGACGATGTCGAACACCGCATCGCCCACCGGCTCCATCCCGCCGCCGGGGCCACGTTCGGCGGGCCGCGGGATGTAGGCGGTCTTGAGGCCGGCGCGCTGTGCCGCGACCAGGTCGAACGGGTGCGCCGCCACCATCATCACCTGGCCAGGCGCCAAGTCCAGCAACCGGGCCGCGCCGCGGTAGACCTCGGGGTCGGGCTTGAAGCGCCCGAACAGCTCGGCCGACAGCACGCAATCCCAGGGCAGGCCGGCGTGTTTGGCCATGTTCACCAGCAGGGCCATGTTGCCGTTGGACAAGGTGGACAGCAGGTAGCGCTGGCGCAGCCGGCTGAGCCCGGCCACGCTGTCGGGCCAGGGCGCCAGCCGGTGCCAGGCGCGGTTGAGGTGCTCACGCTCGGCCTCGGGCAGTTGGTCCAGGCCAAATCGCGGTAACAGCCGGTCGAGGATCAGGCGGTGCAGCCCGTCGACGTTGTTCGGCGCCAGTTCGCCCCGGGTGACCTGTGCCATGGTGGAGAAGTAGCCGGCGCGCCAGGCATCGGCCAGCGCGGGCCAGTCGGCCGGGGCGCCGCCGGCCGCACCCAGCCGCTGCTGTAGCGCCTGGCCCTCGCCGATGATCGAGCTGCGCCAGTCGACCACGGTGCCGAAGATGTCGAAGGTGAGGGCGCGGATGTGTGTGGCCAGCGTGTTCATCACGTGATGATGCAGCAAGCCGATCACCGGCCGGTGACGCCTTGGCGCCGTTGATGGCTTGATCTGGCGCAAGGCCTCGGCGGTCAGCGCCGGACTGGGCCTCGTGGCGTCGCTGACGCGACAAGCCGTGTGTGCGGCCACGCCGAATATCCACCGCCATGGACTTTGCCGACTCCCCCCTGTCGCTGGCGCTGCAATCGCGGTTGCGCCAATTCATGACCGATCTGGTGCTGCCGTCGATGGCCGAATGGCACCAATGGTCGGATGCCGGCGCCTACCCGCTGGACCTGATCGAACCGCTGAAGGCGCAGGCGCGCGCGCTGGGGCTGTGGAACCTGTTCCTGCCCAGCCTGCGCGACGACCAGCCCGGCACGCGGCTGAGCAACCTCGACTACGCGCCGCTGGCCGAAATCATGGGCCGGGTGCCCTGGGCGGCCGAGGTCTTCAACTGCAACGCGCCCGACAGCGGCACGATGGAGTTGCTGCAGCTCTTTGCCAGCCCCGATCAGGTCGCGCGCTGGCTGAACCCGCTGCTGCGCGGCGAGATCCGCTCGTGCTTTGCGATGAGCGAGCCCGACACCGCCTCGTCCGACCCCACGCAGTTGCAAACCCGTATCGTGAGCGACGGCGACGGTTGGGTGATCAACGGCCGCAAGTGGTTCATCACCGGCGCGGCGCACCCGCTGTGCCGGCTGGCGGTGGTGATGGGCGTCAGCGAAGACGAAAACGCGCCCGAGCATGCGCGCCACTCGATGGTGCTGGTGCCGATGGACACGCCGGGGCTCACGGTGGAGCGCAACATCCCGGTGATGGATCACCAGTCGCTGGACGGCCATTGCGAGCTGATCTTCCGCAACGTGCGCGTGCCGCGCGACGCGATGCTGGGCCAGCCCGGTGCCGGCTTTGCGCTGGCGCAGGCGCGGCTGGGGCCGGGCCGGGTGCACCACGCGATGCGCAGCATCGGCCAGTGCGAGCTGGCGCTGGAGCTGATGTGCGAGCGCGCGCTCGAGCGCCGCGCCTTCGGCGGGCGCCTGGGCGACTTCGCCAACGTGCAGGACTGGATCGCCGAGAGCCGGGTCGAGATCGACCAGGCGCGGCTGCTGGTGCTGCGCGCGGCCTGGGTGCTCGACCGATCGGGCAGTGCCGCGGCGCGCACCGACGTGTCGGCCATCAAGCTGGTCAGCTCGCGGCTGCAGAACCGCGTGCTCGACCGCGCGATGCAGGTGTTCGGCGCGATGAGCCTGTCGCCCGACACGCCGCTGGCCCGGTTGTGGGCCTGGGGCCGCGCGCTGCGCTTCCTGGATGGCCCCGACGAGGTGCATCTGCGCACCGTGGCGCGTGCCGAATTGAAGCGCGCCAAGGGCCAGCGCGGCGCCAATGCCGCGCATCTGCGCCGCTGGATGCCGGTCGAAGGCTGACCGCGCCGGGTCTTGTCGTCCTGATGCGCGATGATGGGCGCATGAGCTTCAACACCGAAACCCACCCCGGCGTCTGCGCCGCCCCCGACGCCGCCACCCAGGGCTTTGTCTTCAACCACGCGATGTTGCGGGTCAAGGACCCGGCCATTGCGCTGGATTTCTACACCCGCGTGATGGGCCTGCGCGTGCTGCGCAAGCTCGACTTTCCGGAGATGAGCTTCTCGCTGTACTTCCTGGCCCATCTGCCGAGCGACAACGCCGTGCCCACCGACGACGGCGAGCGCATGGCCTGGACCTTCTCGCAGCGCGGCGTGCTCGAACTCACCCACAACTGGGGCACCGAGGGCCAGGCCGACTTCAAGTACCACGATGGCAATGCGCAGCCGCAGGGCTTCGGCCACATCTGCTTCTCGGTGCCCGACCTGGACGCGGCGGTGGCCTGGTTTGACCAGCACCAGGTGCCCTACGTGAAGCGGCCCGACCAGGGCAAGATGAAGAACGTGGCCTTCATCAAGGACCCCGACGGCTACTGGATCGAGATCGTCGAGGCGGCCCGCCTGAAGCAGCTCGGCCGCTGATCGGGCTGCGCCGGCCCGGCGCTGCCGGCGGTCGCTACAGTCTGGCGCATTCCGCCCCCGAGGAGACCCGCGATGCAAGTTGCCTTCTACGACCGTACCGGCCCCGCCGCCGAGGTGCTGCAGCTGGCCGACTGGCCCGAGCCGCAGCCCGGACCGGGCGAGTTGCGGGTGAGCCTGCGCTGGTCGGGCATCAACCCGTCGGACGTGAAGAGCCGAGCCGGGCTACGCAGTTCGGTGCTGGCCTTTCCACGCATCGTGCCGCACAGCGACGGCATGGGCGTGGTCGACGCGGTGGGCGCCGGGGTGGATGCCGCGCGCATCGGCCAGCGCGTGTGGCTGTGGAACGCCGCCTGGGGCCGCGCCTTCGGCACCGCCGCGCAGTGCGTGGTGCTGCCGGCCGCGCAGGCCCAGCCGCTGCCCGACAACGTGGCCGACGAGGCCGGCGCCTGCCTGGGCATCCCCGCGCTGACCGCGTTGCATGCGGTGCTGCTGGGCAACGCCAACGGCGGCGGCATCGCCGGCCAGCGCGTGCTGGTGACCGGCGGCGCCGGCGCGGTGGGGCACTACGCGGTGCAGATGGCCCACCTGTTGGGGGCACAGCAGGTGATCACCACCACCAGCACGCCCGAGAAGGCGGCGGCCGCGCGTGCGGCGGGCGCCGATGCCACGATCGACTACCGCCAGGCCGACGCCGCCGAGCAGGTGCGCCAGGCCACCGGTGGCCACGCCATCGACCGGGTGATCGACATGGACATCGCCTCCAATGCGGCGCTGGCGCTCGAGGTGCTGCGCCCGGGCGGTGATTACGTGGTCTATGGCAGCGGCGCGTCGCCGTTTCAGCTGCCGTTCTTTCCGCTGATCGTCAAGAACCTGAACCTGCGTTTCTTCATCGTCTACAACCTGGCGCCGGCCGACCGTGCGGTGGCGCTGGCCGCGCTGGACGCGCTGCTGCGGCGCGGCCGCCTGCAGCACCAGATCGCTGCCCGCCTGCCGCTGGCGCAGATCGCGCAGGCGCACGCGCAGGTCGAGCAAGGCCGCAGCCTGGGCAACGTGGTGCTGGTGATCCCTGCGGCGTGAGTCTGCCGCCGCGAAGGCGTGTGCCTTTGAGCGCGAAATGCTAAAAGATTGCGCCCGACCAACACAACACGCACCGCGCGGCCCAGAATCAAGTCAGGTTGATGCCCCCTGGCGGGGCGCTGGCCGACCAACCAGAAAGGGAGCCGCAGACGTGGTTGCACCAGGCGCAGAGCACTCGCTTCGCCCACGCCACCGGCGCCCCTGAGGCACATGGCCATCGATCAGTCGCTGCTGCAGCGCATCCTGCAAGAGTCACCGATCGGCATGGCGGTCATCGATGCCGACGGCATCTACCGCATCGTCAACCCCGCCTACGGCGCGCTCTACGGCCATGCGCCGACCGAACTGGTGGGCCGCAGCTTCACCAGCGTCTTTCCCGAAGAACAGCGCGCGCGGGTGCTGGCCATGCACCAGGCCTTCTTGAACGAGGGCGGCGCCTTCCGCGGCGAGACCGACGTGCTGCACCGCGATGGCCGGGTCTTCAGCGTGCTGGCCGAATCGGTGCGGGTGCCGGGCAGCGACGGCCGTGGTGAGCGTCTGGTGTATGTCGTCGACATCTCGCAGCGCAAGCGCATCGAGCAGGCGCTGCAGTCGTCGCAGCAGTTCCTGCAATCGGTGCTGGACGGGCTGACCGCGCATGTGTGCGTGCTCGACGAGGCCGGCGTCATCGTCGCCGTCAACCGCGCCTGGCGCGCATTTGCCGAGGCCAACGCCGGCCTGGCCGAGCGGGTGCACGAGGGCGCCAACTACCTGACCGCCTGTGCGCACGACCTGCGCGGGCCTGCCGTGGTTGACAGCGCCGAGGCCGGTCCGTTCCTGCAGCAACTGCGCCAGGTGCTGGGCGGGCAGCGCCTCGGCTTCCAGCTTGAGTACCCCTGCCACTCGGCCACCGAGCAGCGCTGGTTCCTGGCGCGGGTGTCGCGCATCGAAGGCAGCCAGCCGCCGCGCATCGTGGTGGCGCACGACAACGTCACCGCGCTGAAGCAGGCGCAGGAGACGCTGCGCGACAGCGAGGCGCTGCTGCTCGACCTGGCCGCGTCGATCCCGGGAGCGATGTTCCGGCTGGTCCACAGTGCCGACCGGCGCTGGCGCTTCGTCTACTTCAGCCCCGGCCTCGAGTCGTTGTTCGAGCTGACCCCCGCGCAGGCCTGTGGCGACATCCACACCCTGGCCCGCCACATCCTGCCCGAGGACCGGCCGGCGCATGACCAGTCGATCCGCGAGGCCGTGGCGGCAGGCCGGGTCTGGGAATACGAATACCGCATCCGCACCGCCAGCGGCCAGCTGAAATGGGTGCAGGCCAAGGCCAGCCCCAAACCCGGCGCCGATGGCAGCACAGTCTGGACCGGCGTGCTCACCGACGTGTCGCAGCGCAAGCACATGGAGGCGGTGCTCAAGGCCAGCGAAGAGAAATACCGCACGCTGTTCGAGACCGTGCCCCAGGGCGTGGTCTACCAGGACGCCAACGGCCGCATCACCTCGGCCAACACGGCGGCGCAGCGCATCCTGGGGCTCACGCTCGAGCAGATGCAGGGGCTGGGGTCGATCGATCCACGCTGGCACGCGCTGCACGAGGACGGCAGCCCGTTTCCCGGCGACCAGCACCCGGCGATGGTGGCGCTGCGCACCGGCCAGCCGGTCAGCAACGTGGTGATGGGCGTGTCGGTGCCCGACCGAGGCCACGCCTGGCTGCTGGTCAACGCCACGCCGCTGGTGCGCCAGGGCGTGGTGCAGGAGGTGTACGCCAGCTTCGAGGACATCACCGAGCGGGTGCTGATGAGCCGCGAGCTGCACCTGCAGGCCAGCACCGATTACCTCACCGGCGTGGCCAACCGCCGCGGCCTGATGGAGCGGCTGCAGCTTGAGTTCAAGCGCCTGCAGCAGCAGCCGAACCGGCGCTGCGCGGTGCTGGCCGCCGACCTCGATCACTTCAAGCGCATCAACGACCAGTGGGGCCATGCCGCGGGTGACGCCGTGCTGCAGCATGTGGCCCGGCTGATGCGGCAGCTGACACGCCAGCGCGATCTGGTGGCGCGCAGCGGTGGTGAAGAGTTCACCCTGCTGCTGCCCGAGGTGGATGCCGACGAAGCCCTGGCGCTGGCCGAGCGCCTGCGACAGCACCTGCAGGCCACACCGTTGCTGCACCAGGGCCAGTTGCTGCCCGTCACCTTGAGCCTGGGGGTCAGCCCGATGTCGGCGGCCGACGCGGCGGCCGAGGTGGCCCTGCTGCGCGCCGATCAGGCGCTCTACCAGGCCAAGGCCGCGGGGCGCAATCAGGTGAATTTGGCGCCGGCGCCGCGCTGAGCGCCATTCAGGTGCGCGATGAGCGTACTTGGTGCGGCCTGGGTCGTGCCGCGCGCGTGATTGGTGCGCGGCGGCCCGCGACAGCCCGCCCCCGGCTGGTGCGGATCTTGATGCAAATGCCGCATGTCCCGCACCCTCGCCACGCCCCGCACGCCGCCGCAGCAGGTGGTCAAGTTCCGGCGTGACTACAACAGCTGGGTGGCCAGCGAGACGATGGAGGACTACGCGCTGCGCTTCACGCCGCGCACCTTCCGCAAGTGGAGCGAATGGCGGGTGGCCAACACCGCCTTCGGTGCAGCCTCGTTCCTGATCCTGGAGGCGGTGGGCGCCACGCTGCTGGTGCAGTACGGTTTTGCCAACGCCGCGCTGGCGATCCTGGCCACCGGGCTGATCATCTTCGCGGCCGGGTTGCCGATCAGCGTTTACGCCGCGCGCCACGGTGTCGACATGGACCTGCTGACACGCGGCGCCGGCTTCGGCTACCTGGGCTCGACCATCACCTCGCTGATCTACGCCAGCTTCACCTTCATCTTCTTCGCGCTCGAGGCGGCGGTGATGGCCTACGCGCTGGAGCTGGCCTTCGACATCCCGCCGGCCTGGGGCTACGGCATTTGCGCGCTGGTGGTGATCCCGCTGGTCAGCCACGGCGTCACGGCCATCAGCCGGCTGCAGGTGTGGACGCAACCGCTGTGGCTGGCCATGCTGCTGCTGCCACTGGGCTTCGTGCTGTTCAAGGCGCCGGGCGAGCTGGCCGGTCTCACCGGCTTTGCCGGCATCGACGGCCGCAGCCCCGGCTTCAGCGGCCTGGGTTTCGGCGCGGCACTGACCGTGGGCATCGCGCTGATCACCCAGATGGGCGAACAGGCCGACTACCTGCGCTTCATGCCCGAAAAGCGCCCCGGCCACGCCGCGCGCTGGTGGTTCGGCACGCTGATGGGCGGGCCGGGCTGGGTGGTGATGGGCGTGCTGAAGATGATGGCCGGCGTGACGCTGGCCTACCTGGCGCTGGCGCACATGGTGCCGCCCGAGCGTGCGGTCGACCCCAACCAGATGTACCTGGCGGCCTGGGAATACGTGTTCCCGAATTACAGCTGGGCGGTGGCGGCCACCGCGCTGTTCGTGCTGGTCAGCCAGCTCAAGATCAACGTCACCAACGCCTACGCCGGCAGCCTGGCGTGGAGCAACTTCTTCTCGCGCCTGACGCACCACCACCCCGGCCGGGTGGTGTGGGTGGTGTTCAACACCGTGATCGCGCTGGTGCTGATGGAGCTGAACGTGTTCCAGGCGCTGAGCCATGTGCTGGGCCTCTACAGCAACATCGCCATCGCCTGGATGATGACGGTGGTGGCCGATCTGGTGATCAACAAGCCGCTGGGCCTGAGCCCGCGGGGCATCGAGTTCCGCCGCGCCCACCTCTACGACGTCAACCCGGTGGGCGTGGGCGCGATGGGCGTGGCCTCGGTGCTCAGCATCGCCGCGCACGGGGGCGCCTTCGGGCCGATGGCGCAGGCCTGGTCGGCGATGATCGCGCTGGTGGTGGCGATGGTCGCGTCGCCGCTGATCGCCTGGGCCACCGGCGGGCGCTACTACCTGGCGCGGCGCACCGGCGCGGCGCGGCGCATCGAGGCGACCGAGGTCGCCCGACCGGGCACTCCAACGGACGCTCCACCCGGTGCTTATCTCGGCGCACAGGCGCTGCGCCGCTGCACCATCTGCGAGCGCGACTATGAGCCAGAGGACATGGCCGCCTGCCCGGCCTACGGTGGCCTGATCTGCTCGCTGTGCTGCACGCTGGACGCCCGTTGCGACGATCTTTGCAAGCCGCAGGCACGGCTGTCGGCGCAGTGGCTGCGGCTGCTGCAGCGCCTGCTGCCCGCGCGCATGGCGCCGCAGCTGCAGGGTGGGCTGTCGGCCTACCTGCTGCTGATGTGCGGCGTGGTGCCGGGGCTGGCGTTGCTGTTCGGCGCGCTGTACGCGCTGGGCCTGCGCTCGCTGGGCACGCTGGACGCCATCAGCGCCGCGGCGGTGGCGCCGCTGCTGCGCGCCGGCTTCGGCCAGGCCTTTGCGGTGCTGCTGCTGATCGCCGGCATGGTGGCCTGGTGGGCGGTGCTGGCGCAGCGCAGCCGGGCGCTGGCGCAGGAAGAATCGCGCCGCCAGACCCAGGCACTGAACCAGCAGGCGCTGGCGCTGCATCAGCAGGCCGCCGCGCTGCGCCACGAGATCGAATCGCACCAGCGCACCGATGCCCAGCTGCAGCAGGCCAAGGTGGTGGCCGATGCCGCCAACCAGGCCAAGAGCCGCTACATCACCGCCATCAGCCACGAGCTGCGCACGCCGCTCAACAGCATCCTGGGTTATGCGCAGCTGCTGGAGGACGACCCGGCGATCCCGGCCCACCGCCGCGGCGCGGTGCAGGTGATCCGCCGCGGTGGCGATCACCTGCTGAGCCTGATCGAAGGCACGCTCGACATCGCCCGCATCGAAAGCGGCCGGCTGGCGCTGGAGCCCGGGCCGATGCACTTTGCCGAGGGCATGGACGAGCTGGTGCGGCTGTTCGAAGCCCAGGCGGCCGAGCGTGGCCTGCGCTTCGTGCACACCCGCACCGGCACGCTGCCCGAGCTGGTGCGCGCCGACGAGAAGCGGCTGCGCCAGATCCTGATCAACCTGCTGGGCAATGCGGTCAAGTTCACCCGTGTTGGTCAAGTGAGCTTGCGTGTCGACTACGCGCGCGAGATGGCGCGTTTCGAGATCGAGGACACCGGTCCCGGCATGAGCGAGGCCGAGCTGGCGCAGGTGTTCGAGCCCTTCGTGCGCGGCACCGCGGCCGGCGGCAACGCCACCACCGGCACCGGGCTGGGGCTGACCATCGCGCGCATGCTCACCGGGCTGATGGGCGGCGAGCTCACCGTGCGCAGCACGCCGGGGCAGGGCAGCTGCTTTGCCGTGCGGCTCTATCTGCCCGAGCTGCAGGCCCGCGCCAGCCCGCGTGAAACGCGCCGCGCGCTGCGCCACACCGGCTACCTGGGGCCGCGCCGGCGGCTGCTGGTGGTCGACAACGAGGAGGCCGACCGCCGCCTGCTGGTGGATCGGCTGGCGCCGCTGGGCTTCGAGCTGCTGCAGGCCGGATCGGGCGAGGCCGCGCTGGCGCTGCTGACGTCTTTGCGTGACGGCGAGCCCGTCGATGCGATGTTCCTCGACCTGGCCATGCCCGGCATCGACGGCTGGACCACGCTGCGCCGCCTGCGTGATCTGGGCCTGAGCGATGCGCCGGCGGCCATCGTCTCGGCCAACGCCTTCGACCAGGGGCTGGAGAACGACCTGGGCATTGCCCGCAGCGATTTCCTGGTCAAGCCGGTGCGCATGACCGAGCTGCAGGGCTGGCTGCAGCGCCGGCTGGGTTTGCAGTGGGTGGACGAGGCGGCGCTGCCGCCCGTCGAGGCGCCGGCCGCCGCGCTGGTGCCACCGCCCGCCGCGGCGCTGCAGGCACTGGCCGAACTGGTGCGCCTGGGTTACCTGCGCGGCATCCAGAAGAAGCTCGACGCCATCGATAGCGAGCACCCGGCCAGTGCCGCCTTCACCGCGCGGCTGCGTGCGCTGGCGCGGGGTTTCCAGCTCGATACATTGGCGTCGACCCTTCAGACGGCGCTGGCCGAGGTCGACCCTGCCACCAACCCTGCCACCACCCGCCTGCCTGACGCTGCATGACGCTGCCTGAACCCCCCACCCCGTCGCGCCATGCCCCGCCCGAGCCGCTGATGCATGCCGGTGGCGAGGTGGTGCTGATCGTCGACGACCTGCCCGACAACCTGTCGCTGCTGCACGATGCACTGGACGACGCCGGCTACACCGTGCTGGTGGCCACCGACGGCCCCAGCGCGCTGGCGCGTGCGCGCCAGGCGCAGCCGGCCATCGTGCTGCTGGACGCGATGATGCCGGGCATGGACGGCTTCGAGGTGGCGAGCCAGCTGAAGGCCGACCCGGCCACCGCGGCCATCCCCATCGTCTTCATGACCGCGCTGACCGAGACCGAGCACGTGGTGGCCGCCTTCGGTGCCGGCGGGGTCGACTACGTCACCAAGCCGATCCAGCCGCGCGAGGTGCTGGCGCGCATTGCCGTGCACACCCAGGCCGCGCGGGTGCAGCGCCAGGCGCGCAATGCGCTGGACGCCTTCGGCCACGCCACGCTGGTGGTGCGGGCCCACGACGGCCGGCTGCTGTGGCAGACCGCGCTGGCGCGCACGCTGCTGCGGGACTACTTCGGCAGCGAGGGCCCGTTCGCCCCGGTGCCGCTGATCGACTGGCTGCGCCGCCAGGCCCAGGCCGCGGCGGCCGGCGGCGAAGCGCAGCCGCTGGTGTGCGCACGCGGCGGGCGCCGCCTGACGCTCGCGCTGCACGCGATGACCGGCGAGGTGGCGGCCAACACGGCGGCCGATGCGCCGCCGGGCAGCGACCCCGCCGACGAGCCGGGCGACGACGAGGCCGAATGGCTGATCGTCGCCAGCGAGGCCGACGACGCGGCGGTGCTCGACCGCATGGTGCAGCTGTTTCGCCTCACCGCGCGCGAGGCCGAGGTGCTGTACTGGGTGGCCAAGGGCAAGACCAACCGCGACGTGGGCGAGATCCTGGGCGCCTCGCCGCGCACCGTCACCAAGCACATGGAGCACATCCTGCCCAAGCTGGGTGTGGAGACGCGCACCGCCGCGGCCGGTTTGGTACTGGCGCGGGTGCAGGGCTTCAGCGCCTCCCGCGGCTGACAAGGTATGAACGAACCTGCTGCGCGGTCCGATCTTGCGCCTGCGTTGCTCGCCGTACGGGTGTACGGCTGCGCTACTCGACGCAACCTCGGACCGCTCGCGACGGTTCTTTCACACCTTGTGAAGGTCCAGTCCAAGCTTCAGGCCCGCGCGCAACCCGTCAGTCGAACTTGACCGACACGCCGGTGGTCAACAAGGTGTCGGTGGTCTTGCGGCCGGGGCCGGGCTCGCTGTTGTGGGCCAGCGCGATGCCGACGTTCAGGTTCATCGTCTTGCTCATCGCCACCGCCAGGCCGGCGTCCCAGTTGGCGCGGAATTCACCGCGGTTCTTCAGGTTGGGCACCAGCACCAGGCGCTGCTTGGCGCTGGTGGTCTCGCTCAACTTGTGGGTCGACTCCTCGCCCAGCAGCAACGAGGCATAACCGTACGAGGTGCGCGAGGCGCCGTCGATCAGGGTGGCGGCCATGTACTTGTCGCTGGTGTAGCCCAGGCCGCCGAAAAGATCCCAGGTCAGGCTGGGCGACTTGATCAGGTGCCAGCCCAGGCCGCCGCTCAACTGGCTGCGCAGCTTCAGGTTGGAGAACTTGTTGCGCTCGAAGTCCAGGCCGCCGAAGGCGAACAGGTTGGCATTCAGGTTCTGGTCGTAGCGTCCGCCCAGGCGCAGCTGCTCGCTGGTGGCCACACCGCCCGATCGGGCGTACTGCGCATTGCCGTAGAGCGAGGCCTTGTGCTGGTCGGTGGCCTTGACCGCATCGCCGTTCAGCGACAGGTTGCCCGCCTTGGTATTGCCCGACGAGGCGCTGGCCCCCAGGCCCAGCGCGGCGCGCCACTGGCCGTCGGTCTTGACGGTGGCCTGGGCCTGCGCCAGGCCGGCGGCGCCCAGCGCCAGGGTGGTGGTCAATACGGTGCAGATCAGCTTCATGAAAGTCTCCCGGGAGTTGAACAAATGGATGCGTCGCGGCGCCCGGCGCCCGGTGCCGGCCCGCTGATCAGACCGGCACGGTGTCGATCTCGGCCATCGCATGGGCCAACCACATCTTCAGGCGCTGGCGCTCCATCAGGCCCAGCCCGGGGCCGCCCTTGTCGGTGTTGTTGCGGGCCGACCAGAAGCTGGCATTGGATGCGTCGATCTTCTGCACCACCGGGTCGTGCAGGTGCTTGAGGGTGATGACCTGGGCGCCGAAGGCCATGGCCCGCACCTGCTCGCCCGACTTGTCGAGCTGGCTGAAGTCGTCGCCACGGATCTGGTTGCGCACCAGCACGTAGCGCAGCCGGGCGCCGAACTGGTCGAGCAGGCGCGCCAGCAGGTCGACCGAGTCGCGGCCGGCGTCCATCACATGCCAGTAGTAGATCGACATGCCGTTGACGTCGGCCAGGTCGAGCACGCCCGACTCGTCCATCCACTTCACCAGCGGCGCATGGGTCTGCGCGGCCAGGTCGACCAGCACGCGACGGCCGGGCTGCTCGGCGGCGCTTTCGACGATGGTGTCCAGCGCCTCGTAGCGGTCGGCCAGCACCGGCGACGCGTAACCGGCGTAATAGCGCAGCAGCGCGCCGTGCGAGCGGTCGGTGTCGTAGCCGACGAAGGGCATCGCGTGGTCGATGAAGTATTGCGCCAGCAGGCGCGCCACCATCGATTTGCCGACGCCGCCCTTTTCACCACCGATCAGGTGGATCTTGGATTGCGTCAGGGTTTCGAGCGTGAGGGGCGTGGTCATGGGCAGGTCTCGGGCGCCGGGCGCCGTCAGTGGGGTCAGGGCCGTACTGTGCACGAGTTGGGCCGCTGCGGGTTTGCCGTGCCCGATCAAAGCCGGTCTGGATCGGCGCTCAGGCGCTGCGCAGCGGGGCGCGCCGCAGCAGGCGCCGGGCCAGTGGCCACAGCCAGATCAGCAGCACCAGCGCACCCAGCGCACCGGCGATCGGCCGCTCGAAGAAGGGCCAGAGCTGGCCGTCGGCCTTGACCAGGCTGCTGAAGAAATGCTCCTCCAGCATGGTGCCCAGCACCACGCCCAGGATGGTGGGCGCCACCGGGAAGCCCCAGCGCTCCATGAAGAAGGCCAGCACGCCGGCCACGCCCATGATCACCACGCCGAACAGCGTGTTGTTGATGGCGAAGCTGCCAACGATGCAGAACAGCAGGATCAGCGGCATCAGCAGCGCCGCCGGCACACGCAGGATGCGTTTGGCCGCCAGGATGGCCATCCAGCCCAGCGGCAGCATCAGCAACTGCGCCACGATGAAGACGATGAACACCGCGTAGATGTTCTGCGGGTTCTCGACGAAGAGCATCGGCCCGGGGTTCATGTTCTTCATGTAGAGCACGCCGATGGCGATGGCGGTGATCGAATCGCCCGGGATGCCGAACACCAGCGCCGGGATCCACGCGCCACCCAGCGCCGAGTTGTTGGCCGCGCCCGATTCGACGATGCCCTCCACATGGCCGGTGCCGAACT
Organism: Burkholderiales bacterium RIFCSPHIGHO2_12_FULL_69_20; assembly: GCA_001770815.1. GTDB lineage: Bacteria > Pseudomonadota > Gammaproteobacteria > Burkholderiales > Burkholderiaceae_C > Pseudaquabacterium. The sequence goes on from MESD01000021.1 coordinate 46,787, forward strand.
TGTGCGGTTCTTTCGAGAAGCGCTTGCTGATCGCGTAGCTCATCCACGCGGCGATGTCGGCGCCGGCACCGGGCAGGGCACCGATCACCGTGCCCAGCGTCGAGCCGCGCAGCAGCTGCAGCGGGTACTTCTTCAGCAGCGCCCACATGCCGGCAAACACATTGCCGAACGGCCGGTCAACGGCCATCACCGGCTTCTCGCGCGCCAGCGCAAAGCGCAGCACCTCGGCCACCGCGAACATGCCGATCATCAGCGGGATCAGCGAGATGCCGCCCATCAGCTCGGCGTTGCCGAAGGTGTAGCGCGGCGCACCGGCCGGGTTCTCCAGCCCCACGCAGGAGATCAGCAGCCCGATCAGCATCGAGGTGCAGCCCTTGAGCACGTCGTTGCCGGCGATGAAGATGGCGCTGGTGAAGCCCAGCATCACCAGCCAGAAGTATTCGAACGAGCTGAACTTCAGCGCCACCTCGGCCAGCGCCGGTGCGGCGACGATCAGCACCAGCACGCCGAAGATGCCGCCCAGCACCGAGAACACCAGCCCGGCGCCCAGCGCCAACTCGGCCTGGCCCTTGCGGGTGAGCGCATAGGCCTCGTCCGCATAGGCCGCGCTGGCGGGGGTGCCCGGCATGCGCAGCAGCGCGCTGGGGATGTCGCCCGAGAAGATGGCCATGGCCGTGGCGGTGACGATGGCCGCCACCGCCGGCACCGGCGCCATGAAGAAGGTGACCGGCACCAGCAACGCGGTGGCCATGGTCGCCGTCAGCCCGGGAATGGCGCCGACGAACAGGCCGTAGGTGGCCGACAGCAGGATCACCAGCAACACATAAGGCTGAAACACCAGCCCGAAGGCGGTGGCGAGGGCGTCCATGGCCAGGCTCCGGTGCGGCGCGGGCGCCGGTCAATACAGGGGTGGGAGCACGCCCCAGGGCAAGGGCACCCGCAGCAGCTTGTAGAAGGCCAGGTGCACCAGCAGCGTGCCGCCCAGCGCAAAGCCGATGGCCGGAGCCCAGCCCACCCGCAGCACGCGGAACACGGCCAGCAGGCACAGCGGCGCGATCAGCAGAAAGCCCAGCTTGTCGGCCAGCGCGATGTAGGCGGCGATGGTGGCCAGGATCAGCAGCGCGCTGGCGATGTCGCGCCACGACGAGCTGGACGCAGCGACAGGGTCGTCGTAGGCCACGCCACGCAGGCTGCGCAGCACCAGCCCCAGCCCGCACAGCAGCAGGCCGGTGCCCACCAGTTTGGGCAGGAAGCCGGCGCCCAGTTGCTGCCCCGGCACCACCGGAAAGGCCTGCGCCGACCACAGCACCGCGGCGGCCAGCAGCGCCAGCGCAACGCCGACCCTCAGGTCAACGGCTCTCACCGGGTCACTTGGCGATGCCCACGGCCGTCATCACCGCCTTCATGTCGGCATCGCCCTTGGCCATGAAGCTGGCGAACTCGGCCGATCCGCCCCACAGCAGGCCGAAGCCGCGCTGGGCCATGAAGTCTTTGTATTCCTTGCTGTCGTAGGCCTTCTTGACGCTGGCTTCCAGCCTTGCGGCGACCGGTGCCGGCAGGCCCTTGGGGGCGGCGATGCCGCGCCAGGCGCCGGTGGCCCAGTCGGAGCCGGTGGCCTCCTTCAGCGTGGGCACGTTGGGGAACAACGCAGCCCGGCTGGAACTCATCACCGCGAGCGAGCGCACCTTGCCGGCGTCGATCAGCGAGCGTGCCTCGGGCAGCGAGCAGGGCACGAACTCGACGCCGCCGGCGGCCAGGTCCTGCAGGCCGGGGGCCGCACCGTTGCTGGGCACCCAGGGCACGGCCGCCGGGTCGACCTTGGCATCACGCAGCATGCCGGCGATGGCCAGGTGCCAGATGCCGCCCTGGCCGGTGCCCGAAGCCTTGAACTTGCCCGGGTTGGCCTTGACCGCGGCGATCACGTCGCCCACGTTCTTGTAGGGCGCATCGGCGCGCACCTGCAGCCCGGCCGGATCGAGGTTGACCAGCGCGATCGGCGTGTAGCTGGTGCCGTTGAGTTCGGTCAGTTTCTGGTGGTGCATCATCGTGATCTCGACCGTGATCATGCCGATGGTGTAGCCGTCGGCCGGCGCCCCGGCGATGGCCGAATGGCCCACCACGCCCGAGCCGCCGGTGCGGTTGACCACGTTCACCGGCTGGCCCAGGTCCTTCTCCATCAGGCTGCCGATCATGCGGGCCACCGCATCGGTGCCGCCGCCGGCACCCCAGGGCACGACCAGCGTGATCGGCCGATCGGGATACTTCTGCGCCATCGCACCGCTGGCCACGGCCGCCAGGGCCGTGCCCAGCAAGACGCGGCGGGTGATCTTTGCCAAACGGTGGGCCGTGCCGGTGTGCTTGTGCATGAAGTCTCCAATCGTCATATGAAATGAGCAGCGCCGACTCTCGCACCGTGGCGGGGCCCCTTCAACCGGGGGAAACCCAAACCCCCGCTGGGCGCGGCGCGTGCCGGGCGCGGCCTGCGTCGGGCGTGACGGCGTACGCCATGTGTCGTATGGCCTGAATCGGGGGCGGCACCCAGACTGGCGCCATCCATTCACAGGGTGTGTTCACCCGCAGGAGAGCGCCGACATGACATCCACCCGCCGCAGCTTCACCACCTCGCTCACCGCCGTTGCGCTGGGCATGAGCCTGTACGCCTTGCCGGCCTTCGCGGCCGACACCATCAAGGTGGGCGTGCTGCATTCGCTGTCGGGCACGATGGCGATCTCGGAGACGGTGTTGAAGGACACCGTGCTGATGGCCATCGCCGAGATCAACGCCAAGGGCGGCGTGCTCGGCAAGAAGCTCGAGCCGGTGGTGGTCGACCCGGCCTCGAACTGGCCGCTGTTTGCCGAGAAGGCGCGCCAGCTGATCAGCCAGGACAAGGTGGCCGTGACCTTCGGCTGCTGGACCAGCGTCAGCCGCAAGAGCGTGCTGCCGGTCTACGAAGAACTCAACAGCCTGCTGTTCTACCCCGTGCAGTACGAGGGCGAAGAACTCAGCAAGAACGTGTTCTACACCGGCGCCGCGCCCAACCAGCAGGCCATCCCCGCGGTGGAATACCTGATGAGCAAGGACGGCGGCGGCGCCAAGCGCTTCGTGCTGCTGGGCACCGACTACGTGTACCCGCGCACCACCAACAAGATCCTGCGTGCCTTCCTCAAGGCCAAGGGCGTGGCCGATGCCGACATCATGGAGGACTACACCCCCTTCGGCCATGCCGACTACCAGAGCATCATCGCCAAGATCAAGAAGTTCGCCTCCGAAGGCAAGAAGACCGCGGTGGTCTCCACCATCAACGGCGACAGCAACGTGCCCTTCTACAAGGAGCTGGGCAACCAGGGCCTGAAGGCGACCGACGTGCCGGTGGTGGCCTTCAGCGTGGGTGAGGAAGAGCTGCGCGGCGTCGACACCAAGCCGCTGGTGGGCCACCTGGCCGCGTGGAACTACTTCATGTCGATCAAGAGCCCGGCCAACACCGAGTTCGTCAAGAAGTGGAGCGACTACGCCCGTGCCAAGGGCATCGCTGGCCACAAGGACAAGCCCATCACCAACGACCCGATGGAAGCCACCTACATCGGCATCATGATGTGGAAGCAGGCGGTCGAGAAGGCCAAGAGCACCGACACCGACAAGGTGATCGCGGCGATGGCCGGGCAGACCTATCCCGCGCCGGGCGGCTTCATGTCCACCATGGACAAGGAGAACCACCACCTGCACAAGCCGGTGTTCATCGGCGAGATCAAGGCCGACGGCCAGTTCAACGTGGTGTGGAAGACCAAGGGCCCGGTGGTGGCCGACCCGTGGAGCGACTACATCGCCGAGAACAAGGGCAAGAAGAACGTCGTGCAGAAAAAGTAACTCCCCCCGAAGCGGCTGACGCCGCTCCCCCCGCTGGGGGGCCACGCCAGCGGCCCGGCAGAGCCGGTTCCGCGGCGTGTGCTTGGTTCGGCGGCTGTGGCTTTGCCACAGCTGGCCTCAGTTTCTGACCGGGCCTGCCTGTGTTGCGTCGACTGATTTTTCTGTTTTTCATGTTGCTCGGGGCTTCTGCCTGGGCCCTGACCCCCGAGCAGGCTGGCCGCATCGCCGCCGGTGACAGCGACGGGCGCGTGGCCGCGCTCAACGAGGTGGTGGCCACGGCCGACCCGGCGCTCGAACCCTTCGTGCGGGCGCTGCTCGACGACGAGGTCAAGACCGCCGGCGGCAAGGCCTTCATCGTGCGTGACGGCAAGGCGGTGGAGGCGGCCAGCGGCGCCGCCGCCACGCTGCCGGCCGATGCCGAGGATGCCGTCAACAACAACCGCATGCGGCGTGAGCTGGAGGCGGCGGTCGCGGTGCTGCGGCTGGTGTCGCCCGACGTGGCGGTGCGCCGCGCGGCGATTGCCGAGCTGAAGAACGATGTCGACGAGGGCAAGCTCGGCCTGATTCAGAAGGCCGAAGCCGCCGAGACCGACCCGGACCTGAAAGCTCGCCTGGGCCTGCTGCGCGCGGCGGTGCTGATCTCGTCGGCCGATCCGGCCCAACGCGCCGCTGCAGCGGCCGCATTGTCGGGCAGCAGCTCGCCGGCCACGCGCTCGCTGCTGCTGGAAAAGCTGGCCAGCGAGCAAGATCCCAAGGTCAAGGCCGCGATCCAGGCGGCCATCGACAGCGTGCAAGGCCAGCTCGCCTGGGGCGAGCGGCTGGGCGTGCTGTTCACCGGGCTCAGCCTGGGCAGCATCCTGTTGCTGGTGGCGCTGGGCCTGGCCATCACCTACGGCCTGATGGGCGTGATCAACATGGCCCACGGTGAGCTGATGATGATTGGCGCCTACGCCACCTACCTGGTGCAGAACCTGTTCAGGCAGTACCTGCCTGGCGCTTTCGACTGGTACATCGTGCTGGCCATCCCGGTGGCCTTCCTGGCCAGCGCGCTGGTGGGCGCGGTGCTCGAGCGCAGCGTGATCCGCTGGCTCTACGGCCGCCCGTTGGAGACACTGCTGGCCACCTGGGGCATCAGCCTGGTGCTGATGCAGGGCGTGCGCAGCCTGTTCGGTGCGCAGAACGTGGGCGTCGAGAACCCGGCCTGGATGTCGGGCGGCATCCAGGTGCTGCCCAACCTGGTGCTGCCCTACAACCGGCTCGCGATCCTGGTGTTTGCCGCCGCGGTGTTGATCGGCATGGCGCTGCTGATTGGCAAGACGCGGCTGGGGCTGTTCGTGCGCGGCGTCACGCAGAACCGCCGCATGGCCAGCTGTGTGGGCGTGAACACCGCGCGCATCGACATGCTGGCCTTCAGCCTGGGCGCGGGCATTGCTGGACTGGCGGGCTGCGCGCTCAGCCAGGTCGGCAACGTCGGGCCCGACCTGGGCCAGGGCTACATCGTCGACAGCTTCATGGTGGTGGTGCTGGGCGGCGTGGGCCAGCTGGCCGGCACCGTGGTGGCTGCGCTGGGCCTGGGCGTGCTGAACAAACTGCTGGAGGGCTGGGCCGGTGCGGTGCTGGCCAAGATCATGGTGCTGGTGTTCATCGTCGTCTTCATCCAGAAGCGGCCGCAAGGCCTGTTCGCCATCAAAGGCCGGAGTGCTGAAGCATGAACGCAGACATCACTCCCCCCCGCAGCGCCTTCGGCGCTCCCCCCCAGGGAGGCGCCCCCAGCGGCCCGGCAGAGCCGGTTCCGCGGCGGCCGCTTGGCGAACTCGCCTTCGTTCAACGTCGTGGCTTGCTGCTAGGTGTCCGCGGCTGGGCGGCGGTGATCGCCGCGCTGGCGGTCATCACCGTGGTATTCCCGGTGTTGAACCTGCTGGTGCCGGCGGGCAGCCCGTTCCACGTCAGCGACTATGCGGTGCAGCTGACCGGCAAGATCCTCTGCTACGCCATCTGCGCGCTGGCGATGGACCTGATCTGGGGCTACACCGGCATCCTGAGCCTGGGCCATGGCCTGTTCTTCGCGCTGGGCGGCTACGGCATGGGCATGTACCTGATGCGCCAGATCGGGCTGGACGGCAACTACAAGAGCCCGCTGCCTGATTTCATGGTGTTCCTGAACTGGAAGGAACTGCCCTGGACCTGGACGGTCTCCGATTCGTTCATCGCCCAGATGCTGCTGGTGGTGCTGGTGCCGGGGCTGCTGGCGCTGGTGTTCGGCTGGTTCGCCTTCCGCTCGCGCATCAAGGGCGTGTACTTCTCGATCATCACGCAGGCCCTGACCTTTGCCGCGATGCTGCTGTTCTTCCGCAACGAGACCGGCTTCGGCGGCAACAACGGCTTCACCGACTTCAAGCGTTTGCTCGACCTGCCGATCGCCACGCCGGGCATGCGCATCACGCTGTTCGTCATCACCGGCATCACGCTGGTGGGCTGCTACCTGCTGTCGCGCGCCATCGTCAACAGCAAGTACGGCCGGGTGCTGCAGGCCATCCGCGATGCCGAGACCCGCGTGATGTTCACCGGCTACAACCCGCTGGCCTACAAGCTGAGCATCTGGGTGCTGAGCGCGGTGATGTGCGCGGTGGCCGGCGCCTTGTACGTGCCGCAGGTGGGCATCATCAACCCCAGCGAGATGAGCCCCGCGGCCAGCATCGAGATCGCCATCTGGGCCGCGGTGGGTGGCCGCGCCACGCTGATCGGGCCGATCGTCGGCGCGTTCTTCGTCAACGGCGCCAAGAGCTGGTTCACCGTGGCCTTTCCGGAGTTCTGGCTGTACTTCCTGGGGGCGCTGTTCATCGCGGTGACGTTGTTCCTGCCGAACGGCATCGTCGGCCTGTTCAAGCGTGCGGTGGAGAAGAAGGCATGACGCCCGACCTGATGGAGCAGGGCGCCCAGCGCCGCGCCGACTACGAGGCCAGGCAGCAGGCCAGCCGCAACACCGAGAGCGGCGGGCGCGACGCCAGCTACGGCCGCATCGCGCGGCTGGGCGTGCCCGATTTCACCCAGGGCGTGGCGCTGTACCTGGACGACATCACCGTCAGCTTCGACGGCTTTCGGGCGCTGAACAAGCTGAGCCTGACGGTCAACGTGGGCGAGCTGCGCTGCATCATCGGCCCCAACGGCGCGGGCAAGACGACGATGATGGACTGCATCACCGGCAAGACCCGGCCCGACAGCGGCACCGCGTCGTTCGGCTCCACCATCGACCTGCTGCGCCTGAGCGAGCCGCAGATCGCCCAGGTGGGCATCGGCCGCAAGTTCCAGAAGCCCACGGTGTATGAAGATCTGAGCGTTTTCGAGAACCTCGAACTCGCGTTGGCGGCTGACCGGCGCGTGAGGGCCTCGCTGTTCTCGCGCCTGTCCGGCGAGCAGCTCGACCGCATCGGCGAAACCCTGGGCACCATCCACCTGATGGCCGACGCCCAGCGCACCGCCGGCCTGTTGAGCCACGGCCAGAAGCAGTGGCTGGAGATCGGCATGCTGCTGGTGCAAGACCCCAAGCTGCTGTTGCTGGACGAACCGGTGGCCGGCATGACCGACGAAGAGACCGAGCGCACCGCCGAGCTGTTTCTCAGCCTGGAAGGCAAGCACAGCCTGGTGGTGGTGGAGCACGACATGAAGTTCGTCGACCAGCTGACCGAGGGCCGCAAGAAGGTGACGGTGCTGCATGAAGGCAGCGTGCTGGCCGAGGGGTTGCTGGCGGAGGTGCAGAACAACGAGAAGGTGGTGGAGGTGTACCTTGGGCGGTGAGTTGCTGGTGCCTTGCGAAGGACTGGTGCGTGGCCACGGTCGGCACCGACCCGGCTGCCTCCGTGTCCCCCGGGCCTTCGGCCCTCCTCCTTTACCTGCGGCAGCCGGGTCGGCACCGCCCGTGGCCAGGCAGCACCGAGGTGTGCCTGCATGCATGCCGCGGTGGTGCCGGTCCGCAGGCAGCGGGTGTGCGGCTGACGCAGGTAAAAGGAGGAGGGCCGGAGGCCCGGGGGACACGGAGTCAGCCGCACACCCGCTGCCTGTGGACTCGTGCGGTCCAAGCACGCCGAGCCTCTCAGCAGGAAATACAACATGCTGAAGGTCGACGGCATCAACCAGTATTACGGCGGCAGCCACATCCTGCGCAACCTGGGCTTCGAGGCCAGGCTGGGCGAGGTGACCGTGGTGCTGGGCCGCAACGGCGTGGGCAAGACCACGTTGCTCAAGAGCCTGATGGGTGTGGTGCCGGTGAAGACCGGCACGGTGGCTTTCGATGGCGCCGACATCACCCGCAGCACGCCCTACGAGCGTGTGCGCCGCGGCATCGGCTACGTGCCGCAAGGCCGCGAGATCTTCAGCCGCCTGACGGTGGAAGACAACCTGAAGATGGGCCTGGCGGTCAAGCCCGGGGGCGCACCGCTGCCGGCCGAATTGTTCGAGCTGTTCCCGGTGCTCCAGCAGATGATTCACCGCCGCGGCGGCGACCTGTCGGGCGGCCAGCAGCAGCAGTTGGCCATCGCCCGTGCGCTGGCGGCCGGCCCCAAGCTGCTGATCCTGGACGAACCGACCGAAGGCATCCAGCCCAGCATCATCAAGGACATCGGCCGGGTGATCCGCATGCTGGCCGATCGGGGCCTGAACGGTCAGCGCATGGCCGTCGTGCTGGTCGAGCAGTATTACGACTTCGCCGCCGAACTGGCCGACCAGTACCTGGTGATGGAGCGCGGCGAGATCATCGTCCGCGGCCGCGGCGCCGACATGGAAGCCGATGCCGTGCGCCAGCGCGTGGCGATCTGACGGACTGGTTCCCACTGGGCCTGTTGCTGCCGGCCCGGCCACGCCGGCCGCCTAAACTGGCAGCCTGACCACCCACGGCCTGGCCGCCGCCGATGCAGTCGTCCCCACCCGCCGAGCTCGAAACCGTTCAAGCGGTGGATGCGCTGAACCAGCGCGCGCACCAGCTGCGCCACAGCGATGCCCGCGCGGCGCTGGCGCTGTGCCGCCGGGCCCACGACCTGGCGCTGCGCCTGGACTACCAGCGTGGCCTGGCCTACAGCCTGCTGCGCACCAGCGTCTGCCAGGCCATCCTGGGCGACGATCCGGACGACTGCCTGGCGGCGCTGCAGCAGGCCATCAGCCTGATGCGCAGCCTGGGCGATCAGCGCGGTGAGGCCGAGGCCCTCAACCACCAGGGCAACCTGCACCTCGACCGCCAGGCGCACGAGGCGGCGCTGCACTGCTACCAACAGGCGCTGCGGCTGCGCCAGGCGGTGGGCGACCGGGCCGCCGAGTCGACCACGCTCAACAACATCGCGCTGGTGCACCGCGACACCGGGCAGTTTGCCGAAGCGCTGGAGCACCTGCTGCAAAGCCGGCAACTGGGCGAGGCAGCGGGCGATGCCGGCGCCACCGCCTACGCCCTGACCAACCTCGCGGTGCTGCTGGCCGAGATGGGCGAGCAGCCCGCGGCCCAGACGCACTTCGACCGTGCCCTGGCGCTGGTGCGGCAGACGCCCGACCGCGCGCTGGAGTGCACCGTGCTGATCGGCCTGGGGCGTCTGCTCAACGATGCCGGCGAGCCGCAACAGGCGCTGCCGCATCTGCGCACCGCCTTCGACCTGGCCCAGCGTACCGGCAATGTCGGCGACCTGGCGCTGGCGCTGCTGGCCCTGGGCCTGGTGCAGCAGGCAATGGGCCAGACCGCGGCGGCGGCACCGCTGCTGGCCGACGCGCTCGACCTGGCCCAGCGCCGGGGCGACCGCGGCCTGGCAGCGCAGGTGCTGCTGGCGCAGGCGCGCACGCCGATGGCGGGCGACGACCCCACGGCCGCGCTGCAGCTGCTGCGCCAGGCCTTGGCGCATGCCGAGGCGGCGCAGGCGTTGCCCCTGATCGGCACCACGCACGGCTGCCTGTCGCAGGCGCATGAGTCGCTGGGCGATCTGGCGGCCGCGCTGCAGCACTTTCGGGCCTACCACGCCTGCACCCAGCGGCTGCAGGACCAGCCCTCGCAGCGCCGCATCCGCGCACTGATGAACCAGCAGGATCTGGCCCGCGTGCAGCACGACGCGCTGGCCGAGCGCGCGCGCAATGCCGAGCTGGCCCAGGCGCTGGCCGATGCCCAGCGTGCCGAGCAACACCACAGCCAGCTGCTGGCCGAGCTGCAGGCGCAGGCCGGGCTGCTGCAGCAGCTGGCGCGCGAGGACGGCCTCACCGGCCTGGCCAACCGCCGCTGGCTGGATCTGCAACTGCAGCGCGAGGTGCAGCGCGCGCAGCGCTTCGGCCACCCGCTGGCGGTGGCGATGATCGACATCGACCACTTCAAGGCCATCAACGACGGCTTCTCGCATGCGGCGGGCGATGCAGCGCTGCGCGTGGTGGCGCGTCTGCTGGCCGATGGCTGCCGCTCCAGCGACGTGGCCGGGCGCTACGGCGGCGAGGAGTTCGTGCTGATCCTGGTCGAGACGCCGGCCGACCAGGCGCAGGGGCTGGGCGACAAGCTGCGCCAGCGCATCGCCAGCCACGACTGGGCGGCAGTGCTGGCCGGTCTGCCGCCGCTGACGGTGAGCATCGGCGTGGCCGGGCTGGGTGCCGACGACGACGCCGCCAGCCTGCTGGCGCGCGCCGACCTGCAGCTCTACCGCGCCAAGCGGGACGGGCGCAACCGGGTGTGCGGCTGAGGGCAGGTCGTTCGGCGCAGGCGCCGGTGCAACGTTGACACGCGCATGACATGAACGGCAGAAACACTGTGAAGCAAGTCGCGGCACCTGGCCTCGACTGCACTGCCCAACACTGACGGAGCCCTCACCATGTTCAAGACCCTGCCCATCGCCGCCGCGGTGGGTCTGCTCGCCTTCGGCGCGCAGGCCTTCGCCCAGACCAGCCTGTTCTCCACCTACACCCCTGGCGCCGCCAGCGTGGCGACGCTGCCCACCGGCAGCCCCCTGGAGATGACCTCACCGCTGGTGCTGTCGTCGCCCAACTTCACCCAGACCATCATCGCCAACCGCGCCAACCAGAACGCGCTGGTGCCCGGCTCGAACTCGGGCAACTGGGACATGATCGACACCAACCGCACCGGCCCCGACGCCGGCCGCTACCTGTTCACCCCCTTCGAGACCGGCACCGGCGGCGTGATGCGCGTCGACCTGTGGGACAACAACTACAACACCCGCGCGGTGTCCATCGTGTCGCCGGGCACGCAGGGTTTCGTGGCGGGCGATGCCTCGCGCTGGACGCCCTGGGGCACCTACCTGACGGCTGAAGAGTCGTGGAGCGAGCCCAACCAGGTGGCCAGCGGCAAGGGCCGCCTGTTCGAGGTGACCGATCCCACCACCGCCACCGCCGGCGCCGCCAACTTCGTGCACCGCAAGATCGGCCCGGCCGACATCCGCGTCTCGCACGAAGGCCTGGCCTTCGACAACAGCAACAACTTCTATTTCATCGACGAGCGCAACGACAGCCACATCTTCAAGTTCACCTCGGTCAACCCCAACGCCAGCAACGGCGCCGACTTCTTCGCCAACGGCCAGACCTCGGTGCTGCGCGTGGGCGACGGCATGACCCAGGAAGCCACCGGTGCCTACTCGTGGGTGGCGCTGACCAACGCCACCGGCGCCGCGCTGCCCAACACCATCGTCAAGACCGACGCCAACGGCATGCCCATCCTGGACGGCCGCGCCACGCCCAATGTGGTCGACTTCGTCGGCACCAACTTCGACCGCCCCGAGGATCTGGAGATCCAGACCCTGGCCAACGGTGAGCAGCGGCTGTACGTGGCCACCACCACCAATGACAAGGTGTTCTCGCTGGACCTCGCCAACAACCAGATCAACCTGTTCGCCAGCCAGGATTCGATCAACGCGGCCACGGGCCTGACGGTCGGCACGGACTTCAACAGCCCCGACAACCTGGCCATCGATGCCGACGGCAACATCTACATCATCGAAGACCAGGGCGGTGGCAACGCCAACATCTGGTTCGCCAAGGACACCGACCGCGACGGCGTGGCCGAGAGCGTGGGCGTGTGGGCCGCGCTGGCCACCAACGGCGCCGAGCCGACCGGGCTGTTCTTCGACCTGAACGACCCGAACGTGGCCTTCCTGAACGTGCAGCACCCGGCCAGCGGCAACGACTTGATGGTGCGCATCTCGGCCGTGCCCGAGCCGCAGACCTACGCCATGATGCTGGCCGGCCTGCTGGGTGTGGGCTTCCTGGCCCGCCGCCGCAAGGGCTGATGCCCGACCGCCCCGGCCCGGGTGGGCTGGGGATCTGCAGACGCCCGTGCGCGCCGTTGGCGCACGGGCGTCTGTCATGCCGCGCCGCGGCGGCTGGCGCATAGACTCCCCGCATGACCGATGCCGCCAGAGTTGCCCCGCCCGCCATCCACGTCGCCGTCATCGGCGGCGGCCCCGCCGGGCTGATGGCCGCCGAGGTGCTGTTGCAGGGCGGGGCGCGGGTCGATCTGTACGACGGCATGCCCTCGGTGGGCCGCAAGTTTCTGCTGGCCGGCAAGGGCGGGCTCAACCTCACCCACAGCGAGGCGATCGAGCCCTTCGTCAGCCGTTATGCCGAGCGCGCGGCGCAGGTGGCGCCGTGGCTGCAGGCCTTCGATGCACCCGCGCTGCGCGACTGGGCAGCCGGGCTGGGCGTGGGCACCTTTGTCGGCAGCTCGGGCCGGGTGTTCCCTGCCGAGATGAAGGCCGCGCCGCTGCTGCGGGCCTGGCTGCACCGGCTGCGCAGCCAGGGCCTGCGGTTGCACATGCGCCACCGCTGGCTGGGCTGGCAGGCCGGTGATGCGCCCACCACGCTGCGCTTTGCCGCGCCCGCGGGTGATGTGCTGGTGCAGGCCGATGCGCTGGTGCTGGCGCTGGGTGGGGCCAGCTGGGCCCGGCTGGGCAGCGACGGCGCCTGGGCGCCCTGGCTGGCCGATCGCGGTGTGGGCGTGGCGCCGCTGCAGCCGTCGAACTGCGGCTTCGACGTCGGCTGGAGCCCCTACTTCGCCGAGCGCTTTGCCGGCGCGCCGATCAAGACGGTGCGCCTGCACGTCGACGACGGCCGGGGGCCGGCCTTCGACAAGCAGGGCGAGTTCGTCATCACCGCCACCGGCATCGAAGGCAGCCTGGTGTATGCCGCCTCGGCGCGGCTGCGCGAGGCCATCGCGCGCGATGGCAGCGCCACGCTGCAGCTCGACCTGCTGCCCGGGCGCAGCGTGGCGCAGCTGGCCAGCGCGCTGGCCAAGGGCCGCGGCGCACGATCCTTGCCCAACCACCTGAAGGAGCATGCCGGGCTCGACGGCGTGAAGGCCGCGCTGCTGCGCGAGCAGTTCAGCGCCAGCCAGCTGGCGGCAATGGTGGCCGGCCAGCCGCAGGTGCTGGCCGAGCGCCTGAAGGCCTGGCCGCTGCGGCTGATGGCCGCACGGCCGATCGACGAGGCCATCAGCAGCGCCGGCGGCGTGCGCTTCGAGGCGATGGACGAACATGGCATGCTGCGCGCGCTGCCGGGTGTGTTTTGCGCCGGCGAGATGATCGACTGGGAGGCACCCACCGGCGGCTACCTGCTCGGCGCCAGCTTCGCCAGCGGGCGCGCCGCCGCGGCGGGTGTGCTGGCCCGGCATTCAAACCAGCCCGCACTGCCGCAGGAGAGCGCCGCATGATCGTCGTCCACCACCTCGAAAATTCGCGCTCGCAGCGGGTGCTGTGGCTGCTGGAAGAGCTGGGCCTGCCCTACGACATCAAGCACTACCAGCGTGATGCCAAGACCATGCTGGCCCCGCCCGAGCTGAGCCAGGTGCACCCGCTGGGCAAGAGCCCGGTGATCACCGATGGCGACAGCGTGGTGGCCGAGACCGGCGCCATCGTCGAGTACCTGCTCGACCAGTACGGCGAGGGCCGCCTGCGCCCCGAGCCCGGCACGCCCGAGCACCTGCGCTACCGCTACTGGCTGCACTTCGCCGAAGGCTCGGCGATGCCGCCGCTGCTGATGAAGCTGGTGTTCGACAGCATCAACACCGCGCCGATGCCGTTCTTCATCAAGCCGGTGGCGCGTGCCATCGGCAAGAAGGTGACGGACCTGCTGGTGTGGCCCAACCTGACGCGGCAGTTCGATTTCATGGAGGCCGAACTGGGCCGCAGCACCTGGTTTGCCGGCAGCCGCATCAGCGGTGCCGACATCATGATGAGCTTTCCGCTCGAGGCCGCCGCGCAGCGGGCCGGCCTCGATGCCAGCCGGCCGAAGCTGATGGCGTTTCTCGAGCGCATCCACAAGCGCTCGGCGTACCAGCGGGCGCTCGAACGCGGCGGGCCTTACGATTTCGCCTGACAAGGTGTGAACGACCCCAGCCTGCGCCACCGGCGCCTCTCGCCATGAGCCCACCCCGTTCCGAACTGGCCCGCACCACCCTGGGGGTGCTGTTCATCGCCGGCCTGATCCTGGCCGCGCTGTGGGTGCTGCGGCCGTTCATCGGCCCGACTATCTGGGCGTCCACCATCGTGGTGGCCTCCTGGCCGCTGATGCGCCGGCTGCAGGCGCGGCTGGGCGGGCGGCGCTGGGCGGCGGTGTTGCTGATGACGCTGGCGCTGCTGGCGCTGTTCATCCTGCCGGTGACGATGGGCGTGATCACCGTGGTGCAGCATGTCGACGAGATCACCGACCTTGCCAGGCGGGTGTCCGATCTGCGCATGAGCACACCGCCCGACTGGCTGCTGTCGCTGCCGCTGATCGGCCCCAAGCTCGGCCAGCTGTGGTCGCAGGCGGTGGCCGCCGGGGCCGACGGGGTGATCGACAAACTGCGGCCCTACGCAGGCCAGGTGACGCGCTGGTTCGTCAGCCAGGTGGGCACGGTGGGTTTTTTGCTGGTGCAGAGCCTGCTGGTGCTGCTGCTGGCGGCGCTGATGTACGCCGATGGTGAATCGGCCGCGTCGGCCTTGCGGCAGGTGGGCCGGCGGCTGGCCGGCGAGCAGGGTGAGGCGGTGGTGTCGCTGGCCGGCCAGGCCATCCGCGGCGTGGCGCTGGGCGTGGGCGTCACGGCCATGGTGCAGTCGGGGCTGGGCGGCCTGGGGCTGGCCATCGCCGGGGTGCCTTATGCCGCCCTGCTGACGGTGCTGATGTTCATGCTGTGCCTGGCGCAGCTGGGGCCGATGCCGGTGCTGGTGCCGGTGGTGATCTGGACCTACTGGAGCGGCGACAACGGCTGGGCCACCTTCCTGCTGGTGATCACCGTGGTGGCGGGCACCATCGACAACGTGGTGCGCCCGGTGTTGATCCGCATGGGCGCCGACCTGCCGCTGCTGCTGATCTTCTCCGGCGTGGTGGGTGGCCTGCTGGCCTTCGGGCTGGTCGGCATCTTCATCGGCCCGGTGGTGCTGGCGGTGGCCTACCGGTTGCTGCAGGCCTGGGTGGCCGAGCAAGACCCGCCCGCGCCCGGCTGACCGCGCCTGGCCGGTGGATCAGGTGCGCCACACCCGCGGCGCGCAGGGCTTGAGCCCCCAGTGCTGCTGGCGCCAGGCGGCCCACACGGCTTGAAGCAAGGCCATCACCGGCTCGACGCGGTGGCCCAGCGCGCGCAGCACCAGCAGCGACGGGTGCGGTGCGCTGACACCGGCGGTCAGCGGCAGTGCGCTGTCGGCCACCAAAACGCGGGCGCTGTCGATCAGCTGCTCACCACGCTCGCGGCCCAGCGCCGCGCCATCGGCCAGCCACAGCGTGGCCATCACCGAGTGGCCGGCCAGGCCCAGCGGGCTGTCCATCAGCAGGCGGTCGGCGCCGTCCAGCGTGCCGCGCTCCAGCCAGATGCCGGGCAACTGCAGCTGCTGCGCGAAGCGGCCTTCGTCGAACGGCTCGCCGGCGGCCGGCAGGCCCAGCGCCAGCACGTCCCAGCCGATCATCTGCGCCTGCGGCGCCAGCGTGAAGCGCAGCCGGTTGCGCACCTGGCAGCGGCGGTAGGCGATGGTCTCCATCGGCAGCCATTCCAGCCGGGCGCCGTCGGCCAGATCGGCCTGCACCTGCTGCTCGGCCAGCGGGCCGGCGCTGCGGTAGAAGCGGGTGGCGCCGGGCGTGGTGATCAGCGCATGGCTGCCGGCGGCCAGCGTGGCGGCTAGCGCCAGCACATCGCCACCGACGATGCCGCCGGGCGGGTGCACCAGCACCTGGTGGCAGACGGTCTCGCCTTCGGGGTAGAGGCGCTGCAGGACGCGCAGCGGGCCGTGGTGGCGGTCCAGCGCGATGGTGCGCCCGGCCTCGCGGCGGTAGTCGAGTTGCAGGTGGCCGTGCCAGCCCATGGGTGATCCGTCGATTCCGCCGTGTGCCCGGTCAGCGGGCGCCCGGCGGGCGCTGGCGCAGGGCCAGCGCCCGAGACGACCACCGTGCCAGCCACCGCTCCAGCAGCAAGGCCAGCGCGGCGCCCGCCGCCGCCAGTGCCGCCCCGGCGGCCAGCGGCACCAGCTGGCGGGGCAGGCCAGCCGCGGCCGGCGGCGCTGGCGCGGGCAGGATCAGCAACTGGCCCAGGCGGTCGCTGCCCAGCACCAGCGCCACCACCTGCGCCGAGGATTGCACCGCCGGCGGCACCGCATCGCCGATGCGCAGCGGGTCGGTGCCGCCCGACAGGGCCACCACCCGCTGGCGCTGGTTGATCACGGCCGCGCCGTCGAAGTAGCCCAGCGCCGCAAAGCCGCCCAGCGCGGTCTGCACATCGCCGTAGTCGCCGGTGGCCAGTGCGGTGGCCATGCCGCGCGCCAGGGTCTTGTCGGCCAGCGCACGCGCCTGCGTGAGCTGCGTCTCGCGCTCGGCCAGCTGGCGCCGCAGCTCGGGCACGGTGGTCAGCACCAGCCCGCCGGCCAACAGCGCGCCGATCAGCGCCAGCCCCAGGCCGAACCAGACCAGCCAGGCGGTGGAGGCGGGCCGGTCGGTGCCCGGTGCGGCCTCGGCCAGGCTGTCGGCGCGCACCGCAGCGGCCGAGGCCACGCCGCCCTGCGCCGGCATGGCCACGCCGCAGATCAGCCGCAGCAGTGTCTTGTCGGCATCGCCGACCACATCGCGGCGCGCGTGGAACTGCACCTCCGACAGCACCACCCGCAGATCGTCCAGGCGCCAGGCCAGGCCCCAGCGGCGGGGGCTGAGCCGGTGCACCAGCGTCTCGTCCTCGGCCGACTCGGCCAGCAGGTTGATGGCCGCGGTGGCCGCCGGAAACGAGCTGTCCAGCGGCCGATCGACCGGGCTGTCGGCCACCTCGCCGTGCTCGGAGATGGTCCACGCGGCCTGGAAGGCCAGCGAGTCGATGTTGACGATCGAGGCCCGGAAGGCGATGACGCCCAGTTGCTCGAAGCTGCGGGCGATGTCCTGCGGCAAGGTCGACGGCAGGGGCAGGTCGGCCTGCAGGGCTGTCTCGCCGAACATCGTGCTCGGCAGCGGGTGCAACTCGGGCGATCGAGCGCCCAGCGTGGAGCGCCACAGCAGCTTGCTCATCGTGCGCGCCTTACTGGCCGTAGCCCATCGCGCGGCGGGTGGGTGCGACGAACGGGTCGAGCTCGCGCAGCACCGCCGCGTCGACATCGACCATGCCGGTGACACCGGTGGCCCGCACGAAGGCGGCGCCTTCCTCCGGGTCGACCATGAAGGCCTTGAGCTGCGTTTTCATCCGCCCGATGCGGGCGGCGCCCAGCCGGGGATGGGCCATCACGATGAAGTTGGGGATGCGGGCGAAGGATTCGACGATCTTCAAACGCGACGATTCATCCTGCGGCAGCGCCCGGAACTCGCCGTTGCTCATCACCGCCGCGGCCACCTCGCCGGTCAGCAGCAGGCGGCCCACGCCCATGTCGGTGCGTGCGCTGCGCACCGCGACATCCTGGCCCGGCACCAGGCCCTGCCGGCCCAGCCACTGCTGGCCGTACAGGGCCACCAGCGAGCTGGGGTTGGCAAAGCCCACCGCCTTGCCGCGCACCTCGGCCGGCGCGCGGATGCCGTCGTTCAGGGTCGACAGGAACAGCGCCGTGATGCGCGGCTCGTACATGACCAGCGGCACCAGCGCGCGGTCGGCCTGTGCCACGCGGGCAAAGTGCGGCGCGGCCACCGCCAGGTCGTAGTCACCGCGCATCATGCTGTCGAAGAACACCTTGAAGCTGGCCGGCACGACGATGCGCACCGGCTGCGCGGCCCGGCGCTCGAACCAGCTGCGCAGGTTCTCGTATTGGGCCAGCAGCACCGCCGCGCCGATGTTGGGCAGCACGCCGATCACCAGCGGTTCGTCGCTGCGCGGGGCGGCGACCGCAGCCGGTGCCACCAGCGGCGCAGCCACGGCTGCCGCCGGCGGCAGCGGGCGCGATCCCACCAGCCGCAGGTAGCGGCGGCCCGCGGGCGCGGTCACCAGCTCGAACTGCATGCCGATCTGCACGATCGACGGATCGGGCAGGCCGCTGAGCTGGGGATGCCAGACCCGCCGCCAGCGCCAGGTCTGGCCGGTGAAGCGGGCGGCAATCGACGAGAAGCTGTCGCCGGGCCGCACCTCGACGACGTCGGACGTCTGCGCGTGGGCTGCGCCGGAGGTCAACAGGCCGGCAACGATCAGGGGCACGGCCAGCGACGTGGCCAGCGACGCGGCCAAGCGCTGCATCCGCCGCCAGGCGGCTGCGATGGATGGGCCCGCGCGCTGCGGGGCCGGCTGGGCTGGCGCCTGGTACTGCATTCCAAGGGTCCTCGGCATCGTCTGGTGGGCGCGGCCGCGGGTGACCCGCGGGCGCCAGGACCGGCGACTATAGGGGCCGGTCCACCCGCGCCCGGGGCCACCCGGGTCGTCGGCACGACTTTGCCGACATTTGCGCCAACCCACCCCTTCACTTGAGGGGGAGCAGGCGATGCCGGCGAGGTCAGTCGATGACCTCGGGCCAGTCGGTGTGGAACCACTGGCCGGCCGGCCGGTCGATGCGCTCGTAGGTGTGCGCGCCGAAGAAGTCGCGCTGCGCCTGCAGCAGGTTGGCCGACAGCCGCTCGGTGCGTAGGCTGTCGTAATAGGCCAGCGACGCGCTGAACGCCGGCACCGGGATGCCCGCGCCCACCGCCTGCGCCACCACCTGCCGCCAGGCCATCTGACCGCGGTTGAGCACCTGCTGGAAGAACGGCGCCAGCATCAGGTTGCCCAGCGTGGGGTCGGCTTGACAAGCCTCGGTGATGCGGTTGAGGAAGCGGGCGCGGATGATGCAGCCGCCGCGCCAGATGCTGGCGATGCTGCCCAGGTCCAGCGCCCACTGCTTCTTGTCGCTCATCGTGCGCATCAGGTCCAGGCCCTGGGCGTAGCTGACGATCTTGCTGGCGTACAGCGCGTCGTGCACCTGGGCCACCAGCGTGGCCCGGTCCACCGCCAGCCGCGCCGGCGGGCCTTGCAGCTGGCGGCTGGCCAACACCCGCTGCGCCTTCTGCGACGACAGCACCCGCGCCTCGACCGCGGCGTTGATGGTGCTGATGACCACCGCGTTCTCGGCGGCGTTCAGCTGCGTCCACTGGCCGGTGCCCTTCTGGCCGGCCTTGTCGAGGATCAGGTCGACCACCGGCTGGCCGGTTTCGGCATCACGCTGGGCCAGCGCCTTGGCGGTGATCTGGATCAGGTAGCTTTGCAGCTCGCCCTCGTTCCACTGCTCGAACACGGCCGCCATGTCGTCGGTGTCCATGCCGGCGGCCTGTAGCAGGCTGTAGGCCTCGCAGATCAGCTGCATGTCGCCGTACTCGATGCCGTTGTGGATCATCTTCACGTAATGGCCGGCGCCGCCCGGGCCGATGTGCATCACGCAGGGCTGGCCGTCCACCCGGGCGGCGATGGCCTCGAAGATCGGCTGCATCACGCCCCAGGTGCTGGCCGGCCCGCCGGGCATGATGGCCGGGCCCTTGCGCGCGCCTTCTTCGCCGCCCGACACGCCCGCGCCGACGAAGCGCAGCCCCAGCGGTGTGAGCCAGGCGTCGCGCCGCTCGGTGTCGGTGTAGAGACTGTTGCCGCCGTCGATGATGATGTCGTCGGCCTCCAGCAGCGGGATCAGCTGCTCGATCACCGCATCCACCGCGGCGCCGGCCTTGACCATGATCATCAGCTTGCGCGGCCGCGCCAGGCTGGCGACAAAATCGGGCAGCGCATGGCAGCCGGTCAGCCGCTTGCCGGGATGGCGGGCCACGAACTCGTCGGTGGTGGCGCTGGTGCGGTTGTAGACACTGACGGCAAAGCCGCGGCTCTCGATGTTGAGCACCAGGTTCTGGCCCATCACGGCCAGGCCGATCAAGCCGATATCACTGCCCTGGCTCATGCGGCGGCCTGTTCCAGGGCGATCTGCCGCAGCGCGCGTTCGAACACCTCCACCGGCTGGCCGCCGCTGATCAGGTGGCGATCGTTGATGATGATGGCCGGAACAGAGCTGATGCCCTGCTGCTGGTAGAAGCCTTCGGCCTCGCGCACCTCGGCGGCGTGCGCGTCGCTGGCCAACACCGCGCGCGCGGCGTCGGCATCCAGCCCGGCGGCGGTGGCCGCGGCCACCAGCACCTCGGCGTCACCCGGGCTGAGCCCGTCGGTGAAGTAGGCCTTGAACAGCGCGTGCTTGAGCGCACGCTGCGCCGCCTCGCTCTGCAAGCCGGCCCAGTGCAGCAGGCGGTGGGCGTCGAAGGTGTTGTAGACGCGGCTGCGCTTGCCCACGCCGAACTCGAAGCCCACCGACGCACCGCGCTGGCGGATGGCCTCGGCATTGGCGGCGATCTGCTGCGCATCGATGCCGTACTTGGCTGACAGGTGCTCGACGATGTCCTGCCCCTCGGCAGGCATCTGCGGGTTCAGCTCGAAGGGCTGGAAGTGCAGCGTGGCCTGGATGTCGGGTGCCACGCGGGCCAGCGCCTGCTCCAGCGCATTCAGGCCGACGGCGCACCAGGGGCAGGACACGTCGGACACAAAATCGATCTTCATCGGGCAGGTCTCCTCAATCGGGGTGTTGGACGGGCGTTCAATAATCATCACATGAATACGACCCCGCCCGCTGCCACACCCGTTGCCGACCCGCCGGGCCTGCTGCGCGCGCTGTACGCCGCGGCCGTCTCGCGCGCGCTGCCGGCCGATGTGACCGCCGCGCACCTGCCGGCGCCGCCTGATCCGACCGTGGGCCGCACCCTGGTGCTGGGCGCCGGCAAGGCCGGCGGCGCGATGGCCGCCGCGGTGGACGCGCTGTGGCCGGCCGCGGCGCCCCTCTCGGGCCTGGTGGTGACGCGCTACGACCATGTGCCGCCGGCCTACCGCGCGAAACCGGGCCGCATCGAGGTGGTCGAAGCGCGCCATCCGGTGCCCGACGAGGCCGGCCGGCGGGCGGCGCAGCGCATCGTCGATCTGACCCGGGGGCTGACGCCCGACGATCTGGTGCTGTGCCTGATCTCGGGCGGTGGCTCGGCCCTGCTGTCGCTGCCCGCACCGGGCCTGGCCT
Organism: Burkholderiales bacterium RIFCSPHIGHO2_12_FULL_69_20; assembly: GCA_001770815.1. Taxonomy (GTDB): domain Bacteria; phylum Pseudomonadota; class Gammaproteobacteria; order Burkholderiales; family Burkholderiaceae_C; genus Pseudaquabacterium. The sequence continues at coordinate 68,101 of MESD01000021.1, forward strand.
TCGAGGACAAGCAGGCCATCAACAGCGCGCTGCTGCATAGCGGCGCGGCCATCGACGAGATGAACACCGTGCGCAAGCACCTCTCGGCGATCAAGGGCGGGCGCCTGGCGGCGCTGTGCGCGCCGGCGCGCTTGCTCACGCTGCTGATCAGCGACGTGCCGGGCGACGACCCCTCGGTGATCGCCAGCGGCCCCACCGTGCCCGACGCCAGCACCTGCGCCGACGCGCTGGCCATCCTGGCGCGTTACGGCATCGCGCTGCCGGCCGCCGCGCGCGCCGGGCTGGAGAGCGGCGCCTTCGAGACGCCCAAGCCGGGTGATGCCTGTTTCGCTGGCCACGCGGTGCGGCTGATCGCCACGCCGCAGCAGAGCCTGGAGGCCGCGGCCGCGCTGGCGCGCAGCCACGGCCTGGCCGCGCACATCCTCAGCGATCAGGTCGAGGGCGAGAGCCGCGAGGTGGGCAAGGTGCATGCGGCGCTGGCGCGCGCGGTGGCGCGGCATGGCCAGCCGCCGTCGGCCCCGTTCACGCGGCCCTGCGTGATCCTGTCGGGCGGCGAGACCACGGTGACGGTGCGCGGCAGCAGCGGGCGGGGCGGCCGGGCCAGCGAGTTCCTGCTGGGCTGCGCCATCGCGCTGCAGGGCCAGCCGGGGGTGTGGGGCCTGTCGGCCGACACCGACGGCATCGACGGCATCGAGCACAACGCCGGCGCGCTGATCACCCCCGACACGCTGGCGCGCGCGGCGGCGCTGGGCCTGAAACCGTCCGACTTTCTCGACCGCCACGATGCCTTCAGCTTCTTCGAGGCGCTGGGTGATCTGCTGGTGAGCGGGCCCACCTTCACCAACGTCAACGACTTCCGGGCCTTGCTGGTGCTGTAGGCCGGCATCGGGGGGCCTGCCGTGCCGGTGCCCCAGGCGGCCGTGCCCGCGGCGGGTTGTAGAGTGCCGGCCATGCCCCGATTCCGTCCGTCCCTGCGCACCCTCGTCACCACCCCCTACGTGCTGCTGGTGCTGGCCGCGGCGGTGATCATCGGCGGGCTGTCCTACCGCACCGGGCGCAACGCGGTCGACAACCTGTCGGGCCAATTGCTGGTCGAGACGGTCAACCGCATCGCCCAGGCGGTGGACCGGCACGTGGCCGGCTCGGCGGCGGTGCTGGAGTCGGCGTTTCCCAAGGACGTGCCGGCGCCGGTGTCCCTCCCCGCCGAGATGGGTGCGCTGCGCACGCGCTTCTGGCTGGCCACCTCGGTGCACCGCGACCCCAACAACTACGCCTACTACGGCGATCGCCAGGGCCGCTTCTTCGGGCTGTGGCGCTACTCGGAATCCGAGGCCGAGCTGCGGCTGCGCACCGTGGGCACCGGCCCGCGCGACATCCTGCGCTTCACCGGCATCAACGGCACACTGGGTTCACCGGTGCCCGAGTCGCGCATCTTCGACCCGCGTGAGCGGCCGTGGTTTCGCGCCGCGCAGGGCAGCACCGCGCCCACCTGGACCTCGATCTACATCGACTTCAAGACCGCCGAGCTGGTGGCCACACGCGCCCGGCGCATCAACAACGCCAGCGGTGCCTTCGAGGGCGTGGTGGCCACCGACCTGTCGCTGCAGCGGGTCAACGCCTTCCTGAAGGGGCTGGCGCTCAGCCGCAACGGGCTGGCGATGGTGGTCGAGCACGACGGCAGCCTGATCGGCGTGTCGCGCGGGCCGCACCTGCGCGCCGCGGCAGGCGGCGGCAATAGCCGCCTGAACGCGGCCGAGAGCAGCGACCCGATGGTGGTGGCCACCTACCAGGCGGTGCGTGATCTGCTGGGCAGCAGTGGCCGCAGCGGCAGCAACGAGGCGCGCACCGGCGTGTTCAACGCGCCGGACGGCAGCGCGGTGCAGCTGGGTTATTCCAGGCTGCGCGACGATGCCGGGCTCGACTGGCTGATCATGGTGGCGGTGCCGCGGCGCGATTTTCTCGGCGAGATCGAGGACAACGTGCGCAACACCGTGGGGCTGGCCGCGCTGGCGGCGGTGGGTGTGGTGCTGATCGGCCTGGCGGTGCTGGCGGCCGTCACGCGTGAGCTGCGGGTGCTGTCATCGGCCGTGCAGCGGGTGGCCGACGGTGAACTGGGCGAGCCGCTGACCAGCGACCGGCGCGATGAATTCGGCGTCCTGGCACGCAGCTTCGGCGACATGCAGCGCCGCCTGCTGACCGATCCGCTGACCGGGCTGTCCAACCGCGAGGCCATCGTGCGCCGGCTGGAGGAGCGCATCCTGCAGCAGCGCCGGCGCGGTGATGCGCGGCCCTTCGCGGTGCTGTTTGCCGACCTCAACGACTTCAAGCAGATCAACGACCAGCATGGCCACGACGTGGGCGACGCGGTGCTGCGTGAACTGGCCGACCGGCTGCGGGCCACGGTGCGCAGCAACGACCTGGTGGCACGTTTTGCCGGCGACGAGTTCGTGGTGCTGCTCGAATCGGTGGACAACCGGCGTGATGCCGAGTCGGCCCGGGCCCACATCGAGGCCGCGCTGCGCGGGCCGCTGCAGGCGCTGGCCGGGCTGGCGCCGCAGCAGCTCAACGCCGGTGGCGCCTGCGGCATGGCGCTCTACCCCGAGGAGGGGCAGGACGTGCAGACCCTGCTCAAGCGCGCCGACGAGGACATGTACCGGCGCAAGCCGCGGGCCTGACCGAGCCGGCGATCGGGTCTGCGATGGCGCCGCGGCAGAGGCCGCGACGCCCGAGCTTCAAGCCGAGCGGCTGAGCGACAGCATGTGGCCCAGGCGTGGATCACCTTGACCGCTCAGCACCAGCGCGTAGGCGGCCTGCACCGCTTCGGCGCCAGCGTGCTGCTGCACCACCAGCCAGGGCGCGGCAGGATCGTCCACCCGGGCGCGAAAACCATGCCACGCCGCCACCAGCCGCTGGCCGAAGACGGCCGGGCCCCAGTCGGCGCTGCGCTTCTTGACCTGCGCCGGCGCGAAGAACAGCGTGGCCTTCGGCCCCGGCAGGTCGCGCGCGCCGGCCAGCTGCTGCACATGCGTGCCGCCGATCGAGCAGCTGTAGGCCAGCCGGGTGAAGCGGGTGTGGATCGCCTGGCGCAGCCCGCCATTGCCGGCGAAATCGACGTACACGCAGGGCGTGTCGGCCGCCAGGGTGTCGAGCTGGTCGTAGGTGAGCACGCGGCTGTAGACGCCCAGGCTTTGGCAGAAGGCCACGTTGGCCGGCGAGGTGAGGCCCACCACCTCGACCTCGGGCCGCTGGGCCAGCAACGCCGCGGTGGCGTAAGCCGTCTTGCTGCTGGCCGACGACAGCAGCATCACGCCGCGCCGGTGGTCCGCGGTGGCGCCGGCCGTGGTGCCGAAGAAGGCGTTGTCGGCCAGGAAGTCGTCGATCAGCCAGGCGGTGAGGAACAGCGGGCGCAGCAGCGCCTGCTGCGCCTCGGTGTCGGCGGTGTAGAACGGGTCGGCGCTGCAGCGCTGGACCTGGTTGTAGACCGCATGCAGCGTGGCGCGGTGCGGTGCGCCGTCGCTGAAGCTGCCGGGCGACAGCTTGACCGGCTGCAGCACCGCCTGCGAGGCCATCGGCCAGTAGCCGTACAGCCGCTCGCCCACCGCCACGCCCGGGTGCAGGCTCTGCACCACCGCGCCGAAGCCCCACACCGGGATGCAGCCCCAGGGCGTGCCGTCGGCATCGGGCGCCACCGGGAAGAACTGCCAGTAGGCCATCGCCTCGCCGAACGCGGCGTAGGTGATGTTGTTGCTGGTCAGCGCGAAGTGGTCGATCGCCACGCGCACCTGGCCGGCGGCCAGCGGTGCGTCGGTGATGGTCACCAGGCGGGTGGTGGGCAGCGCGTCCTTGCGGACCTGGAATTGCAGGGTGCTCATCGGGTGATCGCCAGGACGGCGCGGTCGGTGGTGAAAGGCGTGGAAGGGGTGGAGTGCAGATGGCTTCGCCCGCGTCGCCGGGTCATTCGAACGGCCCGATCCTGACGAAGCCGCCGCCCTGGAACACCACCACCGGATCGGTGGTGTCGAGCACCGGTTGGCGCGCCAACGCGGCGGCGCGGAACGGCTCGCTGCTGTCGTGCGGGCGGTAGCCCAGGTGCGCAGCCAGCCGGTTGTCCCACCAGGTCGTGTGGTTGTCGGACAGGCCGTAGATCACCGTGTGGCCGGCCACCGGGGCACTCAGGCAGGCGATCACCAGGCGCTCGAGGTCGTCGGCGCTGAGCCAGGTGGCCAGCATGCGGCGGTCTTTCGGCTCGGGAAAGCACGAGCCGATGCGCACGCACACCGTCTCGATGCCGTGGCGGTCGAAGTACAGCCGCGAGAGGTTCTCGCCGAAGGCCTTGCTCACGCCGTACAGCCCGTCGGGGCGCATCGGCGCGCGGGTGTCGATCACCTCGTCCTGGCGGTAGAAGCCGGTGACGTGGTTGCTGCTGGCGAACACGATGCGCTTGACGCCCTGCCTGCGCGCCGCCTCGTAGAGGTGGTAGACGCCGATGATGTTGGCCTGCAGGATCGGCGCCCAGGGCTGCTCGGTGGCCACGCCACCCAGGTGCACCACGGCGTCGACGCCGGCCAGCAGCGCATGCACCGCGTCGGCATCCTCCAGCGCGGCGGGCATCAGCTCTTCGCCCGGCCCGGCCTCGCCCAGCGGGGCGATGTCGGACAGGCGCAGCGTGTCGCAATGGGCTTGCAGGCGCGCTCGCAGCAACTGGCCCAGCGCGCCGGCGGCGCCGGTCAGCAGCAGGCGCCTGAAGTGCGGCGTGGTGGGGGCGTCGGGTTGGGTCATGGTGGTTGGCGAGGGTGGTTGGCGCGGGGGGGGATCTCGCGTGCAGGCCAGGGCGGCCGTCGGGGCCGGGGCCCGATGTCACACTCTAAGCCACGCTGCGCCTGCCGCGCGGACCGCCGGCAGCGGCGTTTCAACACGAGGAGACCCCGATGAGAGAGAACCGCCTGCGCACCCTGTGGGCCGCCGACCAGACCGCGATCAACGGCTGGCTGGCCATTCCCAACAGCTTCTCGGCCGAGGTGATGGCCCACCAGGGCTGGGACACGCTGACCATCGACCTGCAGCACGGCGTGATCGATTACGCCCAGATGGTGACCATGCTTCAGGCGATCTCCACCACCACCACGGTGCCCCTCGTGCGGGTGCCCTGGCTGGAGCCCGGCAGTGTGATGAAGGCACTGGACGCCGGTGCCTACGGCGTGATCTGCCCGATGGTCAACACCCGCGACGACGCGGCCCGGTTCCTCAGCTACATGCGCTACGCGCCGCAGGGCACGCGCAGCTTCGGCCCGGTGCGCGCGCTGTACTACGGCGGCGCCGACTATCCCCAGCAGGCCAATCAAACGGTGGTGGCCTTCGCGATGATCGAGACCGCGCAGGCGCTGGACAACCTCGACGCCATCCTGTCGGTCGAGGGGCTGGATGCGATCTACGTCGGTCCGTCCGATCTGTCGCTGTCGCTGGGCTGCCGGCCGGTGATCGACGACGTGGATCCGCTGGCGGCCCAGGCCATCGCCCACATCGCCGAGCGCGCCCAGGCGCACGGCGTGCGCTGCGGCATCCACAACGGCACGCCGGCGCAGGCGCTGGCGCGGCAGGCGCTGGGCTACCGCTTCGTCACCGTCAGCTCGGATGCCCGGCTGATCGCGGCGGGATCGCAGCAGGTGCTGGGGGCGATGCGGGCGGGCTGAAAGTGAACACCACCCACGTCCATCGCGTGATGGACGTGGGATCCGTCCTGGAGACGTGTCCCGACGCTTCGGACTCGCCGGGCGGAGCGGCGATCAGGCAGCTTGACCGCGGCGCCGCACCAGCCTGCCGAGCATGGCCAGACCGGCCAGCATCAGCACCACGGTCTCGGGCTCGGGCACCGGCGTGACGCCGAGTGCGTTGAACGCGGCACCTGCAAAAAGCTCGTGCACGCGGGCCGAGGGATGCAGGCCGTCGGAGAAGGCCGCAAGGCTGCACGGGGTACCTGCCGAGCCGGCAAAGCCCTGGCATGGCGCCCAGATGTCGAGCACGCCGTAGGTCAGCGAATTGTTGAACAGCGTGTCCTCGCGCACCGCCTGTGCCACGCCGGCCATGTCCAGAAAGCTCATGGTCAGGCCCAGCGAGGCGCCGTAGCTCATCAGGCTCGGCATCTGCGCGTTGAAGCGGTCGGTGATGTCGCTGGAGGCCGCTTGCACGCCCAGAAACGCGGCCTCCGGCGTATTGCCGAGGTCGGGCATGTTCGAGATCAGCACGTGCTCGGCACCGCGGGCGGCCAGCAGGCCGAGGCTGCTCTTGAGATTGGCCACTGCGGCGTCGGCCGACAGCTGGCGAAAGCTCGTCTCGAGCAGCGAATTGCCCGGCGCCATGCTGCGTCCGTCGCGCAGGTCGTTGCCGCCGCCGACAAGAACGTACAGCGCGTTTGAATCGGCGCCCGCGTGCGTGCCGCCCCAATAGGTCTGGGTCTGGTACAGCAGGCCAGGCACCGAGTCGGCCGTGGTCCCGAAGGTGGCGTTGTTGGTGCGGGCGCCCGCGAAGGCGTAGTTGTTGCCGCCCGCCAGGAACGGCGCCGCGTCACCCGCCTGGCCCAGCCCGCTGGCCAGCAGGTCGGTCCAGATCAAGCCGTTGGAATAGCGGCCGTCAAAGTACGGCTGACTGTTGCCAGGGCGTGCGCCGCCGGTGGCAATGCTCAGGTTGCCGGTATCCGACAGGCTGTCGCCGAAGATGACCAGATCGGAATAGCCGCCGGCTGGTGCGCCGACGGCCCCGGCGGCGGTGGGTGCCAGGGTGGTGGCCAGGGCACCGGCAGCGACAGCGCAGGTGCCGACCAAGCGGCGCAGGGTGGGCAGTGACATCGAAGTTCTCCTGGTGTGCCGGCCCGCACGACAGCGGGCTTGTCTGCATCAGTCCGGCAGCAGTCTAGGGGTCGCCGCGCAGCGCAGGTATCGGTAGTCAGCCTTCCCCTGATTGGGGGGGCGTCGCCCGCCCGCCCGCCCGCCGAACGCCGAGCCTGCGCCCGCATGGCCCGCTTCCGGCGGCTGGCCGGCTGGCGGCGCTGGCGGGCGGCGTCGCGTGCGGCACCGGGGACGAGGCCTTGCCGCGCCGTTGATCCAACGCAAGTCGGCCGGTCGCGGCCTGCCTGACAGTTGCGGTCATGGACCGCCGCCCGTCGCACTGCCTTCTCCCCTGACCGGGGCCACCATTGCCATTGACTTGCATGGAACCCTTGCTCGCCGCCTCTCCCGGAATCGCCGTGCTGCCCGAGCGCAGTGCGGTCCTGCGGCCCGCCAATGCGCACAGGCCGTCTCACCGACTCACCCGCCCCGCGGCCTGCGCCGTGGTGGCCGATGGCGCCATGTGGAGCGCCCTGCTGGGGACCCCGACGCTCGGCAGTGCCGAGTTGGCTGCGCTGGCGGCGATTGCGCTGGCGCGGCAGGTGGCCGCGGGGCAGCGTGTGCTCAGCCGCAGCAGTGCGGCCAGCACGCTGGTGGCCTTGCGCAGCGGTGAGGTGGCACTGGGCTTTCGCACCCTGGACGGCACCTTCCGCACCGAGCGCATCGTGCGCGGCCCGGCCTGGCTCGACCTGAGTTCGGCCTGGCTGGCCGGCCCGCACGCCATGGATGCGCAGGCCATGGGTCCGGCCAGCGTGGTCGAGTTGCCGCGCGACGCGCTGGAGGCCCGCTTGGCCGAGCACCCCGGTCTGGCGCAGCGCTTGATCCAGGGCCTGGCGCGCGAGGTGCAGGCGCTGACGGTCAACACCCACGAGCTGATGCACAAGGATGCGCCGGCCCGGTTGGCGCAGTGGCTGTACCAGCGCTGCGAGCCGCTGGCTGGCGTGTCGGGTCAGGCGGTGGTCAAGCTCAACGACCGCAAGCGCGACGTGGCGTCACAACTGGCGATCACGCCCGAGACCTTGTCGCGGCTGATGCGCAGCTTCACCCGGCAAGGCGTGATCGAGGTCAGCGGCTACAGCGTGCGGGTGCTCGACCCGGCGGCGCTGGAGCGTCTGGCCCAGGCCTGAGCAGCCCGCCCCGGCGCTGCTCAAAGCGCCGCCTTGGGGCGCTGTCTTCACGGACGCAGGCGCGCGGGCACGCGTGCCTCCAGGGGCTGCGGCTGGTAGGCGGGATCGAACCGGCACCCGGCACCAAAGGCGGGTTCCTGTGCCGCACAAGCCTGGTCGATGCCGGCGGCAGTGGGTGGTCGCCCGCTGTCGATCCACTGCAGCAGCGCGGCCATCAGCGTGGCGTAGGCGGCGTCGCTGAGGTAGCTGTGCTCGGTGTCGCGGGTGAAGGTCTGCACCAGGCGCCCCGCGCTGCCGCCACGCGCCATCGTGGCGCGGAAGCTTGCCGACAGTTCGACGAAGGCCACCGGATCGTCGATGGCATGCACCGTGAGCACCGGCACCGGGATGCGGCCGCCCGGGTCGGTATCGGCCGCCAGACGTGCCACCGCCTGCGGGTCGGCGGCATACCGGGGAACGGCGCGGTTCAGCGCCTCGTCGTCGCCCGATCCGCGGTAGTGCACGCCGCGGTTGCCGAAAGGGTTGAGTCCACCGGTGCGGTGCTGCACGATGTCCTGGAAGTGCCAGGTGGCCCAGTTGAGGTGGCCCAGCAGCGACCGCTCGGGGATGCGGATCACCGCCAGCAGCGTCGACAGCTTCTGCTGCTGCAGCGCGCTGCGCTGTGCGGCCGGTTTCTTCAGGCCCAGGCAGCGCTCGACGCGGGCGGCCAACTCGGCCCGGGTGAGCGTGGCCGCCGGCGGCAGCCCCATCCACAGCGGGTAGTCGGCTTCGCCCGGTGCGGGGTGGTTGCCGCACAACTGCTGGTAGACCAGCCGCAGGTCCAGCCGGAAGTCGTATGACCGGGTGCCTCCGGCCAGCACGCCGCTGCTCAGCAGCACGGCGTCGTAGGGCGAGCGGCCGCCGGCGGCGGTGGCGAATTGTTCGGCACCCACCGCCGCCACGCCGGCACCCCAGCTCTGGCCGTGCAGCACCGTGCGCGTCGGGCGATCGACATGGGCGACGAAGATGCGCCGCAGCCGCTCGGTGTCTTCGGCGGCGGCGCGCACTTCCACGCCACCCTGGCGGAAGCTGGAGCCGGCCCACGCGTGGCCCATCTTCAGCATCACCTGCCAACGCTTCAGGTCCTGGGCACTGCGCTCGGCCTTGGGGGCACCCAGCGCGGGCCCGCCGTGTGCATGCAGCACCAGCACACCGCTCCAGCGCGCGGGCAGGGCGATCAGGTAATGCGCGCCGAAGCGGTCTTGCCCACCCAGACAGCGCACGCCGGCGGGCAGTCCGCCGGGACAGGCGAGGGGCTGCGGTGGGGCCTCGCCTTCGGCCGAGACGGCCGCCAGCGCCGGCGCGCTGGCCTGCGGTGCCGGGCCACTGGCACAGCCCGCCAGGGCCGCGGCCAGGATTCCGGCGATCCAGCCGATGCCGGCCGGCGTGCGGCGCAATCGGTGCGCGCGCATCAGGCGGCCATCCTGCGGCGGCGCGCCCACAGCACGCCGGCCAGCCCTGCGGCCAGCAGGCCGGCGCTGGCGGGTTCGGGCACGGCGGCGGCAAACCCCAGTTCGATGGCTGCCACGCGCTGCAGCGCCACCGCATCGGCGGCGCTGATGCCCAGATCGAAGGCAGCTTGCTCGGTGCTGCCCAGCCGTTGCGGATCCAGCCCGGTGATGGTGCCGAACAGGGTGAGTGCGCTGAGGTACGAGCCGTGCACGCTGGCGTGGGTGCCGTCGTTGAACCACAGGTCGACGAGGCCGTCGGTGGCGGCGTCGCTGGCGTACAGGTCGCGTGTGGCCACGCCGCTGGTCACCGCCCGCAGGAAGGCGTCGCCCACCGGGGCGATGCCGGTGAAGCCGCCGCTGCCGTCGACCGCCGCGTTGGCCGCGGCAGCGGCATAGCCCTGCCGCAGGTCAGCCGTCATGCTCTCCAGATCGGCGTAGAACGACGTGGCCGGCCGGCCCAGGTCGTAACTGGCGTTGCCGCTGGCGGGGTCGATGGTGGTGACACCGGGTGCATTGATCAGGTTCGGCCGGGCCCAGGTCTGCTGCAGGTACAACTGGGCTTGGGCATTGGCGTTGACATTGGCCCCGATGGTGCGCTGCGTGCTGTTGCCGCCCACGTACAGATCGCGCTCCTGGTAGGACAGGGCGTTGCCCTGGTGCACATGGTTCTCGATCAGGTTGGCATAGGCCTGGAAGCTGGGGAAGTTCGAACCCAGCGCAACGCCGCCCACGGTCAATGCAGGCAGCGGCTCGTCGCTCTGCTCCTGCAGCACCACCTTGTCCCAGCGCTGGCTGGTGATGTTGCCGCGCAGGTCCCAGTTGCTGTTGGCGGTGTTCAGGAAATGCCCGCGCAACGACGCGGCGTTTCGGGTGGACAGCGCCACGTCGTAATCCAGTCCGGCCTGCACCGTCATCTGCTTGAAGATGCCCGGCACGCCGCCCCAGGCTTCACTCTGCGAGTGGGGCGAATACGAGGTGAACGGCCTGCCGGTGGCCGGGTTGATGGTGCCCGCCGGGTACGAATTGGTGCCACCGAGGTTGGTGAACGGCAGCCCGGTGGTGAAGGCCAGCGCCGGATCGCGCCCGCCGTTGAGCGGACCTTGCGGCTGCGTCAGGTCGCGCACGTTCGCGGCGTTGTAGCCCAGCACCGGATCGAGCCGGCCGAAGGTGTAGCTGTTGCCGACGAACAGGATGCTGATGGCGTCAGCCGCCCGGGCGGGCAGGGCGCTGCCCAGCAGCAGGGGCGCCAACAGGGCAGCCAGGGTGAATCGGCGCATGGCGATGTCTCCGGTGGGGATTGGAGGTTGATGGATGCCGCACGGTAGGCAGCGCTTCTGCAGATGTCAAATATCTCAAAACCACATAGTGCATATCATGCAGATATGGATATGCGCCGTCTGCGCTACTTTCTCGCGGTGGCCGATACCGGCCACATCACCCGTGCCGCTGCGCAACTGGGCCTTCAGCAGCCGCCGCTGAGCCAGCAGATCAAGGCGCTGGAGGCCGAGCTGGGCCTGGTGCTGTTCCAGCGCCATCCCAAGGGCGTGACGCTGACCGACGCCGGGCGCCTGCTGCAGGACGAGGCGCGCCGGTTGCTGCAGGACATGGCCGCGATGCAGGCGCGCCTGAAGCAGGTGGCGCAGGGTCAGCAGGGCCGGCTGGCGCTGGGCTTCACCAGCTCGGTGGCGGCGCATGCCTACATGCCACGGGCACTGCGCGCCTGCCGCCAGCAGCACCCCCACATCAGCCTGAGCCTGACCGAGGCCAATGCGGCCGAGATCACCGAGGCGGTACTGGCCGAGCGCCTGCATTGCGGTTTTCTGCGGGTGCCGATCGCCCGGCCCGAGGGGCTGGTGTTCGAGACGCTGTTCCACGAGACCGCGGTGGTGGCCCTGCCGATCGACCATCCACTGGCGCCCTTGCCTGGCGAGTTGCCGCGCACCCTGTCCGTTACCGATCTGCGCGCGGAGGGCTTCATCCTGGTGCGCCAGCCAGGCGCGCCGGGCTTGTACGCCAACCTGCTGGCACTGTGCGAGGCGCAGGGCTTCAGCCCGCGGGTGGTGGCCGAGGTGCCCCGCATGATGAGCAACCTGAACCTGGTGGCCGCCGGTGCCGGCATCTCGGTGGTGCCGGCCTCGATGCAGGGCGCCCATCCGCATGCGGTGGCCTACTGCCCGCTGGCGGACGCCACGCCGCTGGATGCGCCGATGACGCTGGTGTGGCGCCAGTCCGACCAGGCGGGCCCCACCGCCACCTTCGTGGCCCTGGCCCGGCACATGGCCCGCGAAGTGGATGGCGGCGCATGATGCGCAGGCCATGACAAACCACCGCCACCCGGTTGACGCGGGCCGCCGTCGATGGATCGCCTTTGGCGGCCTGGCCTGCGGTCTGGGCTGGCCGCAGGCCGGCCGCGCCCGGACCGCCGGCACGCACTGGCCCGCCGGGCCGATCCGCATCCTGCTGGTGTACCCGCCCGGTGGTGTCAGCGACGGCGTGTTGCGCCTGCTGGCCGATCACCTGCAGACAGCGCTGGCCGTGCCGGTGCGTTTGGCATACCGGCCGGGCGCCGGCGGCAGCCTGGGGC